>JAJYWM010000240.1:10805-12886 GCA_021791455.1 bacterium | reverse complement strand
CCCACCTTCCTGTCGGGACGCACCCAGCCGTCCGGCGGTCGTCCTCCCGGCATCATCGCCCACCAGGGCAGCTCGCACCTCTCATAACTGCCCTCTACGTCCTTCCTTTCGCCCCCTCGTGGGCTCCGCAGGTCCTTGGACATCTCCCACCTCCTGTGCTGGCCAGTACTCCGGCCCATGTGGACCGGTCCAGGTTAGCAGGTCCGCCAGGGATGTCAAGAGGTGGCGCGTACCACTTTTCCGGGCCGCGGGGAGGTACCTGGGAGGAGATCGGCCCCAAGGGGCTGGCGGTCAGGGACCGGCTCTCAGAACCCCTCTTGTACCCGGGGGAAGACCAGGGTCGTCATGTCGCCGGGCAGGTGGCTCTCGATCACCGCCACCACCTGGTCCTGCTCCCGCATCACGCGGTACAGCTGCAGCACCGGCACCCCATCCGGTAGGGCCAAGAGCGCCTTCAGGTGGGGCGTCGGCATGGAGGCCTCCACCACGTCCTCCCCCTCCTCCCCGGGCAGCCCCTTGAACTTGAGGAGGTCCGGCAGCCAGAAGCCGCTCAGCTCCTCCTCACGGATCTGGGCCTTCTCCTCCGCCTCCGGGTGCAGCCACACCCGGGCCAGGATCGGGGCCCCAGTGACGTCGATCCCGGTCCCCTCCTGGACCAGCACCACGGTGCCCGGAGCCACCTGGAGAAGCTCCGCCACCCAGGGGGTGACGGGGATCCTCCGAGTGAGGTCCCCGATCAGCCCCTGGATCTTGAAGGCTCGCTCGGTGGATGGCTCAGCTGCCGGCTCCTCCATCGGCCCGACCCGCGGCCGGGCGGTGCCTACCGCCCTTGCCTCCACCCGCCGGCGCTCGGCCTTGGGGTCTCGGACGAAGCTCCCAGAGCCGTGCTCCGACTCCACCCTCCCCTCCTGCTTCAGCACCCCCAGGGCGCTCCGTACCGTGGCCCGGGTCACGTGATACCTGGCCATGAGCTTGCGCTCCGAGGGGAAGGCCACCCCCGGAGGCAGCCGGCCATCCTCGATCTCCCGCCGGAGGGCGGTCGCCAGCTGCTGATATAGCGGGTCGGAGCTGTCTCGGTCCAGGACGTACCTTACCACAGGTGCAGCTTATCTGGACCGGTCCACAATCGCAACTGTGCCATCTGGGTGCACTTCGAGGGCCTCAATTGTGCGGAAGCAGGGACGAAGCGGGAGGCGCGCCGACCGCGGCCCGGGGGTCGCAAGTTACCCTTCCGCCACTTGGAGACCCACCGCTTGCTGTTTTCGCACGTCGGAGCTACCCTGCCGCCATGAAAATTCGAGTGGCGGACAATGGCGATCTCGTCATCCCTCGACAGCTGGTGGCTGAACTAGTGGCGGAGCCGGGAGAGGAGTGCTTCGTGGAGCTCGACGAGGCCGGCACCCGGATCACCGTGACCCGGATGACTCCGGGAATAGCCCAGGCATATGGGACCCTCAAGCTGGAGGGGGACACCGACCAGATCATCGGCGAGCTGCGGGGGCGATAGGGAGCGCAACTCTTCACCACCCACGGCAGGTGCCAACGGCGGTCCTCACCGCGCCCGGCCTAGGTAGTTGCGTTCCCCAGAGCTGCGCGGCACCCTCCTGCGACCGTTGCCCCGCCAGGAGGGCTGCCTATCCCAGTACGGCCGGTTCGCGGCGGGTGAAGTACGATTCAGCCCAACTCGAGCGCCGGTGGCTGGCGGGGCGTAACTTCTTGCCTGCCGCCAAGTCTGACGAAACCTGAGGAGGAGTGCCCATAGCCAGGCTTGAGGACCTCTCACCAGGGTCCGAGGTTGCCGGACTCGTCCCCGAGTCCACGGTCGAGGTTGTGGCCCTGGCCTGGCACGGCGACGGCTGTGCTGGCCCTGGTGAGGACCATCTACGCTCAGCCCACCAGGGAGGCCGGAAAAGCCGCCACGGTCCAGGTGCCCGAGCGGCGGGAGCCCACGGTACCCAAGGCGGCCAAGATGGTGCGCTGTGCCGAGGACGACATCCTGGCCTACCTGAGCTTCCCCCTGGGAGCACCACACTTGCCTTGTGGGGAACCAGGAAGTTGGTCCCCTGGCTCACTTTTCGGGG
>JAJYWM010000240.1:0-10795 GCA_021791455.1 bacterium | reverse complement strand
TGGTACCGCAAGCGGGGCACGGTCAGTTCCATCAGCACGTCCGGCCCGAGGCAAGGCTTGAGTTCCGAGTCCAAGCCAGCTGCCTCTCCCAGGGATACAGCGCGGCCCTCGGGCCCACTCTAGTGCAAAGGGTCCTGGCGAGCGGCCGCGTGGAGATCCAGGAGTCCAGACTAAACCACCGGCCCAACTCGGTCCCGAATCGCGGTGCCCCCGAACTGCGCTCGCCTGAGATCGAGCCGCAGGCCCGACAGGGCAGTCCCAAAGGAAATCTCTCCGGACCGAGCAGTGTCATACTACCGCTGACCTGGAGCCACGGGTCCCCGCCGCGACGGCACGAACGGGTCGCCAGTCGTCCGCGTGCCACCAGTGTTTCGGGGCCCACTTGCCCATGGTATCCAGCGCTCAATGCGGACGTTAAGGAGGCGACGATCGGATGCCGGCCTGGGTATTTCAAGCCAACCCCAAGCTCTACGATCTCTTCACCACGGTCAAAAGTAAAGGCCAAGACTGGTGGAGTGCGCCCGAATATCGGAAGGAGATCGCTGTCGGCGACTCCGTCTGGATGTCAGTTGTCGGGCCTCACGAGCCCGGGATCTACTACCTAGCAACCGTGACGGGCGCCCCCTACCTGACTGAGGAGATGGAGTTCAGCAAGTGGCGCGTTGACCTTGTGTTCACTCACGAACTCGATCCTTACCTAGCCAGGAGCGAGATCAAGGCAGATCCGCTGCTGTCGTCGTGCCGGTCACTGCTGGGCTTCCAAGGCACCGCTGGGAGGTTGTCACCGGCCGAGGAAACCCAGCTCCTAGGTCTCGCTCGGAGCCGTCTCAAGCCACTTGACAATACTGAGACGCCGCGCGGAGCCGACGACGTCGCAAAAGTGGTTGAACGGCAAAGAGCCCGAGTAAGGCGGGAGCTCAGGGACGCCATAGAGTCGCTGAGCCCAGAAGGCTTCGAACAGTTCGTCGTCCGTGTCTTGAGGGCCCTGGAGTTCGAGGTCGTCCACCAAGGACGAAGCGGAGACGGAGGAGTCGACGCCGAGGCTGTCCTCTCTCTCAGGGGGTTGACATCGGTAAAGACAAAAGTTCAGGCCAAGCGTTGGCAGCATACAGTTGGGCCGCGGGTAGTACGGGAGCTGCGCGGCGCGTTGCGAGTTGACGAACGTGGTCTTGTAGTCACCACAGCCGACTTCACCAGCGAAGCCCAGCTGGAGGCCCGCGCCGACGGCAAAGCCGCAATCGGCCTGCTGGACGGGAATGGTCTCGCAGATCTCTGTATCGAGAACGAAATCGGAGTCAAACTCAGAACGCTTTCCCTGCCGGAACTGGATCGGGAAGGGCTCAATGAGCCCGACACGGCTCTAACCGAGGAGTGAACACTAGCGGGCGGACCAAATCCTTTGCCGGAGGCACCACGTCCGGGTTGCCTCCGGCTGAGCTGGACGCGCTCAGGCGCTGGCGGGCATTCGCAGCATCCACCGTGGTCACGTGGGGTGGTAAGCGACACAGTTGGGCCGAGCACATCTCGGGCCGGGGTTTCAGCGATGAAGAGAAGCTCGTTCAGCCCTTCGTCTTCCCGGCCTTTGCTCATCAACTTCTCGGTTACGAACCGAACGCGGATCTCGCTCCCGAAGACACAGCACCTGGGATAAAGCCCGACTTCACTCCTGCTGACGCAGTAACCCACCCCTTTGTGTTCGAGACCAAAGGCACGTCGGAGGGTACTGCTCTTATCGGGCACGACGCTCAGATCACGCGCTATCTCACTGATGGCCATCCCCGGATACGACAGGTGGTACTCACCAACCTTGTGGGAGCACGAATATTCACTCTCGATCCCCATGGAAAGTTGACTGAGCGTTACCGCGTAAACTTGCAGGCCTTGCTCAGCGGTCCAGAAGACGTCATGGCTCGTACCGTTGATGCGAAGGCCCTCGCCAGACTTATCCAAGAGTTCAAACGGCGCCGGCTGACCCGGACCGAAAAGCTACAGCAGGTACGTGACTCCCCCGAGTGGAACACCCTATCTGAGACTACCTCAAGTGACTGGCTAACCCTCCGACTGGACCGTGTCGTGCGCGTGCTGTCCGCCGACGTTGAAGCCCAGGTGCGGAGCGGTGCACTTTCGGATCCCCTCACCACGTCAGCGTCAGAGCGGGAGACACTCACGGGTGAGCTACGCCTCATGGCCGGGCGCCTGGGTGTGGAGTCCGCGGACGCCATTACACTGGATGCCGTTCTCTCCGCACCTGATCAGTCCGACCTCGGTACTGCTCGCCGTCAGTACTGTTCACATGTAGCCTACTACGCTGCTACACGGCTGATGTTGGTTCGCGCATGGGAAGACCTCGGCCTCATCGAGCCGATGCTCCACGATGGCGGGTTTGATAGGCAAATGGAGCGGTTCCTCGGTGTGGTCACCGATGTCATCGACTTTGCCTTTCGCAAAGCCCGACATCGCTATAGGTCACTGTTCGATCAGCAGAATGGCTACACTTGGTACGTCCCATCCGACGACGCATATGCGGACGCCATCTACGAACTCGCGAATACCTACTTCGGGAAGATCCAATCAGACGTATTAGGCCAAGTCTATGAGCAGAGCCTAGAGCGCATTGACCGACGACTGCTCGGGCAATACTACACGCCAAGAGACATTATCGCTCTCATCTGGGACCTCATCGGCGTCCCGGATCTCGCTGAAGCGGCTGAACGTGAGGGGAGGCAGCTTCGCGTACTGGACGTTGCAACTGGGTCGGGCGGCTTTCTCGTGGAAGCTGCCCGCCGACTCCGTGTCCGCTACCTCGAGACGCACGCGAGAGGCGCCTCCGTGACAGCCCAAGACTGGATGACGCAGGTAGCCGAAGGGCTCAACGGGATCGAGATCCAGCGGTTCGCCTCCTATCTCGCCGAGCTCAACCTCCTAGTGCAGCTCGGCCAGTCCATGTCGGGCGATAGTGCGTTACGCATCCCGCCGTTAGGCATCATCACGGCGGATACTTTATCAATGCATGAGCCTGTGACCCTGATCGAGTCGGAGTCTGACGTCCTGCTGCCGAACGACCTCCTCATAGACAGCGAAGACCGGCGCAAGCGCGCGGTCCGCATCAAAGGAGCCGGGGCAACGGGGTTTCTGATGGACGTCGCCTGTGGTAATCCCCCCTACATAGGCGAAAAGCTTGCCGCTCCTCTGCTGGCGCGGACGAGAGCCCGGTATCCGTATTGGGACGAGTTCGTGGGTCCGCATATGGACTATCTATACTGGTTTCTCGTTCTTGGCGTCTCAAAGTTGCGAGAACGGGGTAGGTTCGGCTTCATCACCACTGAGTACTGGCTAAGGGCAGCGGGCGCTAAGCCGCTCCGTGCATATTTGGCATCGCGAGCAACGGTAGAGCGCATCATCTTGTTCCGGGACTTCCGGTTGTTCCCTCATGCGCCGGGCCAACACTCCATGATCATCATCGGTCGAAGAGATGCTGCCCCCGACTGGGTCCTCGACGGTCCGATCAGCTCCCACCACAAGCCGAAGGTGTCAATCGTTAGTACGAGTCCTGTGCTGGCAGTCGAAAGGAAGGCGGTACTGGCGGCGATCTCACGAGGTGCTACAACCAGTGCGGTGCGCAGCTTCACTTCCTCGGTCTCTCCGAATGCTCTTAAGGGACAGAGCTGGGATCCGGTTCTTTTGACGCGGCGCGAGCAGGACATGCGCACGGCACTTAGGTCTGGTCCGCAGATCGCAGTTGTTGTGAGTAAGGGTGTCGAGACCACTGTCAACACTCTCACCGTGCAGACTGAGAGATTGCTCTCCTCAGACGCGCTAGCAGCGGCCCGTCGAGATGGGCGCAATCCAGGAATCCAGCTGCTTACAGCTAAGGAAGTTGCATCGCTTGGCGCACTATCATCAGATGAACGCGCAGCGATTCGACGTGTTGTGAACACTCGGGATGTCTTCCCGTACGCCGCAGTCGTCCCCGACGACTCTCCGAGCGTGATCTATCTCCCCAAGCCGGAAGACGTCCCGGCCGGACTGTCGGATGAGCAGATTATTACAGGAACGCCTTTCCCCGACGGTATGCCCCTTCTGGAAGAGCGCCTGGCACCTTTCCGAGCCCTCCTCGAATTCAAGACTCGCGACCGCGGTGAACGCCGTCCATGGTGGTCGCTGCACCGCGCGCGCGCCGATGTCATTGGCGATGCGAGTCCTGATGATCAAGGTTGGGGCAAGTACTGCCTGACGAGCCGCTGGGGTGGAGGTAGTAGGCTCGTGGTCGGCCTTCCGCCAGCCAACACCTCACCCGCGTCTGGCTTGCACGTTGTCCGCGCGGCTGTTGCCTCCGTGCCCGCGCCTTATTTGACCGCCATCTACAATTCAACCGTGTTCCAAGGCATCGCGGAGTCGCTGCCACCGGGCCAGCTGCGGCAGCACGACCTAGTGACACTTGGGATGCCTGACCTTGGCCAGGCGGTACCAGCCTTGGTTGCCAGCGGGCTGCAGCTCGCTTCACTCGTCCAACGCCTAGTTCGCGCCCACGGCCCACGGTGGCCCGAGCTTCTGGACCGACTGCGCGCAGATGTGTCGCTTCGAAGCGTCCCTGACCAGGTCTGGAATCCCGAGGTTGGGTCGCCGTATCACTGGGGCCAACTGTCCAAGCTCGACTGGGTGGACGAAATCGAGAAGCACCGGGCCGGGTCCACTCGACTCGGCGATGTCATCGTCGGCCAGGACCTAATGGGCCTCGTGGTCGTGGTCACCGCAAGCGGATCGTCCTCCCCCGCTGCGACGGTGCACCTCTCCCAGCACGAAGGCCGCCTGGCCGACGCACTGGCCCGCCGTCTCCGCGGCGTCGTCGCTGCTTCCGGTTGCGTACGTGACCTTGACTCGGTGCACCTTCCGGCCAAGCCATCGTCCGTGGTCACGCTCTTCGAGAGTCAGCGCACCGAGCTAACTAACCTCATCGATGAGTACCGGCGCCATAGGGAGCTGATCGACTCCGCCGTCGAGGATGCGCTTAGTGCGACAGTTCATCACAAAGGTGCATCGCCGCCCGCGAGAGAGTCATAACCAATGGATGGCTTTCGACAGTCGCAGTCGTGACGCGGTTGGCTCTCAGCGCATCACTCAGATGAGGGCCGGAGCTGATGTCGGACCCATGATGCGGATCAGTGACCGGCGCGCAATTGCTCTGACGCGACCCCCGCGTTCCCCGTCTCTACCCAGTCTCGTAGCCATGGTACCGATCCAAGGGTCGGCGAGAATTCAAGAAGGCGGAACACGGAGTTTCCAGGCAGTGCATCGGGCGGGTCAAGTCCAGCTATCAGAACTTCCTTGTCGCGAGATGCCGTCACTAGGCGGTTCACCAATACGGGGTCGTGCAGGGAGTGTCCAAGAACAAGCACGCGCGTAGCGTTCTCGAGGAATCGGTCGAACGCGTTCCAGATCCCACCGACGCTCGCGTCGTTGAGCGGATCCTTAAACGGGTCAGGCGGTAAGAAGACCGGATCACCCAAAGCACTATTATACGGCCGATCACCCAAGAAGTCGAATACTTGGTCGTCCTTCAAGTACCACCCAACTGCTCCATGAAGGTGTAGGAGCGTCGTGTGAGCACTGTCACAACTGGTCCAGTCGCCAAAATCCTTTGGATCGAAGCGTGGCGTGTCTTGGTGCGTGCGTCGGACGAAGCCCTCGTGGATACTCGCATAGCCGCACCGTTCCAGGGCAATCTCGACGGCTCGGTCGTAGTTGGTCGTTGCGAAGGCCAACGATGCGGACCCGATGCTTCCAATAAGCGCCTTGTACGCCTTCTCGCATTTGCCCGGATCGAGAACGTAATTACCGTATGTCTGAAAGAGCGAGGTGCGGATCGCCTCGATGACTTGCCCGCCCCGGGTCTCATTGTTCTGGAGCCAGTCCGACTCGCGGTTGTCGACCGTTCGCCGCGCTGGGTCAGGGCAACCGAACAACTGAAACTGGCGGTTCAATGGAAACGCTTGCCTCCACTTCAGAAAGTCACCCAGGGCCTGCTCAAATTCCGGCCCCTCCATCGCTTCATGCAAGCCGATCACGTCCGCAATGCCTGGTACAGCCTCATTGATCGATTCATGGAGCAAGGTGGCCCACTGACCCATTAGGGGCAAGTCTTCGCTGGCTCCAAGGGTCTTGGAGGCGCCCGCACCCAGGATAACCAAGATACGGCTGAGTGCGGGCTGGCCGGTGTCCTTCCTGGCGCTTACCCGTGAGTTTGCCACCGTGCTATCTTACCGACCGGTCCGGAGAGATTTCCTTTGGGACCGTCCTGTCGGGCCTGCGGCTCGATCTCAGGCGAGCGCAGTTCGGAGGCACCCCCATTGCGGACCGCCCTGAGGGCTTGGTCTAGGAGTGTCCGACGAATCCGAAGCTTCCGGGCAGCCTTGGTCCGAGTCAGGTGCCCGGCCTCCAGACCTGAGACGACGACGGGCAAAAGCGGGTGCTGGGTCAGTGGCTGGGCTCGGCGTGGCCGGCCGAGTTGCTTGCCCTTTAGCGTTGCCCTCTCCCTACCGTCCCACACTCGTTCCCGGATCAGTTCGCGCTCCATTTCCGTCACGGCTGCGAGGATGGTGAAGACGAGGCGCCCTGCCGCCGAGGTGGTGTCGATGTCCTGCGTCAGGATTCTTAGGCCGACTCCGTTCCGATCGAGCTCCGTGAGCTATGGGAGGGCGTCCAGTGCTGACCTAGCGTCCCGTTACTGAAATAGATTAGCGGTTGGCTTTGGCCAGGATCTGGTCCGGTGTCTTGACCCAGTTGAAGGGATGTTTCTGGTCGTTCCAGGCGTCCAGGAAGCGCTGGATGACGGTCCGGAGATTGGCCACGCTGTGGAATACGCCGCGGCGTATGGCCTTGCGCTCGAGCAGGGAGAACCAAGTCTCCACCTGGTCGACCTCCAGCCTGCCCAGGCCCTCCCGCTGGTAGCGGGAGCGCCACAGCTGCACGGTGGGGAGCGTGGTGCCGATCCGGGCTGCAATCTGCCGATTGGGAAGACCCTCGCTGGCCAGTAGCACGATGCGAGAGCGAGTAACCAAGCGCTTGGAGAGCGTGTACCTTCGGGACCAGGTGGTCCGGATCGCGCGGTCTTCATCCGGGACATCGAGAGCGGGGGCAAGATGGTTGGCCATGTGACGAGCATGATGGTCTCGCACACGAGATACAACCTATTTCACCTGCAAGGCACAGGCGATGCGGTCCAGCTTCCAGACCTAAACCAGGTCCACTTTGCCACGACGAGCATCCTCCAGGAGTCGGCGCCACTTGATGCGGCCCCTCAGGTCCGCCGCCGACGCGTTGTCAACGTACTCCGTCACCTCCCAGCCCCGCGCGATGGATAGCTCCCTCATGGGAGTGAGTTGCACTTCTGGGTCCTGCCCCTTGTCTTCGGTGCTGACCCGAGCGTAGAGGTCGACCCTCAAGGGCCGGCTGTCGAGAGCCAGGGGCCGAATCCTGCGATCTTCTCCGCACTCATGCGTCCGGGCCCATCTCGAGGAGTCCCCAGGGAATAGGGTCCCAGGCCACACCGGGATCAGCGCCGTCGCCGGTGGTTGGCTCGGGCCACGGTTGGCCCGTTGTACTCCACCGCTCCCATCTCAGTGGTGGGTCTACTTTCGGCTGGCGTTTACAACACCGACAGTTGTCGATGAGTCGATGCAGTCGGTCTTGTTGGAGGTGGCAGCGACACCAGTGACGAGCCGCCGCGTAGCCTACCCGGCCGCGAGTCGACAGGGAATCGATGAAGGGGACTTGAGGCGGGCCCGAAACCTCGTCCCGGCACGTGGGCTCAACCACGTACCGCCGGGCGCCTTGACCCACGGCTGTGCCTCCCTACGCACCCAGAAGTTTCCCCACCTTGTCCGCCGCCTCGCGCTCGAGCTCGTCAACCGCCCCGGCGTAGAAGGAGCTGGTCACTGCGATGCTCGAGTGTCCGAGCCGATCCCGGGCGGTCGTGAGCCCCACCCCGGCCTGGACCAGGAGGCCTCCATGAATTGCCCTGAGGTCATGCCATCGCAGGGTCCGGAGCCCGCTTGCCTTCAGAGCCTTCTGGAGGGAGTGGGTCAGGCTGGACCCGTTCCGCGGTGCTCCCAGAGAAGTCGTGAACACCAGACCGCGGATGGCCTCGCGCCACCCGCTCGAGGCGGCCTGTCTCGCCGCGATCTGCGCCTCTCGCTCATCGCGAAGGGCCCTCAGGCTAAGCTCTGAGAGCGCGACCGTGCGGCAACTGGTCTCGGACTTTGGCGGCCCCAACACATATTCGCGGTTAACCCTCTGCAGCGTCGCCCGCACCGTGAGGGTTCGGCCCTCGAAGTCGATGTCGGGCCAGCGTAGCCCGAGCAGCTCGGACTGGCGGAGACCGGTGTCGATGGCGATCGTTACCAGCCGTCTCAGCCCCGGTTCGCAGGCATCCAGAACCAGGTGGACCGCGGCCGGGGTCAGCACCGTGGGACGGACCCGAGGGGGACTCTCCACCCCCGCTAGCTTGGCCACGTTGCGAAACACGAGTCCATTCCGCTCGGCCCGACTGAGGGCGCTGCGCAGAACCGAGCGGACCGTGATCGCAGTGTATGCCGCCTTCCCCTCCGAGCGCAGCTGCTGGAGCATCCGCTCCACATCCGCAGGCTGCAGCTCTACCAGCCTGATCGGACCGAGGTACGGGATCAGCTGGTGCTGCACCACTGCGCGGTACCGCCGCAGCGTGTAGGGACGAAGGCCGCCACGCTTGCCCGGACACCCCTGCTGCTGCCAGTCGTCCAGGTACCGTCCTACGGTCAGGCTGACTGGCGCCTTCGCCTCCCCCCGCCTGCGGGCCCGCCGCGCCTCCGAGAGCTTCTCCTCGACCTCCAGCTTGGTCTTGCCGTAGACCGAGACCACCTTACGGCCGCCCCGATCCCATCCCAGGCTGAGCCGCCCCTCCCACAGTCCATCCTTCCGCCGGGTGACAGAGCCGGTGCCTCGACTCCGCCTCTTCCTACCCTGGCCCGGTGTCGTCACTGGTTGATCCTAGCAGAGATAGTCAGTAGCTTAGTCAGTAGAAGCTCCCGCGCTGAAGTCGGCTCAAATTCGCTATGATCTGCACCACAGCGCTCTTATAAAGCTCAGGTCGTGGGTTCGAGTCCCACCGGGCCGACCGTTTTTGATCTCCGGGACTGCCGCGGGATGCCGCCAAGGTCCGCGCCCATCCGTGCGTTAGTCAGTAGGACGACGGCGCGTGCCTGAGTTGGTGCCGGTACTTGTGCACCTCCGGCCCGCCGGTGACGCCAGCTGCCGCGCCGTCCGTACCGGCGGCCACCTCCTTATGACGGGACGGTCGGGGAGCCCAATCGAGCCGCTGCCGCATCGCTCCATGGCGCCCTGGCCCGGTCCAGGTATGGCTGGCCTCGGGACCGACTGCGGGCGTCTGCCAAATCTGGAGGACTACCGATGTCACCGTCGTGCCGCGGGCCTCCCTCCTCCCAGCCCGGCGCCGTGAGGGAAGGTGAGAGCGGAGATGGGACGGTCCTGCGACCGGTGTCCATCCGCCCGCCGCCCCGCCTGCGGTGTTTCCTTGCGCTTGCCCAGCTGAGCGAGAGCCCTAAGAGCGCCAGAACGGGAGGGAACGGCAGATTCTGCAGTCGTGCCGACGCTGGCGGCGCCGGGCGAGGTCACCTGGACCGCTCTGGAGGTGCGCCATCGGTGTGCGACGATCCGTCGGTGCGGACCACGATCCGGAGATACCGCTCCGCCGACGAGGAGTCTGTGCTTGATTTTGCCCTTCGCGCCTGGGCACCTGTGTTCGCCTCATTGGAGGCGGAGCTTGGCAGTGAGCTGTTCGCCCGCCTCCACCACGGTGAGGATGGCTGGCGTGGCCACCAGCAAGCCGCGATCCGCCGAACCCTCGCCGATGCATCCATGGTCAGCTGGGTCGCCGAGCGGGGTCCGGCGGTCGTGGGTTTCGTGTCCTCCCGGTTGACGGACGATCCCGAGGTCGGCGAGATCTACATGCTGGCCGTAGACCCAGACCATCAAGCCCACGGGGTCGGTACGAGGTTAACCGAGACCGCCACCAATTGGCTCCGTCGGTCCGGGGCGCGGGTTGCCATGGTCGAGACTGGCGGTGACCCGGGCCACTCCGCCGCGCGACGCACCTATGAGAAGGCCGCGTACCGGCTGCTCCCGGTGGCCCGCTACTTCAAGGCTCTCTAGGGTAGCTACTCTCAGGAGCGGCGGCTCCACTCGCTGCGGCTTGGGGCGGAGCCGCGTCTCGCCGAGGGCTGACTTGGCGCCGGGTAGAGGGGTGGCCAGGTCGCCAGTTCCGAGAGTGCGGTCGCCGCCAGATCCGCTCGCTCCCACTACCAGGTCGGGTGCGCGGGCCAATCCGCAAACGCTGCGCCAATGTGGCCCACTGGTCGGGGAACGGGAGGAACGGGGCCGATTTGGGAACCCGACCGCTGCGTCGCCGACGGGTTGCCGGCGCAGCGCAGGATGGACCGCGAATGACTAGGCTCGGCGGACCGTGATGTCACCGGCCGAGGTCCTGGCCACCAGGCGAACCGTGCCCTCCTGCTCCGAGGGCGGCTCGGCGCTGTCCAGCTCGTTGACCAGCTTGCCGGCTAGCGTCTTGAGGTCCAGCCAGGCGACCACCCCGGCGCGAACCCCCACCTCGACCCGGCCCCAAGAGGTGCTCGCCGACACGGTGCCGCTCGCCACCTCCCCGAGAAGGGCGTCGCCACAGGCGCTGCGCGCGGACACCGAGGCGGCCGCCCTCTCGACGGAGATCCGCCCGTTGGCGGTC
>JAJYWM010000358.1 GCA_021791455.1 bacterium | reverse complement strand
CGGCCTGAGGGGCGGAGCTACAATCACCATCTCAGGGCGCCCATAGCTCAGTCCGGATAGAGCACCAGACTACGGATCTGGGTTTGCGGGGGTTCAAATCCCTCTGGGCGCACCACCCGAGTTCAAATGAATTGGGAAAAGCAGCGCCAGACTCTCTTGCAATCCGGCGCAAGGCGGGTGTAACCTCACGGTGTCAAGCGCTGTTTAACAGCGCTTCCTTCACCCAAAGCGCTGGCCTTCGAATTGAACAAGAGGGAACTCCCTCCGCCCCGCCCACTGAGCTCTTTGGCCCAGGACTTCCTCGCTGACTGCCGAGCTAGGGGGCTGTCTCTGCGAACGGTCGACTGGTACGAAGCGACCCTCAGCCGCCAGTTCCTGCCCTGGTGCGTGGAAGAGGGCGTGACGGACCCGGGTGACCTCACCCCCCAGCTCGTGGGCCGCTTCACCGCGCGTCTGATCGAGCGGAAGGGAGCACGCGGGCCGCTCAGCCGCTCGACGGTCCGCTCCTACGTCAGAGCGGTTCGGGTGTTTCTGGCGTGGGCCCAGACTCCGGAGGGAGGCGCCGCTGACGTCGGCGCCAGCCCCAGGCTTCCTCGACCGGAGCAGAAGGTCTTGGACGTTCTCACCCGCGAGGAGATCCAGACGATGGAGAACGCTGCCAAGACAGAGCGCGACAAGCTCGTCGTCCGCGTCCTCGCCGACTGTGGGCTAAGGCTGGGCGAGGTACTCGCCCTGCGCGCCGAAGATCTCTGGGAGCCACGGCGCGCCGAGTTCGCCCTCAAGGTTCGCGGCAAGGGTAGCCGCGACAGGGTGGTGCCTCTGGCACCCAGCCTCTACCGCCGCCTGCGCCGTTACCTGGGGTCTCGCGGAGCTGAGCGGCGCGACCCCGTCTTCGTCGCCTTGCGCAAGGGAGCCGACGGAGCCTACCCGCCGCTGACGAAGAGCGGCTTGGAGCAGGCCATCAGGGCGATCGCCCGCGAGGCGGGAATCGAGAAGCGTGTATACCCCCACGTCTTCCGCCACAGCTTCGCCACGGAGTGGCTGCGTCGCGGGGGCAACATCATCAGCCTGCAGCGGATCCTGGGCCACTCCGACCTGACCATGATCCAAGGGGTGTACAGCCACCTCGACACCTCGGACGACTACCAGGCGGCGATGCGGGTTCTGCTGGGTCATGAGTAGGCCACGAAGCCGGACTTCGGCCCGCCGAGTGACCTAGCTGCGAGCCGGTACGAAGTTCGAACTGTCCCGCCCCCGTTCCGTTGCCGCTATCGCCGCACCCCAGGCTGCGCAGGCAGGATCGAATCCACGGCAGCGAGTGGCGGGGCGGCTGCCAGGGCCAGGGCTATCCTCCGGAGCGTCCGCGGAGCGATCGGCCTTCCCGAGAGCGCCGCCCGCACAGTCGGAGCGCTGAGCCCCGCAGCCCGTGACAACTCGGCCTGACCCCAAGCGCGGCGCGCGAGCTCGACACGCAGCCGATCCGAGGCCAGCGTAACGCTCACGGCCGGATACTCTGGTCGCCGCCGGGATGCAACGGTGCCCCGGCGCCCAGGAGTCCGGGAGTGAAGCTGCGGGATCTCACACAGCCGTCAGACCCCCGGTCGGTTGTTCCCAAGCGTCGTGAGCCGACCACGTCGACCCTCCGGCGCTTTTTCCGGTGGACGATGTCGGTGAAGGTCTCACCGGGCCGATCCAAGTAGTCGGAGAACCCGGGAACGGTGCGCCGCACCGCGGCTCCCACGCCGTGGGCGCTGCCCATCGCGGCCAGGCTGGAGGCGTAGCCCACCAGCCCGCGGATGATCCTCAGCTCGTCAGCCGAGCGGACCACGTCCCGCACCAGCGGCGATGTTGGCGAGCCGATCTCGGCCTCCCGGATCACTGCCCACTCCGAGGCCTCGGGCCAGCGGGCGCGGTTGGAGTCCGGGGTCGGAACCCGGAGGGAGAGCCACTGGGTCGCGTAGCGCCACAGCTGCTGGCGGGCCGCCAGCGCCTCGGCCGGGGTGGGGCATCCCAGTGAGACCAGGGAGCGGCGGCGGAATTGGAACTCCACCCGCCAGACCGGCTGGTCCCGGTCCCAGTCCTTCCAGATCGCCTTGGGCCACTCGGACCCTCGCACCCGGAGCTCGAGGGTCTTGTCGTAGCAGCGGGCCAGGAGGTCACCACCACCGAAGACGAAGCCGCTCAGACGGCGGCCCCGGAGATGGGCCTGGTCCTGTGCCGGCATCGAGTAGGCACGCCGTCGCACCCCACCGCAATGGAAGCGGTCGAAGTCCTCAATGAGGGGAGACCATCCTTGGAGATCGGAGTAGAGATCAACGCGGGAGGCAGCGAGCTGGGGCTCGTCTCGCATCACGTTCGCGGCCAGCCACCTTGAGATCTCGGCCACCGCCTGGTCCGCCCCCCGGGAGTGGAGGTAGGCGGAGTGGGTCTGGATGAAGACCGGCGGGAAGGGGGATGGCGCCCCGATCGCCACCTCTATGTTGGGCGAGCTGGCCCAGAAGGGGTAGCTGCGCCAGCCGTGCGGGCGCAGGGCCACCGAGAGGGACTGCTCACCCCAGGTGACCACCTGGAGCTCCTTCGAGGACTGCGCCTCCTTCTTCAGCGCATCCAGGAAAACCAGGAGCCCCTCCTGGAGCTCCCCACGGACCGAGAAGTGGAGCGTGTCCACCCCCGAGCTGAGGACCTTGAGACCACCCATCACGAGGTACCCGGAGGGTCGTCTGAACTCGGGCATGTATTTTCCCACCACTGTGAGACAGGCACTAGTGGTGGGATGGAGGCCTTGCCGGACCACCTGGCCAGGAGCAGCTGGCGGCTCTCCTCCAGGGAGCAGTCCACCGCCTGGAACTCCTCCATGGTCTCCTCCTGCCAGATGGCCCGTCCGGGGTGCGGCGGGAGGAGGGCGGCCCGGTCGCTGTCCAGGAGGATGTGGCTGTTCACGGCGGCCCGGACCCGGAAGGCGACTGTTCCCTGGAGGTTGGCCTTCCGCTGCCCCGGCACCGCCTCGGCGTCCGGGCGCTGGGTGCAGCAGACGAGGTGGACCCCCACCGACCGGCCCAGCCTGGCGATCTCCCCGAGCCGCCCGCTGGCCGCCTGCTGGGCGGCGCGGGCGGCCCGGTCGTCGCCCAGGTCGCGGCAGGTGAGCTCCGCCACCTCGTCCACCACGACCAGCAGCCGGGGCCAGCTGGGCGGGGCAGCCGGCCTATCCAGGGAAGACGACTCCCGCACCTCCCGGAGCCGCCGGTCCAGCTCCTGCCGGACCCGCTCCAGGGTCTCGGCCGCCGACAGGAGGCTGTCCGCCAGGGGATAGATGGAGTGTGGGAGGTAGCTGAAGTGGGCGAGCTCCACCCCGCCCTTGAGGTCGATGAGCGCCAGCTGGAGGTCCTCCGGTCCGTGCTCCCGGCAGAGGAAGGTGAGGGCCTGGCGGAGGAAGACGCTCTTTCCCCCTCCGGTCATCCCGCCCACCAGGAGGTGGGGGCAGGAGTCCAGGTCAACCCAGAGAGCTCCCCTCCTCCCCCTCCCGAGGCCGACGAGGAACCTCCCCGGCGGCCGGGGCAAGGAGTACATCTCCTGGTAGGAGAGGTGGTCTGGGATTCTGTGCCGGAGCACCTCGGTGACCAGGACCCCGGGCTGCTCCCAGACCCGGAGCGAGCACTCGCACCTCGCCTCCAGGGACTCCTGGCGCTGCAGGACGTCCCGCAGGGTAACCCCAGGTGGCATCCGCCAGCGCAGGGTCACGTTGCGCCCCTGCCACCTCGCGCTGAGCCGGGCCCTGGGCGCCACCACCCGGCCCCTCCGGTCCACCCCCACAAGCCCGCACTCCACCATGGCCCGGCGCAGCCTGGCCGCCGGGGACCAGCGTCTCCGATAGGCACTTAGGAGCGCCGCGCCGGAGGCCAGAAGGAGGGTTGCCCACGATGAGGCGGTCTCTCCCCAGTGCAGCTCGGAGAAGGCGATCGGGACTCCCACCAGGACCCATGCGGCCGGCTGCCGCAGGAGCCACCCCAGTGCGGCGCCCGGGTCCGAGCGTGACCTCGGGCCGGCCAGGTACCTGCCGCCCATCAGAGTGAGGAGACCGCCGGGGCCGGGTGTCCGGCACGCGGCGGCGAGTTCGGGCTCTGCCCTGCCAGGAAGCCTGAGATCAACCAGATCGCACAGAGCAGCGCCAGTAGGACCCAGCAGCCAGGGCGTCCTCCCGGGCTCCCACCGAGAATGGAGCGGACGACCGCCAGCACCACCATGACGCTGAAGAGGACGGCGACCGCCCCCACCAAGAAGGTGAGGACGGCCCCCAGGATGCCGTTCACTTCCGGGCCCTTGTCTGGGTCTCAGTAGTGCCCTCCTTCCGGGGCGGCGAGAGGTAGGTGATCTGGTCCGCCGCCACCACCAGCCGGAGCTGGCCTCCCCTCTCCTTGCCGTCCGGGTTGTAGAAAGTGCCCCGAAGACGGCCAGTCACCGCCACCCTCGAGCCCTTGCCGTTGAAGCGGACCAGGTTCCTCGCCTGCACCCCCCAGGTCTCCACCCGGACCCAGTCCGGCTCCTGGGTGCGGTCCCGCCGGCGCACCGCACAGAGGAAGCTCGCCTTCACCTGCGGGTCTGGCTTCCCTGCCGCGATGAACTCCTGGACCCGAACCTCAGAGGCGACCACACCGATCAGCTCGACGTGGTTCATCGCTCCGCCTCCCGCCCCCGGACCTTCCGGGCGGGACGCTCCCAGCCCTCCGGCGGGCGTCCCCCCGGCATCATCGCCCACCAGGGCAGCTGGCACCTCTCCCGGCTGCCGTCGTCCTCCTCACGGTTGTCGCTCCGTGGTCTCCGCAGGTCCTTGGACATCTCCCACCTCCTGTGCGGGCCAGTACTCCGGCCCATGTGGCCCGGTCCAACTTAGCAGGTCCGCAAGGTATGTCAAGAGGTGGCGCGGACCACTTTTCTGACCGCGGGGAAATGCCTGGGAGGAGACCGGCTCCGAGGAGCCGGAGGTCAGGAAGCGGTTCTCAGAACCCCTCTTGTACCCGGGGGAAGACCAGGGTGGTCATGTCGCCCGGTAGGTGGCTCTCGATCACCGCCACCACCTGCTCCTGCTCCCGCATCACCCGGTACAGCTGCAGTACCGGCACCCCGTCCGGCAGCGCCAGCAGCGCCTTCAGGTGGGGGGTTGGCATGGAGGCCTCCACCACGTCCTCCCCCTCCTCACCGGGCAGCCCCCCAAATTGAGCAGGTGCGGCAGCCAGAAGCCGCTCAGCTCCTCCTCCCGGATCTGGGCCTTCTCCTCCGCCACCGGGTGCAG
This sequence comes from bacterium, assembly GCA_021791455.1. The sequence continues at coordinate 7,600 of JAJYWM010000358.1, read as the reverse complement.
CCACACCCGGGCCAGGATCGGAGCCCCAGTGACGTCGATCCCGGTCCCCTCCTGGACCAGTACCACCGTCCCCGCAGCCACCTGGAGCAGCTCCGCCACCCAGGGGGTGACTGGGATCCTCCGAGTCAGGTCCCCGATCAGCCCCTGGATCTTGAAGGCTCGCTCCGTGGAGTGCTCAGCTTCCGGCTCCTCCACCGGCCCGACCCGTGGCCGGGCGGTGCCCACCGCCCTTGCCTCCACCCGTCGGCGCTCGGCCTTCGGATCCCGGACGAAGCTCCCCGAGCCGTGCTCGGACTCCACCCTCCCCTCCTGCTTCAGCACCCCCAGGGCGCTGCGCACCGTGGCCCGGGTCACGTGGTACCGGGCCATGAGCTTGCGCTCCGACGGGAATGCCACCCCCGGAGGCAGCCGCCCCTCCTCGATCTCCCGCCGGAGAGTCGCAGCCAGCTGCTGGTAGAGTGAGTGATAGCTACAGCGGTGGTCGTTGCATTGCGCGCCTCAACCGCTCCAAGGCTTTCCTGCCCCTAGTGAGTTCGTCGTCAAGGAGCGCCGCATAAATTGCCCGCACAGGGCCAGTCCCGACTACGGACCATGACAGGCTGACGGTCACTCCCCAGGGGAACGCAAGGCCTATGGACCACCCGTCCGCGCCCACGCCATGGGCCGCCTCCGATAGGTGGTGCTCCAGCGAGTGGCAGAGATCTCGAAGCCGTTTAGTGATGCTGTCGCTCCAACCTGCCCATCCTCTCGATGGCCAAGGGCTCTCCGGCCCGTACGTGCGGACTGTCGCGTACGAGGCGAGCCCAGCCCAGGCTTCGACCATGGAGAGCAGTTCGTCAGGCGTCTCCTCTCGGTTCTGATCCCGCACTTCCGACAATTCACCGGCGAGCCGATCCAGCACCCTATGAAGCCGAGCCTCGGACTGCTCGTCGACCGAGTATACGTCTGCGCGCGGGGCTCCTCCTGGTGAAGCGAATTGCTCCAGGACCCACCCTCGTAACTCAGGGCTCGGCGGTAGCATTGGCCTTCACTCCCCTTCTATAGACGCGCGCCTAGGACAGCACGGAGTTCCCCGTCCGGGCAGAGTACCATGGGCGCAATCCAAGTCGCCTTCACTCGCTGTGGCAAGCATGAGACGGGTACCGTTGACTGCGATAGTCGTCCGTAGGTCTCCGAGTTCCCTCTCCAGTTCCGTACGGACACCGGCCTCCTCCTTCAATCCTTCAGTGAGCGTGACCACAGTCTGGGTCAGGGCTTTACGATGGTAGTCACCGCATCGAGGGACGTCTGAAGTCGATCGGACCACTCTAACTTGGTCTGACCTCGACGGCGGCGTTCGTCGGGCTTCGAGGGGGTCTGTCAAGTAAACGGTGCAATTTTGTTTTGGGGTTAGTTTCGGTCGGCACTGAGACGGCCGTCGAAGGTGGTGTCGAAGGCGTTGAGCGCCGCCTTCCAGCGGTTGGTCCAGCGCCGGCGCCCGCGCCCCGTGGGGTCGAGGCTCGTGATCGTCAGGTAGAGGCATTTGAGCGCAGCCTGCTCTGTGGGAAAGTGACCCCGGGCCCGTACCGGACGGCGCAGGCGGGCGTTGAGGAACTCGATCGCGTTGGTGGTGCAGATCACGGTGCGGATCTCCCGGTCGAACACCAGGAACGGGGTGAACTCGGCCCAGGCATTCTTCCAGAGCTTGATGATCGCGGGGTACTTCGCCTCCCACTTGCTGCTGAACTCGGCGAAGCCGTCCAGGGCTGCGGCCTCGGAAGCGGCCGTGTAGACGGGCTTGAGGTCATTGGCGATGGAGCCCCAATCGCGCCGGCTGGCGTACTTGAAACTGTTGCGCAGCAGGTGGACGATGCCGGTCTGGGTGATCGTTTGCGGCCAGGTGGAGGCGATCGCCTCCGGCAGGCCCTTCAGGCCGTCGCAGACGATGATGCACACGTCGTGCACCCCGCGGTTCTTGATCTCGGTGAGCACCCGCAGCCAGTACTTGGCACCCTCGCCGTCGCCGTGCTCCCCGGCCCACAGGCCCAGGATGTCGCGCTCGCCATCTACGGTCACTGCCAAGGCCACGTAGATAGGCCGGTTGGCCACCTGCCCGTCACAGATCTTCACGTTGATGGCGTCGATGAAGATCACCGGGTAGACCGCATCCAGGGGTCGGTTCTGCCAGGCGGCCAGGCCCTCCAGCACCCGTTCGATGATCGCCGAGAGCATGGCGGTCAGGTTGGGGGCGATCACGGCCGCGGTCTGCCACGCGCAGATGGCCAGGAACTCGCGGTGAGCCCGGGGCAGGCCTCCTCGGTGCCACTCCTCCAGCTCTCTCAGCAGGGCCCGCACCTCCGGGGAGAAGTGGGCCTGCCGCACCGGGACCGCGTTGGGGAAAGCCCCCGGCCTCCGCGGCGACCGACACTTTGATGCCACCCTGAGGCGGTATCGCCGGTGCCGGACCGCTACAGCCGGATATGATACTCTCTCACCCTATATTGTCAGGACTCTCCTAGAGGACGACAATGGCGACTTATCCTTACGCGGCAGACCTGGAGCTTGCAAAGCTGCGGCTCGATCTCAAGAACCCTCGGTTAGCGACGGAACCAGACAGCCAGCGCGACGCGTTCAAGGAGTTGGCCGAGGCCCAAGGGACCAAGCTCCTCGCACTCTGCACTCACATTGCGCACCACGGGCTCAACCCTGTTCAGCCGTTTCTGGTAATCCCGGACGATGACAACCAGTTCATCGTCCTTGACGGCAACCGCCGCCTCACCGCGCTTCGAGCCCTTGAACAGCCCGATCTCATCAGCGACCGGTTCGGGGAGTCGGAGCGTCGTCAGTTGAGGCGGTTGGCAAGCATCTTCACTCCGCCGGAGGAGGTTCCATGCGTCGTGTTCGCCAAGCGCGATGACGCTGACGTCTGGATTGAACTTCAGCATGGAGGAGAGAGCGATGGGGCTGGTCTCGTGGGCTGGAGTGCACAGCAGAAAGCCCGGCACAAGGCGCGGAAGGGCCCGAACCCACCCCATCTGCAGATCCTCGACTTTGTCCGCATGGGCGGCACCCTGAGCACAGAGTCGGCCCGCAGGTGTGACAACGGTACCTTCCCGGTGAGCACCCTGGACAGGGCGCTCACAACCCCCGGCGTCCGCGAGCGGCTAGGAATTGACGTGATCGCCGGGCAAGTAGTTACGTACTATCCGAAGACCGAGGTTCTCAAGGGTCTCAGCAAACTGGTTGACGAAATCGGCACGGGCGGCGTAAAGGTTGGGGCGCTGATGACCGTAGACAACCGGCTGGCGTACATCAGCTCCTACAAGGCCAGTGAGCTTCCGGACCCCACTACCCGTCTCGAAAGTGCAGAGGCGCTCAGCGACGCCCCTGACCGACCGGCGCGACAGGCCGAAAAGCAGAAGGAGCGCCGCCGCAGCAATGCCCGAACGAAGGTCATTCCCGCTGAATGCTCAATCGCGATCAACGCAGCCCGTCTCAACGACATCTACCTAGAGCTGAAGCACAAGCTGCGCGTTGACGAAGTGCCAAATGCAGCGGGAGTGCTTCTGCGCGTGTTCGTGGAACTCAGCGTCGACCAATACGTCGAGTCAAACGCCGTCCCGATACCTAAGAACCCAAATCTCGCGAACAAGGTGATTGCAGTCGCCGATCATCTTCAGGCTTCGGGCACGATGAGCGACAAGGAGTTGATTCCGGTCCGAGAAGCGGTCAAGCCCGAGGACAAACTCAACCTTGCGACAAACCTCAACGCCCTTGTCCACAGTCGTCAGATGACCGTGAGCGGCAATGACTTAAAGGCACTCTGGGATCGCCTCCAACTCTTCCTTGTATCCGTCTGGACATAGGCGTTACTCTTCGCGTAATGTCGTCGCGCCAACCGACGCCCCTACCTCAGCAGCCTGCGTACAGACTTGGCACCGCGCCGTTCTACTCTCCCCTTAGATATCCAGGGGGCAAGCGCAAGCTGGCCAACTTCATAGCCTTAGTGCTCCGTGCGAATAATCTACTCGACGGCGAGTATGCAGAGGTCTATGCTGGTGGTGCAGGTGTGGCGTTGTCGCTGCTCTTCGGTGACTACGTCCGACGAGTCCACATTAACGACATCGACCCTGGTGTACATGCGTTTTGGGTCTCCGCCCGCGACCATACCGCTGAGCTGTGTCAGCTTATCCGCGACGCCCGGATAGATCGGAGCGAATGGGAGCGACAACGGGAGATCCAGGGAGACTCCAACGCTGGGATCGTCGAACTCGGATTCTCGACCTTCTACCTCAACCGGACTAACCGGTCGGGGATCATTACGGGTGGCCCTATCGGCGGCAGGGATCAAGAGAGCGTCTGGAAGATGAACGCTCGGTTCCAAAAGGATGATCTCATCCGACGCATTCAGCGGATTGGGCGCTGGAGAAGCCGAATCGAAGTGCATCGACTCGACGGTGCTGAATTCTTGGAAACGGTTGCCCCGCGCATGGTCCACCGAAGCCTGCTGTATCTGGACCCACCCTACTACGTGAAGGGTCAAGAAATGCTCTACGCGAACTACTATGGGCCGAATGAGCATGCTCGAGTGTCCCGCTTGGTGAGCAAACTCCGACCGCCCTGGGTCGTGTCATACGATGACATCCCTGAGATCAGGGAGCTGTATAGGGGGTATCGGGCCGTCACCTATAGAATCTCGTACAGCGCCAACAGTCGTTATGCCGGCCGCGAGGTGGCCTTCTTCTCTGAAGGGCTTGTGATCCCCCCAGTGCCCGACCCCACACGCCTGACAGTTGCCGATGTTGAGAGACTTTCTGTCACGCTGGGAAGCCGTCCCAGGTTGAGGCTCGGCGGCACGTTGTCCACCTAGGATTCCCGCTCGTACGCGGTTACCACTTGCGGCAGACGAATGTCCCTGCGACTGGAGCGATGATGGGCACCAGCGTGTCCCTCCCTTTGCTCAGGGCTACACCACTAGAGATCACACGAGCCCTTCTCTGCCAACCACTTGCTTCAGGCAGCCTACCCCAGAGGCCAGCCGCCTACTCCGTTCCTCCGATGGTCACGGTAATCCGCTGGGGCGCTCCGAGGTGAACGTAGTGTGGGGACCCCGCTAACTGGTCCAGTTGCTATGTGGTTCATTCGATGGTAGCTGTAGACCACTGCGCGGCGTACTGAGCCAGAGGGAGCCAGTTCAGGGCGCTGTGTGGTCGGTAGTGATTGTAAGCTGGGCGCAAGTCGTTGTAGAGAACCTGGGCTTCCATGATGGAATGGAAGATCCCCCGGCGACAGATCATCTCGGGCCCGGCTGTTGAAGCTTTCCACGTAAGCGTTCTGCCAGGGCGACCCAGGGTCGATGTAGGCGGCGCCAGTACCGGAGAAGCGGCACCAGTCCCGGATAGCCGCCGCAACGAACTCCGGTCCATTGTCGCAGCGAATGTACTTGGGAGTTCCCCTCTCCGACGCAGCCCCATCCAGGATCGCGACCGCATCGTCCGCGGTGATTGACCTACCCAGTTGCCCGCCCGCGCTCTCCTGGGTGAACTCGTCGCACATCGAGAGCACCTTGAAGGGTCGCCCATCGGCGGTGGTGTCAAACAGAAAGTCCATCGCCCACAGGTGGTTCGGATGCTCGGCGCGGAGACGTCCAGTGCCCGGGGAGCTGGAGCCCAGCCGCGAGCGTTTCGGCGGAGCTGGTGGCACCCGCAATCCTTCCGCCCGCCACGGCCGTTGCACCCGCTTGCGATTCACCATCCAGCCATCCAGTCGCAACCGCCCCCAGACCCGCTTGTGGCCCCACCGGGGCTGCTCTTTCGCCATCCGGCGCAGCTGCTGTCTCAGCGGCCCCGGGAGTCCGTTGGGCTCGGGGTCGGCCACCGTTGCGTGGTCCGGTGCTGACCAACTGCCCGGCACGCCCGTCGCTGCGAGACCCCAAACCTGTGCTGCAGGTGCAACGCCGCGTCTCGCCGGCGGGCCGGGCTGAGAATTTTCCCCGCGCCACCTCCTTGAGCACCTCGTTGTCCAGCGCCAGGTCCGCCACCATCCGCTTCAAGCGGCCGTTCTCGTCCCGCAACTGGCGTAACTCCTTGGCCTCGTTGGCCCGCATCCCACCGTATTGGGTCCGCCACCTCCCCACCGTCGCCTCTGACACCTCCAACGCCTTGGCCACTTGCGCCAAGCTTGCCCCTTCTCCCGCCATCCGGTCTGCCTGCCGCAGCTTCCGCACGATCTGCTCCGGAGTGTGCTTCCTGCCTTTCATCTCGGTCCCCTTGCCCAAAACGGCCAGTTTGGACCACATATCGCCTGGACCAGCCTCACGGGGTCCGGACAGGACTATGCCGGCCAGCAAGTTGTTGGCCGCGAGAGCCGGGCGCTCCGCTGACCCGACTTACGGGAACTGTCCGAGTTTCACAACTGGAGCCCATCTTCGAGGTGAGCGAGGGCGTCGTCAATCAAGTTGAAGAGTTCGCTTCCAGGATGCGCGAGCCAGTAAAGTTCGGCGGAGAGCATGACGCCCATGATAGCGCCCGATACCGTCGCCACAGCGTAGTCGTCGCTGGGCAGCCCGGACCGTTCGGCGACCACGGCGGTAATGTCGCTGATAGCCTGGGCCATCTGGTCGAGCATGGCGGCGCGCAGGTCCGGGTTAGACATGGCAAGGCCGGCTCGTTCACGCATGTCGGCCAGGGCCTCGTCGCTCACGCGCTCGAACACGTCTCGGATACCCCGCCGGACGGCCTCCACAGCGCCCAGCTCGGCCGGCTGGGAACGGCAAGCTTCGATGATGAAGGGGTCGTACTCGTCGGTGAGCACGAGGGCTTCTTTGGATGCGAAGTGCCGGAACAGAGTGCTCGCTGAGACGTCGGCGGCCTCGGCGATCTCCTCCATGGTCGTATGGTCGTAGCCCTTCTCGCGAAAGAGCCGCAAGGCCTCGCGCTGGATGTCGGCCCGGGTACGGGCCTTCTTGCGCTCCCGACGACCGACCGGGGGGCCGTTGTCAGGCCGCGGGCCGCTCACTCCGCGCCTCCTCTCTGGGCGTTCCCCGAACCACGGCGGATGGGAAGGAAGATAACACCGAGCACGCAGCCAGCGGCGGCGAAAGCAACCGAGACGAGCAGCGCGGAGTCCATTCCGTGCACAAAGGCACCGTGCACTTGAGCCAGCAGCGCCAGGGAGTCCAGCCGGTGGGCGACGGCCGCGCCTTGGAACACGCCCTGACGGGCGCTAGTGGCGGCTGCCGATGGCAGGCCGCCGAGGCGGAGGTGATTGACGTACACAGCGAGCAGAGTACTGCCGAGAACAGCGCTGCCGAGCGGAGCGCCGGTGTTCTTGAGTGCTTGGAGCACCGCTGAGCCCACCCCGGCCCGCTCCTCGTCAAGCTCGGCCACTGCCGCCGACGCCGTGGTGGCCATGGTCACACCGGTGCCCACCCCGGCGATCGACAGCCACAACGCCGAGAAACCTTCTCCTGAGGAGGTGGTGGTGGTCGCCCCGAAGGCGAGCCCCGCGGCGAGCACGGCGAAGCCAAGGGCGACGGTGAACTTGGCGCCGATGCGCTTCGCCAGCAGCAACGCCGGCACCAGCCCGACGAGAAGTCCTCCCACGACGGGCAGGAGCCGGA
>JAJYWM010000249.1 GCA_021791455.1 bacterium | reverse complement strand
TGTCGATCACGGCGACGTCGCAGTAGGGCTCCAGCGAGGTGAGCCGCCGCGCAAGGGCATGCTGCCAGCCAGGGGTTGCCGGCAGCTCCACCTCCGCGCCTGCCAGATCGAGATCGGCCGGGAGGAGGGCGAGCCCGGGAAAGGCGGAGGAGATTATGGCTTCCCGGAGTTCAGCTCCCCCTGTAAGCACCTCGTAGAGGGTGGGCTTCCTCGGGGAAATGCCCAGTGCGCTGGCGGCCGCCCCCTGCGGGTCTGAATCAATGACCAGGAGGCGCCTGCCCAGGGAGGCCATGGCTCCTGCCAGGTTGACCGCAACGGTGGTCTTGCCGGCACCTCCTTTCTGGGCGGCTACGACTAGACGGAGCACGATGAGAGCAGGGTACACTATCAACCGTCAACGGTCAACGTGGACGGTCCGTGTTATGCTTACAGGGTGGCGGAGGTGCGGTGCCGTGACCTTGGACTGGAGGGCGCAGCGCCCCGATCTCCCGCCCCCACAGGACGCTCTTTTCGGCGGTCCGCCCTGCCTGCATACTCCGTGGGTCGGGAGGCAGTGCTTGCCTGGTCCATGGCGTGCAGGTGCTGGCCAGGGCGCAACCTGGGGGTGTATGTAGGGTGACTGAGAAGCGCCTTAACGTCCTTGAGATCTGCGCCGGTGCCGGCGGCCAGGCGCTGGGACTGGAGGCCGCGGGGTTCACCCATGCCGGTGCTGTCGAGATCGACCGCACCGCTTGCGCAACTCTGCGGCAGAACCGGCCCAGATGGAACGTGCTCGAGGGGGACGTCCGAGACGTGAGCGGGCGCGACTTCCGCGGGGTCGACCTCCTGGCGGGCGGGGTCCCATGCCCACCCTTCTCTCTGGCAGGAAGGCAGCTGGGCCAGGAGGATGAGCGGGATCTTTTCCCGGAGGCCTTGAGGCTGATCAGCGAGGCGCGGCCCGCCGCGGTCATGCTCGAAAACGTCCGCGGCTTCTCCACGGCCCGGTTTGCGGACTACCGGGCCCAGATCATGGCCTTCCTAGTCAAGCTGGGGTACAGCCCCGAGTGGCAGGTTCTGAACGCCTCTGATTACGGGGTGCCGCAGCTCCGTCCCCGCTTTGTGCTGGTGGCTCTGCGCGGCCGCCAGATCGGGCGGTTCTCCTGGCCCCGGCTGGCTCCATGCACTAGCACGGTGGGGGAGGAAGTTGGGGACCTAATGGGTAGCAGGCGGTGGCCCGGCGCTCAGCAGTGGGCGGCTCGGGCTTCTGCCATCGCCCCGACCATCGTGGGGGGGTCGACCCGGCATGGTGGGCCGGATCTCGGGCCCACCCGGGCTAAGCGGGAGTGGCGGCGCCTTGGCGTCGACGGCATGGGGATCGCCGACGAGCCGCCCGGGTCCGGGGAGCCAGTAGAGGGCTACCTACCCCGCCTCACGGTCAGGATGGTTGCCCGCCTCCAGGGATTCCCGGACAGCTGGGCGCTGTCAGGGGCGAAGACAGCGGCATACCGCCAGGTGGCCAATGCCTTCCCACCCCCAGTCGCAGCAGCGGTTGGGGCAGAGATCGGCCGCGCGCTGCGAAGAGAGCGGACCGCAGACAGACCGCCGCTGCAGCTGGAGCTAGCCGCGGTCTAGCCGGGCTGCCAGAGCTCTGGTAGCGCAAGTCGGCCCCGGGGTGGCAGAGTGGGCACGGTGAGCCCGTCTGTGATAGCCGCCGCTCGGGCCCGCCTGCACCACAGGATGCTCGCGGAGCGAGTCCTGGCCCTCCGGCCCCAGCGCTCCGGCGGGGCCCGGGTAGTTAACGTGGCTGATACCGACAACGCTGGCAGCCGGCGGGTGGCGGCCCTCCTAGCCGAGCGGATCCGCAGGCAGACGGAGCTTCCCTCCCTCCTCGAGGAAATCCCGGGTGAGAGGCAGGGCGCAAGCTTTGAGCATCTGATTTCCGACTTCCTGAAGGACTGCCTCGGGCATATGCCACCTTCCTCGGGCAGCTGGGAGGTGCTGCCTGGCCCAGCACTAGACAGCTTCGCTCAGTACCGACACCTAAGAGAACTCAAGCGGCTGAGTGATGAGCATGAAGAGCTCCGCCTCTATCTGGGGTCGGCGTACGTGATCCGCCCCGACATCGTGGTGGCCCGGCACCCCATGGAAGATGAGGAGCTGGGAGTGGACCTGATCGGGCGTGGGGACGATCTGGCGCGGGCAACATTCCTCCGCAAAAGCAATGCCGCGGCACACCTAGCCCTTCCGGTTCTCCACGCCTCCGTATCCTGCAAGTGGACCCTCCGCAGTGACCGGGCCCAGAATGCCCGCACCGAGGCCCTCAACCTCATCCGTGACCGCAAGGGGCGTGTGCCCGCCATCACTGTGGTGACCGCCGAGCCCATGCCCTCCCGCCTCGCCTCGCTGGCCGACGGCACCGGGGACATCGACCGCGTCTACCACGTGGCCCTCTACGAGCTTCAAGGGGCGGTTCAAGATTTTGTAACGGAGGACCCCACCAAGGGCTACTGGGAGGAGGATCTCGCACGGATGGCCCGCGGCCTGCGCCTAGCGGATATCAGCGACCTGCCATTCGATCTAGTGAGCTGATGCCGCCAGCAGGCGGCCGTGAGGCGGATATCGTCACGTCCCTGCTCCGGTGGTGGCAGGAGCACCAGAGGAGCTTTCCCTGGCGCAAGTGGCAGGACCCATACCGCCTGCTGGTCACAGAGATCCTGCTCCGGCAGACCCGGGCAGAGGCCGTCGCCTCCTTCCTGCCCGGGTTTCTGGCTATGTACCCCAGCGCCCGGGTTCTAGCTGGATCAGATGAGGAGGTCCTGGCAGGTGTACTCCAGCCCCTCGGGCTCTACCGGCAGCGCGCCCGGCAGCTCCGCTCCCTGGCGGCAGTACTCCTGGCCCGGGACCCAAGCCAGCTCACCCTAGCGGAGTTGCAGGCACTTCCCGGCATAGGGCCCTACAGTGCGGGCGTGGTGGCCGCGGCCACCGGGGTCCCCGCGGCCGCTGTCGATACCAATGTCGCCCGGGTGGTGGTCCGGGTCTTTGGGTTTGAGCCATCACATGCGGAGGCACGGAAGTCTGCCAACGTGTGGACTGCTGCGGAGCGGCTGCTCGCGGCAGGCAGCGGGGGCGTCAGAGTTACATGGGCGCTTCTGGATCTAGCCTCCCAAGTCTGCACCGTGCGCCGGCCTCGGTGCACAGAATGTCCTGTTCGGCCGGCCTGCGTAAGCGCACCCACCGTAGGCCAGCGGCGTCCCTAGCCGCCCAGAGCATGCAGTAGCCGTAACCTGCCGCAGCCCCCCACATGTGTAGAAGGCATCGCTGGACCGGGCCGCGGACACCGGGGGCGGCAGGACGGGGTGGGGCCCTCGGTAGGTTTGGGGGAGGGTCTTAGGGGTTGCAACCTACCGCCGGTCACACTGCTGCCGCTGCCGACCGTGCCTCGTCGAGCGTCTTCGCCTGGACACGCAGGGCCTCGAACGACGGCGCGATGAACAGGAACCGCTCCCGTCCCGCAAAGAAGTCTGCCTCCTCACTGTCAGCCCATGCCTGGGTGAGGCGGGCGCTGAGGTGGTGCCGTGTCACCTCCAGCGGATGCGACACGAGGATGCGTCCGCCCTCCACGTCGGCTGCCCACACGCTGCCTTCCAGTGCGGTGGCGGAGCCGTGCCCGGCGGCTGCCAGAGCCTCGGCCGCCTTCCGCTCGACCGGGAAGGCGCTGGCTAGGTCAATCGGCTCGCCCCGGAGCAGGCCGACGAGATCCGCCGCAAGGCGCCAGTCGAGGAGGGGATGGTGCGCCCGGTTGTAGTAGTCGCGGAGGCAGTCATAGCAGGACTGGTCGCACGCCTGGTGCCCGTCGCTTCTCCAGGCCGCAACGACGTCAGCCGCAGCATCGAGCAGGCGGCTGAAAACCGCGGGGCTGGCCAGGTGGGTGGCATACCCTGCGCCGTTCTCGAGCTCGTCGGCAAGGTAGATCTCTGGCTCCCTCCCTGGCGCGGAGGGAACGTGGATGCCGACCTTCAGCTCCCTACTCCTGACCTCGAGGAGCCGCACCCCTGCCTCCCGGAGCAGGAAGCCGGCGGAGAACAGGGCAGACCTGCCCCCCGCCTTCCGCATGTCGATGGCGAGTTCCGGTGGCAGCTGCCGGGGGCGGATGAGGAGCACGTCGGTGACCTGAGCGGCGCCGATAGCCAGGCGCCGGCCGGAGCCGGGTGTGAGAGCAATCCCCCTGGCGCCGGCCTGCTCGCTATCCAACAGTCCCGCCTGTCCTGCAGCCTTACCGAGCACGAAGTCGCGTCCGCTGTTGTCGTTGATGGTGTAGACGTGCCCCCGGCCGCTCCGCAGTGCGGCGCTGGCCACGGTGGCACCGTGCAGCGTCGCCTCGTCCGGCGCGACCCGGGCCGCACCAGCCCGCGCTGATGTTTCGAAGGTCCCGTCGTACTCAACCGGCCGGAAGTCCGTGCGGAAGCCGAGCGGCTGGGCGAGTTGCAGCTGCCGGTACGCGGGCTCGCCCGCGCCGCACGTGGGGCAGGTCTGGTCTGGCTCGGCACCCGGGACCAGGCGCAGGCACGACCTGCACAGCGCAACCGTCTCCACCGGGCCCGCCGGGTCCGGATTCTCCTGCACCCCCCCGGCATGGAGGTAGAAGTCGGCCAGCCCGAGAGCTGTATGCAGCTCCTTGTCCTTGACGAGCTGGGCTCCGGGGGCGAAGTCGCTGACCGCGATGGACAGCTCCCTGTCCACAGTGCTCGGCGGCCAGCGCATCGGGCGCGACTGGTACAGGTGCCGCACCCGCGTGGGGAAGCCGAACATCGGCAGGATCCCCGCCTCGCTGAGCATCTCGCTCAGATCGCCCCGGCCGCCTGCCGCTACCCGCTCTACGGCCGGCACGAGCTCCCTGAAGGCGAAGGCGAGAAGGTCCTCCCGCTGCGCCTGCAGCTCAGGCCGCGCGAAGGCTAGGAGCGAGTCCAAGATTGTGGCAATCTCACCTCCACTGTGCGCGATCCAGTCGGAAACGCCATCGCGGACAGCAGCCCAGTCGGCGGCGTCGCCGAACTCCCCGTGGACGTTGTCACCGCTGTCTGGTGCCCCCGGAAGGGCGTGGGCTGACCGGAATGCACTCCGCAGGACCTCGGCCGCCAGAACCCTCTGGACTATCTCAGGCCGCCGCAGGTCCAGGTATGGCGGCTCCGGAGGGTCGCTCGTGATCCGCGCGGGGTTGGCGAAAAAGAAGTCGTCGTGGGTGCGCCCCCGGCATACCGTGAGACTCAGAGCGAGGGGGTCGTCCCGGCGGCCCGCACGTCCTACGCGCTGCTGGTAGTTGAAGCGGACCGGTGGCATGTTGGACAGTACAACGGCCGTAAGCCCCCCGATGTCGACGCCGGCCTCCATCGTCGTCGTCACAGAGAGGAGATCGATGCCGTCGACCCTCCGGTTCTCCCCTTCGAGGAAGATCTCCTGGAACCTGGCCTGCCTCACCTGGCTGTCGTCAGTGCTGGTCTGCCCGGTTAGCTCCTCGCAGTGCAGCCGGAAGGGGGCGCCCGCCGAGGTGGCGAGCCACCCGTAGTAATCCTCGTGCGCTGCGGCTACTGGCTGCTCCGTGCCGAGCCGCCCCGCACAGCCGGTGCACACGCCGGCCGACCCATGGAGGTGCTGCCGCCGGCACTTCGTGCAGCGCCGCACGGCATCTGCGGGAGGACTCAGGAGAAGCTCGCCGGGGCTGATCAGGAAGCCCCTAACGCTGTGCCCCCATGCGCGCTCGACGGCGCCGCGCACCGATGCGTAGGCCACGCCCAGAGCCTCTGCTGCCGCCTCCCAGTACTCGCGCAGCTTCTTGGGCGGCTGGTCCTGCTCGTAGCGATTCTCCCAGTCCTGGAAGCGCCTGCGCCCCGCCAGCACGCGGATGGAGCCTGCCACGAGCTCGCCGATTTCGCGGGCACCAAGGCTGTCTGCGGCGGCGCTGGTGCCGTCGACCCGAACTGTGGCGTACGCCAGGCCGATCGACTCCAGGTCGCGGCTCATGGCGCCGAACACGGCCTGCAGGGTCTCGTCCCGGAGGTGCCGGCGGATCTCGCGGACCAGCTCGTGCTCCTCCTCGCCGAGGTCGCCGCGGAAGGCGGTGGTATCGCTGTCCCAGTCCACCAGCCGCCACCACGCTGTCCCCCCACTGGTCTTCTGGATCCGCGGACCAGGGCCGCCCGGGTTCACCCCTAGCGCGAGCAGGCCGCGCTCCACGTCACCCTGCAGGACGGCAAGCCGGACCGCCCCGCTCGAGTGCCGGTGGAAAACCTCCTCTGCGCGGGCCAGGTCGTCCTCGCTGGCTCCCGCGCCCGATGCGTCCTGGAGAAGCGCGGCATCGCGCGGGAAGGAATCCCGGAACCGCCGGGCCGCCTCCCTCGTCTCAGGGGTTCTCTCGCCGGCCAGGTAAGCTTGAAAGTTGCGCAGGTCGTCTTGACCCCTCCGGCGCAGGGCCGATACCACCAGCTGGCGCACCGCGTCCTGGTAATGGCGGAGCTCCATCCCGGCCGACAGCTTGGCTGCGTCCTGGCGGCTGTCGGAGAAGAGCACGAGCCGGCGGTTCGCCTCCGCCAGCTCGCGGAGGAGGGCATCGGACAGCACCTGGGTGACCTTCTCGAAGCCGGTGCGCATTGTCCGGATCGGGGAGCGTGTCCTGGCTGGGTCCTCTGGCTGAAGCACAGCGCCTGTCCGGGTCCGGGTCCGCTCCCAGTTGTCGCCGCACGCCGGGCACCGCGTCGGCAGCGCCGGGAGGCCCGCCGCCGGCCGCTGCGGATCCGAGGTCTCGATCGAGAAGCGGTGCCCGGTCGGTTTGACGGCCATCACGGTGAGGTGCCCCTCGCGGGGCGCCCAGGCGGCCAGCTTCCACTTCATCCGGAAGCACTTATCAGCCTGCCACTGTGCGTCGTCCGGCGGGCTGGTCTGCGGCCAGTAGACCGCATACGATCCGGCCGTACGGGCAAGAAGCGCCTGCTCGGGTATCCGGTCGAGGACCGGGTCGTCCGGACTGAGATACTCCCCCACCATGGTGGGGTCGGGCATCGAGTAGCCACCCAGAAAGAGCTCGCCGCAGTTCTGGCAGTAGAGGAGCTCCAGGACGCGGCCGCCGCATTCGCACACCGCCTGCGGGCGGGCGAACAGCCTGCCCACACGCCGACCGGCACTCTGGTAGCCCTTATCGACGCGGGTGCAGCACGGGTCTGAACACGCCCAGATTCCCTCGATGTTCCGGAAGAACAGATGGGCCCGCATGCGCACCCGCGCCTCTGGAACCGCGGCGGCGGCCGCGGTCAGCCCCTCGAGCGCGCGCCGCCTCACCTCGGGGCCGGCAGAAGGGAACAGGAGTCCGGCCATCTCCCCAGGAGGGCGGGGTCCCGGATTGTCTGCGGCAGATGCCCTTAGCGCCTCGGCTGCAACCGACTCGTCGAGCACTGCGCGGCAGTCCTCGGGTCGCGGAGCGGAAGCGAGGCCAGCAAACCTGACCGCGAACTCCGAGAGGTCGCCGCTGTGGTTAGCCCTAGGAGCCAGGATGCCAGGCACCACCTCGAACTCCTTGGCAGGACAGGCGAAGAACTCGGAGAGGAACTTGCGGTCGTGCTCCGCATCCAGGGTCGCCGAGGCGGCGAGGATGCGCAGCTGCTCGCGCCGGTCCCAGAGGCCCAGCCGGCGAAAGAGATTGCGCAGCAGATAGGCAACCTCGGTCCCGGGAGTGCCCCGGTACATGTGGAGCTCGTCGACGATCAGGGTGAAGCGGCGCGAGGGATCCGCAGCCAGCCAGTCGCGGGTGGACTCGAAGATGATGTCGTCGCGCTGCCTCATGAGCATCACGTTCAGCATCGAGTAGTTCGTGATGAGGATGTCAGGCGGGTGGCTGAGCATGTCCCACCGTGACCGCATCTCGGCACCGTCCGTCCTCGGGACGTAGTAGCGGTGGAAAGGCGCTGGCAGGCCCTGGTCCAGCTCCTCCGCCCGTGCTGCCCGGCGGGACGCTTCGTGCAGCCACTTCCTGAGAAGGCTGAGCCTGTCGGGCCGCCCCACATCTCCAGGAACAGGCGTGCGCCCCGTGTAGCGGCCGAAGTAGAACCGGTGGCCACCACGGTGCTCGTCGAGCCACGCCCTTGGAGCCGGTCCGTCGAGGGCTCTCCGCAGCCGGACTAGCTGGTCCTCGACGAGGGCGTTCATGGGGTAGAGGACTAGTGCCCTCACCGCGGGGGGATGGCCGATCTCACCTCCGCGCTGTGCGGCGAATCCCGACCCGTGCTGGTCCCACCAGTGTGGCCCGTCGGGCGCGCCCCGTCCCTCCCACGCAGCTGACTCAGCGAGAAGGGCGTCAAGTACGGGCAGGAAGAGAGCCTCGGTCTTCCCCGAGCCGGTACCAGCTGTGATCACGGTGTGTCGGCCGCTGAGGGCTGCATCAACGGCCCGGGCCTGATGGATGCGGAGTGCTCCGATCCCAGAGAGGATCCCTGAAGCCGCGAAGCTGGCGAGGTCTGGCGTAGCCCCGGCCGCCGCCAGAGCGGTGGCCAGCGGCCGGTCGTCCTCGGCATAGGCCGGCACAAGCTCGATGTGGGGCTCCCGCCACAGAACGCCATCGCGGTCCACCATCTGTCGGCGCTCCGCCTGCACCTGCGGGTCTGCCAGAGCGAACGCGGTGCCGTAGTACCTGAGGAGTGTCGACCGGAGGTCATCGAATACGCCGAAGGGCGACTGAGGGGTCATTGCCTGCGTGGAAGGGTAGCCTCCGGGTGGGGTGCCTGGCACGAACGTGTGGGGCCACCTGCGTCCGCTCGGAACGTGATCCGTTGTCCGAGCGACGATGCTATCGCCGACGCGACCGTGGCAGGCACGTTGTTATAGCGGAGCGCTCCGTTCACAGGGGCCGGCGCTAGGCCGCAGCAGAGGTACGCAGCGCGCCCGTGCAGCACCGGAAGCGGGGCGAGTGACGGGACGATGAGGGTCCCGTTCCGGGTATCCGGCTCCCAGTCGAGGACGGCCCGGTTGCAGCGCCGGAGTTCCAGGTAGATTCCCTGCGCCCGGTCAACGCGGCCGAACTGGCCGGCGGACGGACTCCACCACGTCTCCTCGCGCCAGAACACCTCGACCCGGTAGAGGCCTGGTACTCCCAGGCGGTCAGCGGGCACCCATCCGGGCCGCTCAGCTTGGGCGTCGAAGCGCCGCACCTCGAAGCCTCGCCAGGGCGGCCCATCCGGATACGGGCTCACCTCCGCATCTAACCTGGGAAGCAGCCTGCAGAGGTGGTCGCTCGCCAGCACATCGAACACGGCCCCCACGTCCTGCGCGAGTGCAGCCACCTCACGGTCGTCCTCGCACTGGACGAAGAGCGCATCGGGCGCGTCGGGCTGCTGTACAGCTGTGAGCCAGAGGCCGCTCCGCTCGGCAGCAGCCTCAGAGAGGCGGGTGCGGAACGTGCGGGTCCGGCCCCCGGCCGCGATGGCGAATCCCCCTCCCCGGGGGAGCATCGTGAGAACTGGCGGTGTGGCCGACCAGCGCTGCGCAGCCCAGTCGATCTCGAGATAGCCGAGGGACGCAAGGCGGTGCGCTGCCCACCACGCCGACCGCTCCCAGCCGCCCTGCGAACCCAGCCACTCGCATCCCTCCCGGAGCTGGGCCCAGGTGCCGGCCCCACACTCGCTTACCCACTCCAGCAGTAGATTCCAGTTCACAGCGCATCCGCCACATCGAGGTAGGCGTCCCACAGCTCCTCGGCTCCGTCCTCGGAGGCTTCCGGGTAGCACCCGAGAGTGAAGGCATCCCGCCAGGCCGCGAGCTTCGCCGGGTCCTCCGTGGCACGCTCTCCGGGCCTGACCGCCTGTGCGAGGTGAGCCCGCCAGTGATGTGGCCAGTGGGCGAGGACCCATACGGGCACGAACGGTGGGTACACCTCGTCGAAGTTCCAGCAGAGCCCCGCCGCGGCCGCCCACGCCGGAGGCGGCAGTACGGGGACCTGCATCACCTCTCCCGGCCGCGCGCCTACGAGAATGTACTCGTCAGCCCCAGCTCGGAGCCTGAATGCTGGATTGCCACTGCCCACCAGGCTGCCGGGTACGCCTTCGGTGAGCACGCCTTGCACCCAGACCTCATGCTCGGCTGGCGTCTCCGGCTGGCCGGTCGCGTGGTAGCCGCGGAATACCCATCCAGTCCCATCGGCGCCGAGCCGGAGCACAACGCGGGCTCCCGGGATCGGCCGGAGAAGGCCGAGACTGCGCATAGACCGGAAGGCGCGGGTAGCCGGACCAATCTGTAATGTGTGCGCGCCCTCCGGCAGGCCGAGCCCGCTTAGCTGCACACGCCCTGCGGCATCGGGAACAGTCTCGGACCCGTCCACCCGGACGGGTCCAGTTTCACCGTGCGGCAGCCAGACGTCAGGCTCGCCGCCCGTCAAGTAGCAGCTGCTCCCCCGAGGAAGGCGGAGGCCGTTCTCGAGGGAGATGCGCGTGCCCGCCGACGGAACCAGGCACGATAGCTCAGGGGCCGGTGGGGGCAGTGACGACGGCGCCAGGCGCACCCCTGCGAAGACCGTCCAGCCGGACGGGATTGCCCCGTGGACAGCGATCTCGCGCCAGTTGCGGGCCCAGGAACGGAGGAAGGCCTCCGCCTGCGGCCGGAGGGTAGCTTCGATGAGGACAGCGCAATCTCTGAGGACCGGGGCGCTCCGCTGCGACACAAGGCAGCCGAGCTCATCGTCTTCCGCAAACACGAAGCAGCGTCCCCCCTTCATCACAAACGAGTACCCCTCCCCTTCCAGGCGCAGGCCGCCCCGGAGCTGTGCATCACTGGGGCGGACAGGCAGCGGCTCATACCAACCTTCCGTCAAGGCTCTGAGGGTGACGGATCCTGCAGAGGCAAGGCGGCACTGCAGCTCGGCGGGGGAGTCGCGGATCCGCTCCGCTACGAACCCGAGAGCCGGAGGGTAGCGGAGTGACAAGGTGAGCGCCAGATTGCCTACGGGCCGGCCCTCGCTATCGCGCTCACGCCCGTCCCAGTTCCGCAGGTCTGAGGCGAGTATCCCGCTGAGCCTTGCCTCCGCCGCAGGGTCTCGGGAAGCGCGGCGTGCCCCGGCGGAGAGATGCGCGGTTTCCGCCCACACGCGGAAGTAGCTGAGCAGCTCGCCCGGCTCGACGGCGTCGCCGGGGGCGAGACGCAGGTAGCGGAAAAACTGGCCGAGCTTCTGGCGGTCCGACCGCCGCAGCTCCACTTGCGAGAGCGCAGCTCCTATGTAACGGATGTGCTGGGGTGGAGCCATATCGACGGTGCTGAGGCCCAGGTCGCCACCGTTGATGTCGTCGAGCCAGTGGGCAAGCCCGGCCCAAAGGTCGGGCATGGCGTCGTCGTAACCGGGCACCGCCGCTCTCGTGAGCGGCAGGCCAAGGAGCTGACGCAGGCGCCAGTAGTAGTTGTGTGGAGCGACGCCCTTGGATGCCTCCATCCTCGACGCCGCGAGCACTGCTACCCCTAGGAGTGGCAGGAAGGGTGGAATCGCTGTGGCACCCGCTGCCTTCCACTGTCTCCAAGACTCGTTGAACCTTGAAAAAGGGTCCTCGCCGTTACCCCGCAGCATGGCCCTGACCGTGCTGGCAAGCTCGGCGCCAGCATCGGGGGCGGGGAGGCGCCGGATGGCAGCGGCTGTCTCGTCGTCGAGACTGAGGGGTGCTGGCTGCCCGGCTAGGTCCGGCGTGAAAAAGTAGTCGGCCAGCGCCCGCGCCCACTCCGCATAGCCCCAGCGAGGCTGCGGCCCACCCGGTGCGCCTACAGGATCTGTGGCCTCCATGATCGCGTCGCCACCTTAAAGACTTGCCGGATGTGGATCGGCCAAGCCTCCCGCATCACAGCGGTCGCGTCAATGCCGCTGAGCGCCGCCATTCTATGCCGAAACCACCCAGATAGAGCACCCGTGGGCGCCGGCGCCGTGGTCATGGGCGGCCGCCGAGGCCATCCAGCGCACGATGCTCGGCTGCGGCAATCAAGACACCTTGCCGGACCGTGCACTCCGTTCAGCGGTGCATGCCCACGGGCTGCGGGCACCACCGGTGCCCTCCCTGCAGCTGGGGTCCTGACAGTCACAGCCCCACGTAGCGGGCGGCGTTCTCCTGGAAGAGGGTGGCCGGGCGCACGTACTGGTGGAGCTGGGCGAGGGAGCGGTGGCCGGTCTGGAGCTGGATGGCCCAGGTGGGGGCGCCGGCCCGGGCGGCCGAGGTCACGAAGCCGGAGCGTAGGCTGTGGGCGCCCACCCTCGTCGGGTCCCCGCCGGAGACCCGGACGGCGCGCTGGACGGCGCGGGCCACGGCCCGGTCGGAGCAGCGCCGGGGGAGGATGCGGCCCGCCCGGTCCACGGTGCGGAAGAGGGGCCCCTCCGCCGCCCCGGCCGCCAGGGTCCAGGCCTGGATGGCCCGCACCGGGCAGGTCTCGGGGTGGAGGCCGTAGGGGATGCCTAGGAGGCGGCCCCTTCCCTCCTGGTCGGTCTTGGAGCGGCGCAGGCGGACTTGCAGCCCCTCGGGGACCATCTCCAGGTCCTCCAGGTCGAGGGATGCCAGCTCGGAGCGGCGCAGCCCGCCGGCGAAGCCGAGCAGGAGCATGGCTCGGTCGCGCAGCCCCCGGAAGGTGTCCTCAGGGATGGCGGCGAGCGCCTCCCGGAGGGCCGGGGTCTCGAGGGCGGCCTTGCCCCGGGATCCGGGGCCGCCGGCCCCGTGGGCGCGGCGGATCCCGGAGAGCACCGCCCGGACCCGGGTGTCCCGGGTGGGGGAGAGGTGGCCGGCCGCCTGGTGGGCCACGGAGATGGCGGCGAGGGCCTGCTCCACGGTGCTGGGGCGGCGGCCCAGCTGGGCCAGGTGGGCGGCGTAGGCGGCGGTGAGGTGGGGGGTCGCAGGCAGGGGCCGCGCCCCCCGGCCGGAGCACCAGAGGCAGAAGGCCTGCCAGGCGGCGCGGTAGGCGCGGCGGGTGGCGGGGCTGCGCGAGGCCTCGGCGTAGGCGCGGGCGGCGCTCCCCGCCCCGGCGAGCTCCAGCCC
>JAJYWM010000392.1 GCA_021791455.1 bacterium | reverse complement strand
GGCGCGTCCACCTGGGCTTGGATGCAGAGTCTGGGCGGCGCGGGAGCGATCTTGGGCTCGATCCTGGGCCTGCGTCTGCGGCCGCGCCGCCCTTTGGTAGTTGCCCTCGCTGGAATGTTGGGGCTCGTGCCGGTACTGGTGGTGCTCGCAGCCCAAGCTCCAGTTGCCGTGGTCCTAATCGTCTCACCCCTCATCGGGTTGGGGCCGGCACTGTTCACGGTCATATGGGACACCAGCATTCAGCGCGACGTGCCGTCGCACGTTCTATCCCAGGTCAGCTCCTACGACTACTTCGGATCAGTCGCCATCCTGCCAATTGGGTACGCCGTTGCCGGGCCCCTAGTGCTCGCGATCGGGCCGCGAGCCATGCTGTGGGCAGCAGCGGTGGCTGCGCTGCTGCTGCCCCTGGCAAACCTGATGGTCCGTGGGGTCCGGCGATTTCCCACGGCATCCGCCAGGGCCTTTGTCGACCCCGAGATAAGCTGACTCTGGGGTATCAATCTTGCCGGCCTAGGCCAGGTCAGGCAACACCCGCGCACATCGGGGGTATAGCGCCGATAGCTGAGATAGGCGATACTCGTCCTGTGGGCGCCGCTCTGTTTGACTCCGTGGATGCCGTGACCGTCCCGGTGCCCGACCTCGATGCTGGGCTCGCCTTCTATCGAGATGCGCTCGGCCACCGTCTGCGTTGGCGCTATGACGACTTGGGTCAAGCCGGGCTCGAGCTCCCGGGCTCCGCCACCGAGCTCGTGCTGACCACCCGGCAAGGGTACGAGCCGAACTGGAAGGTGCAGTCGGCCGCTCAGGCCGTGGAGGTGTTTCGAGGGCATGGGGGCCGGGTGGTTTGCGAGCCAACCGACATCCCTGTTGGCCACGTCGCGGTTGTCGAGGACCCATTCGGCAACGTGCTCGTCGTCCTCGATTTGTTGAAAGGTAGATACAAGACCGACGAGTCCGGGATGGTCACGGGCGTGACCATGGCAGAGTAGCCCAGGTCACGCAGCCATCCGCAGGTGAGTCGAGTGGGGTTGACCGACTGTCTCGGTATCGGAGCGTGTGGCCCTAGGTGGTTGCAGAGGGCTCGTCGAGCCTGAACGGCTGTTGGCGATGAGGCGCTCGTAGCACAGAGGGGTTGTGCCCTACAACCATGACCCTCACCCCATGGGCTGGGCCACTCTGGCAAGATGGATACCCGGGAGCTGACTTTACAGGCGTGTCAGCGCACAGCCGCTCCGGTACCTTGGTATGGTCTGGCCGCCGAGAGAGGAACGAAAGCGATGATTGGTGGGAGAGCCTCACTCGGGCTGACTCATTTGCGAGTGAGCGGTGCGTGTCAACCCCAGTGAGACAGGTTGGCTTCAAATCGCTGTGCTGGCGGGGCCCTCCTGCGGCGGGTTGATCCAGGCGGCGGCAGCCATGCCCGCTGTCCGAGGATTGCTCCATCTGCTGGCTGGCTATGCAACGTGGTTGGTCCACCCTCCGACTCATGCTCGAGAACGTGCAGAAGTAGCGGGAGAAGTAGCGACGTGAGTTGTCTCCGTTTTCGGGGTTGGCTTGCTGGTCGCTCTGGTTTGGCTAGTCGTCCTGCCGATCCTGTACACCGTGGTTATCAGCGTAGTCTTGCTGGGGGTCGGGGTCATAGCGTTGGCGCTCGGTCTATATCTTCTGGGTTTCCGTTGGAACTTTCGGCGGCGACGCCGCTACTAGAGATGCATGGGCGATGGGGTCGGCACAAGTGAGACCAGTTTTCGGGCCGTTGGGCCGGACTGGGCGACGAACGCGTTGATGAGGGTGTGGGGCGCCCCCGGACCCGCTCGGCGGGCTGCGAGTCTCGCGGTGCCCTCGTTTGCGAGACGACAGCGCCGATCAGATCAGCTTCGCAAGCATTTCACGAAATGCCTCTCGCTCTGTCGGGGAGAGAGGGGCTAGGAACGAGCCTTCGGCGTGGGCTGAAGCCTCGAGCCCCTCCGAGCTCGCCCTCTTTCCCTTCGGTGTAACGTGAACGAGGCGACCGCGACGGTCGCTGGGGTCACTACGACGCTCGACGAACCCTGCCGTTTCGAGGCTGTCAATCAGGGCGACCATCGTGGTGCGGTCAACATCGAGCCTGCCTGCAATGCGTTGCTGTAAATCGGGGCCGTGCGCGTCAGCCACCAGCAGCACGGCAAGCAGTCGCCCATTGAGTCCAAGCGGTGCGAGTGCATCTCGCTGGATTGACTGAAAACGTGCTTGCACGTGTTTGAGCCGATACCCTATCCTCGCCGTCACGGTCTCGGGCGGACCCAGCTCCTCCGACTCGACACTCGTGGTGCTCTCCATAGGGCCATTATAGCAAAAGTGACTGAAGATCAGCTATACTGATGATCAGTAGACCGAATCTATGGAGGCGCGGGAGTGATCTTGGTGACTGGTGGCCTTGGTTTCATTGGTTCGCATACCACGAGGGCACTCCTCGACGTCGGCGAGGAGTGCCTGGTGACGCAACATCACAAGTCTGACGTTCCAGAGTTCCTGCGGACGGAGGTTGGTACACGAGTGATCGTCGAACCGCTCGACATTACGGATAGAGAGGCAGTCCGAGCGATCGGTCGTCGCCATTCGATCACCGGCATTGTCCACTTCGCCGACACTGCCGTGGCGCGGGTGATCAAGACGCCAAGAGACGCTACCCCTGTGCGGTTCTCGGGCCTATTCGTGGGTCTGGGCAATATTCTCGACGCTGCGGAAGAGTGGGGAGTGCGTCGTATAACGATCGCTAGCACTGTCGGCGTCTATGGAGGCGTCGGAGCAGGTCCATGGCGAGAAGACATGAATTTACCGATGGCTTCTGGACATGGCATTCCGGCCATGAAGAAGATCACGGAAGTCTTGGCAAATTTCGCAGCCGGTCAAATCGGCCTACCGGTGATATGTGTGCGCCCCAGCTTCATCTGGGGGCCCGGTGGACGAAGCTCTTCGCCCTTCTCTGCGCTTCCCGCATTGGTCCATGCTGCTGCACTACCCGATGGACGTGCAACCGATTTCACACACGTCTTTGCCGAGGACAGAGGAGACCTCTGCTACGTCAAGGACTGCGCCAAAGCCATTGCGCTCCTTCACGTGGCGCCGACCCTCGGCCACTCCACCTACAACATAGGCGGCGGGCGCACCTTCACGAATGCCGACGTTGTTTCAAGCATCCGCCGCCTGGCGCCCAGATTTGATGCGACACTGTCAGCCGGAAGCAGCACGCAGGAAGCGCTAGTCGATGCCTTCATGGATCTGGGGCGGCTTCAAGAAGATACTGGCTATAGAGCGGATTACGGCCTCGACGGCGGAGTCGCTGACTACCTCGGCTGGCTCCGGGCTGGGCACGAGCTGTGATGAGACAGGTCTGTGTGGATCCAACCAACGATGGCAGTGTCAAAGCCTGGTCGAGTCGAGTCGTCCGCTGGCCATCGAGCGACTCGACCGCAACCGCCGCAAGTGGGGCGATCGCGCACGGGTAGATGGCCAGGATCGGCTCTACGAGTCGGAGGCACTCGTGGCAGGGGTGTCGTCGCTCACTGACGTGGAGCAGGGAGCAAGTCGTCGGACGGTCGGCGAGGTTGCTGGGCTGGAGGTGATCCGCCTGCAGCGCCACATCGGTTTCGACTCGATCAGCCTGGCCCGAGAAGCCGCCATTTCACTGGTCTGGACTTCTCGCCAGCTTCCCTGGCACAGGCCGCGGCGCTGGCTGAGCGCTGCGGGTGACCGTACCCCGCTTGCGATACCAGCCTTCATGAGAGTTCCAAGGGTGAGTGTGGCCGCATAGGCTGCCGGCGGCTACAGCCCCAAGGAGCGATGCGGTCGGTGGTGATTGTAGTCGTGGTACCAGTCCGCATAGAGAGCCCCGGCCTCCAGGATGGTATCGAAGATCTCCCGAGCGAAGAGCTCGTCGCGAGCGTTGCCGTTGAAGCTCTCCACGAAGGCGTTCTGCCAGGGAGACCCCGGATCGATGTAGGCGGCTCCGGTGCGGGAGAAACGACACCAGTCGCGGATGGCCAAGGAGATGAACTCCGGCCCGTTATCGCAGCGGATGAACCAGGTGCGCCGCGCTCGGCCACGGCCGGATCCAGCACCTGGATGACGTGGTCGGCGGTGAGGGAGCGTGCCACAGCGTTGCCCACGCTCTCCCGCGTGTACCCATCGCACATCGCCAAGGCCTTGAAGTGAACCGCCCCGGGAAAATTGGAGACTCCGTTCGTTGAGAGGATGGAGAGATGACAAGTACGACGAGGTACCCGCAGACGCTGCGGGAGCGGGCGGTGAGGCTGGTCCTTGAAGAGGGAGGTGAATACCCCTTGGAGTGAGCGGCGAAGCGATCGAGGCTTCGCTGAGCGGCGACACCGTCGAGCCGGTTGTGACGTTCCCGGCGGATAGCGGGGTCCCAGGTGAGGGCTGCGCTAGTCAGCCGCGGCGCTCCTGGGAGGCGAAGGGCGGGGTGCGCCAAGGGCGCTCGCGCGCCGCCCCAGATCTGTCTGTCGCCACCGGCAAGCTGGCCTGACGCCCGCGCCCGATCGCAAGGCGGTTCGTGGATGGGCCGCGCCTCCCGGCGCTCCACCACGGCGGCTGCCCAACTCGGCCACCTGCGGATGGCCCCGTGCACGCAGCCGCTGGGTGCACGGGGCACCTTCGCCCTCAGGGGGTGAAAAGCTTCCAGTGTCCCTCGGAGACGACTTCGACGTACCCATCCGTGACCTTGATCGCCGTCTCATCGTCGATGAGGTAGGACGGTTGGGGCATCTTGGCAGCCCACTTCTTCGCCTCAGCCAGGCAGTTGTCGGGGAGCATCTCGTTGTCCAGGTGGGGAAAGATGGAGAAGTCGACGACCCCGAGCGTCCTGTCGCCACCGGTGGGCGGTTGCCAGCCGACGAACTCCGCCCCGATGCTCGGCAGGGCGGTGAGCTCGAGCACTCCAAGTGAGTTCCACCCCAGGTCGGTCATCAGACAGTTGGGCTGGTTCCCGCTGAGGAAGCGCCACGCGGAAGAAGGACCGCCCTCAGGCTGGCCGTAGCTTGCGGTGGGGATGCAGAGGGCGCCGGCCGAGGAGAAGTCTCACGGTTTCCTCGTGTTGAGTTCCGCATGAGCCACACTGACGAGGGGATAGAACGGCGGTTCGCAAGTGCCGGTGACGTCGCTAGCGCTAGCCGTTTCCGTCACTGGTTCAGCATACTCATAGGGATCGTCTTTGGCGACGGACTCCAAGTGCGCGAGGATGCTTGTGAGCGGCGACTGCATCGGTCTCAAGTTGGTAGTGGCTACGTTGAGGATGTATCGGCCGACGCCCTTGGGCTTCACCGATACTGGATGTCGGGAGAACGCTCCTCGTTTTTGGCGCCGTCAGTGCGCGGAGTTTCTACGAACTCTGGGTGCTGGTAGAAACTCCGGGCCTGGAGATTGCTTTCGAACGTCCAAGGGTGCAGGCCCCCGGGGAGATCGTCGCTTCGCAAGGCGCACGAGACGAGATCCCGGTCCTGGACCCTGTTGCGCCGGGGTGACGTACAGCTGGTCGATCCAACCGTCGGCCAGAAACACGACCTCCACCACCGGAGTGCCCTGCTCCGCTACCCAGACGTCGGAGCTGGGCAGGAATTCCTCTCGGAACGACAATCGGACGGAGGAGTCGGAGTGAATGCAGGCGAGAACAGCCGGATACGCAAAGCGCCTGGACTCCAGCCAAACGTCCGCGGCCCTCTGAGCATCCTTGGCCGCTGCTCGGCGCATCAGGGCAGGCGATGAGTGTGCGACCACCCAAGTGTGAAGCAGTCCTGCCGAAACAGGCCGGTAGGACTTTGCTCACCTATACTGGGCGCATGAGCATATCCCATATCCAGTTGATCTCACTTCCGGTCCACGACCAAGACCGAGCTCGAGACTTCTACGTGAACGTGCTGGGCTTCGACCTCGTCCGGGACAACCCGATGGGACCTGACAGCCGATGGGTGCAGGTTGCCCCGAAGGGTGCACAAACGGCGATCACGTTGGTCACCTGGTTCCCCACCATGCCGCCCGGGTCCGCGAAGGGGACCGTGCTGGAGTCCACTGACCTCGATGGGGACGTGTCCGACCTCATGGCCAAGGGCGTGACCATCGAGGGCGGCATCCAAGAGCAACCTTGGGGTAGGTTCGTCACCTTCGACGACCCTGACGGCAACGGGATCGTGCTCCAGGAAACTGTCAGCGGTGCCGCCTGACGCACCTGGCGGCGACGGCGTCGTTGCCACCGCCAGCCCGGTGGCGCGTGCCCTGCTCGACACGCTAAGCCAAGGGCTGGCACGGGTTCCCGACTTGGCCCCTGATTTCGCGATCAGCCGTCCCGTGGTATCCCAGCACCTTTGAGTCTTGAGGCCGGCCGGTCTGGTTAGCGAGAGCCCCGTTGGGCGGGAGCACCAATACCGGCTGATCCCGCAACCACTCCAGGACGCTCGCGCATAGATGACGCGCTACGAGCAGTTACGGAAGGACGGGCTTATCGGGTTGCGCGAGCTGTTGGACAATGTGAGGTGACCGTTGACTCAATCCGCGCGGACCAGCTCCTGTCGGCCCGGCCCCACAGGGTGTGGCCGGTGCTGACCGATCCCGAACTACTTGGCGCGTGGCTCCCGCGCAGCGACTTCCAAGCGCAGGCGGGGCATCGCTTCACGTTCCCCACGGACCCAGGCCGACTCGTGGATTTGACCACATGGGGCGGTACGAACTCCTCATTGTGGCACTCCCTCAGCGCTGTGCTCGCGGGCTCATGAACTGCCTTCGGTCAGGCTCCCGGACCGCGACCACTAGCAGGGAGTTGATGTTCGGCCACTGCCGACCGGCCCCCTTGGCGACCGCAAGTCGTCGATACTTGCGTCCCGGGCAGATGAGACGCTCGGGAGCCTTTCCCCAGTCGGCCCCGGAGCCACGAGAGTACCGATGGTGGGTTCTTGACCAAGCGCTCTGAGGACTCTGGCGCGGCGGATCCTGCGTCCGCACAACCCCGGCGAGGGCGGGGAAGGCTGGTGCTGGACCTGGGACCGCTGCGCACGTCTCGAGACCTGCGCCTGCTGTTCATTGGCGGAGGAGTGTCGTTCGCGGGCAGCATGCTCACCTTCGTCGCGATTCCCTACCAGACGTTCTTGCTTACGCACTCCTCGCTCGTTGTGGGGCTGCTGAGCCTGGCCGAACTGGCGGCACTTCTCCTGACCGGCCTTCTGGGTGGGGCGCTGGCGGACGCCTTCGACCGTCGTCGTCTGTTGCGCTTTAGCGAGTTCGGTCTGCTCGTTGGTGCCCTCGTCCTGGTGCTCAATTCCGAGCTCGCTCACCCCCAACTGTGGGTGCTGTTCGCGGTGTCATTCCTGCTCGCGGGGCTCGATGGGATTCAGACCCCGGCGCTCGACTCGTTGGTGCCGCGCCTGGTTGCACCAGACCAGCTGGCGGCGACGTCCGGGCTAATGTCACTACGCAGCCAGGTGGGCATGATTGCGGCGCCTGCGCTGGGCGGGGTCTTGATCTCCCTGGCTGGAGTTTCCGCCGCCTACGTCATAGACTGCGTCACCTACGGGTTCTCCCTGCTCATGCTGGCGCGTCTCGGAGCAGTCCCCCAACCCGATGCGGATGCCGAGCTCAGCCTCCGGGCCGTGATCGGCGGCTTGCGCTACGCGGCCTCGCGACGGGATCTGCTCGGCTCCTACCTCGTCGACATCAACGCCATGTTCTTCGGCTTTCCGAACGCGTTGTATCCGCAGCTTGCAGCTCGTCTTGGGGGGCCCTCGGTATTGGGAGTACTCTACGCCGCTCCGGCCTTCGGCTCACTGGTGACCACGCTCACCAGCGGTTGGACCCTGCGCATCGGCTCTCGCGGGCGCATGATCGCGGCAGGAGCTGTCGTCTGGGGTCTGGGAATCATCGGACTGGGGTTAGCCACCGCGGTAGGCCCAGCGGTCCTGGCGCTGGCCCTGGCCGGCGCAGGCGATGAGGTCAGCGGCCTGGGTCGGAGCACGATGTGGAACGAGTCCATCCCAGACGCTCTGCGAGGACGCATGGCGGGGGTGGAACTTCTCAGCTACTCTTCGGGCCCGACACTGGGCAATGTCGAGTCCGGACTGGTCGAGAGCTTTGCGGGACTGCGCCCAGCAGTCGTCTCGGGAGGCGTCCTCTGCGTCCTAGGTTGTGCCGTGGCCTCGCTCGCGCTGCCTGCCTTCCGGCAGTACCAAGCATCGGAGGGCAGGGCGCTGAGGTTGGTCGACAGCTCTAAGTCGGGGCTGCTAGAGGAAGCCTGACGGCCGTGGCGAGGAAGCCTCAGGCCCGGGGCTCTTCCCGGGCCCGAGGCCTGTAGCTCGCCGATCCCTAGAAGTCCGATCTCGCGCCACCGGCAAGAGCTCCCATGGGATCCCAGGCGGGCAGGATGATCGGCTCGAGGTCCAGGGCCCGCTGCAGGGATTCGGGCAGCAGCTGTTTGCGCGCAGCTATCTCGAAGACAAACTCGTCGAACCACGAGTCGTTCATGGAGTAGAACCCCTT
Source organism: bacterium (assembly GCA_021791455.1). The sequence continues at coordinate 4,671 of JAJYWM010000392.1, read as the reverse complement.
CTTGCCCTTGTCGGACCCCCAGCTGTTCTCCACCCGCCACCGTCGCGGGACGCCGTCGAGGAGGTCAACACCGGTGAACAGCATGGCGTGAGTCATGGCCGACTCGTGGTAGAGCAGGCGCTCACTCTTGGTCAGCGATAGGTCGGTGCCGTAGAGCTCATTGAGGGAGTACAGGTCCTTGTCCCAGATGCCAAGTTCAGAGCTCATCATCTTGTCCACATCACAGCCGAACCACACAGGCTCGCCCGCCTGCAGGGCGGCCGCGGCGATGGTCTTCATCAAGCTGGACTCGATGTTGAGGTAGCGCACCGGAGGCGCGCCGACCACGTTCCCGAGATACTCGACCGTGAAGGTTCTCCCCAATGGGCTGGACTCCCGCGGGTCGTTCACCAGGCACACGTAGTCATCGATCGGTAGCTCCACATAACGAGAGGCGAACTCCGCGGGGGTCAGGATGCCGTCGCGGTGGAAGTTGCGGTCGCGGTCGGCCCACTGCCAGACAAATCTCTCTGGGGGAGTTCCCAGGTGAATGCAGAGAACCCTGTACACCACGTCAAGGACCTCTCGCTTCCGACGCCGGGCCTCATCCACATCGTTGCGCGCAGCGCTGCGAACCGTCTCGGCCCCCCGGCGTAGCAGGGTGCGCAGGGTCTGATTCATGCGCTTGGTGTGAGAGGAGCTCTGGGTTTCCGGCATGGCTTCCTTGGGCACCAAGCCGTGCTTGCGGACCAGACCCACAAACATGTTCCACTGGCCGCCGTCATCGGCCAGGGAGTCGAGCAGATATGCGACCGTGCGGTCGTCGAGGTCACGGTCGCAGGTGGCGATGAAGGCTTCCAGGACGTAATTGGCCCGTTCGAGCTTGTCCCAGAACATGACGAAGCTCTGTGAGAATTCGAACTCCTGCAGGCCCATCTTCTTCATGGCGGGCACGCGCAGGAGATTCAGGCCGGCGAAGATCCAACATCGTCCGCTCTGCTTCTGATTGGTCACCTCCCAGTCGTCGAGCAACGTGGAGAAGGTGTGCCCGCTCGAATGCACCAGGCTGCGGTTGAGCGCCACTTGGTCGAGGCCCGCGGAGGTTATGGCGTTCTGTGCCAGCTGAAACTCAGGGTGCGAGGAGAATCCCGCCCGGAACGCTTGGAAATCGACCGCCCTTAGCTCCGCGTCTCCCATCCACCATCCTCCATCTGCTGCCGGTTCCTGCGGTTTGGCCTTGCAGCCATCGTACCGGCTCGCCCTCGTTGGGCCTCTGGGAGCTGGCCAAAGGCGACTGGAGAGAAAGACGGTGCCGCCTCAGCCACAGGCCCGCTATGGCCGGTCGATGCGCCCCTCGTCCTGAGGGTCATCAGGCCCCGATCCCCGCTTGGGCACGGTGATGCCACTCCCCCTGGACGAGGTGACCCCGGCGCGGTACCGCTGGCGGCGGCGAGTCGCCTTGAGGAGTCGATCCATCTCCTGAGTAGGAGCGCGGTGGGGAGGGCGCAGGGGAACAATGGACGACTCCAGCCTTCCCTTGCGAGACCCGGACCATGGCCCCGGGGGGGCATCGACCAGGGCCGCCATCTGGTACGCGATGGCCTCGTAGTTGACCCGCCAGCCGCGGAAGTGGGGCCAGGCCTCCGCCGTCGTGCGCTCGGGAACCCACCCCACCTGCAGAACCCGGGAAACCGCCTCTTCGAACTCCTCGTAGGTCAGTTCCACCGGTTCATCGGGCATCGGGTCGGAGCGGTACGGAATGTTGCTCACCCTGGCCAGCGAGCGTAGGCAAACGATGCCCATGCGCAGGAACGGGCGGGCCGCGGCCGGCGCGGTCAGGGGGTTTAGGGAGAGTTGCATGGCGGCCGCGTCCAAGCACGCCAGGAGGGCCAGCACCCATGATGTGCGCGGTTCTGGGGAGCGGAAGTAGAGCAGGGTCGAATAGCTGGTGTGGCTCTCCGTGATGTCGGCGGCCCACTGCTCCCAATCGTGGTAGAGAGCGGCGAGGTGGTCCTGGTTGTCAATCAGGGCATGCCGGGCCAATATCTCGGGACCCCAGGGAGGAGAGCCGCTGCTGCTGTCGAGCATGGTGACCAGGGTCTCGCGCCGGTTGAAGGAGCTGTACAGGCTAGGAAGGTAGGAGATCTGCAGCGCCACCACGATCACCCCCGCAGCCGACTCCAAGAAGGCGATGGCCGTCTCCAGGCCGGAGCTGGCGTGGGTCAGCCCGAGCGGGAGGATCGAGGAGGCGCTTAGCCGGACCGCCTCGGCTGGCGTGGCGGTCCCCGAGCCCCAGAACAGCAGGGTGAAGCCGCCCACCAACAACCCTATCCACACCACCAGGCGAAGCACCAGGAACAGGGGGGCTCCCTGGGCCAGGATCTCGTCGCGACGCAGAAAATCGCTGCGGGTCCTCGCCAGACGCCCCAATCCCCCCTGCACCCCGACCGCCAGGACGGCGGAGATTCGCGAGGTGGTGGCTCGCGGTACGATCACTGTCTGAACCACACTGCCAAAGGTCTCGAAGGTGACCACCAGGCCCACCAATAGGGCCAGGACGCGCAGGAACTGCATGGGCTTACCTTCTCACAGACATGGCCGGGAGGACTTGGAGCGTGCCGTTGGCGGTGACGCTCTCCACCTTGACAGCACCGCGACCCACCTCTGAGGATGCTGGGGGGCCGTATGACGAGTCGTGTAGCAGGAGGTGCCCGAGTGAGCGTGGCGGACCGGATACGCGAATTTTGGGACCGGGATGCGGAGACCTACGATCATGACCCGGGCCACCACCCAAGCAGTGACCTGGTGCGTGCCGCTTGGCGGGCTGTGCTTGAAGACCTCCTCCCTGACGCCCCGGCCCGGGTGCTGGACGTCGGCGCCGGGACAGGTTTTCTGAGCTTGCTCATCGCGGAGCTCGGGCACCTGGTCACAGCAGTGGACATCTCGCCTGGGATGCTGGGAAGGCTCCAGCAGAAGGCCGACGCGGCTGGGCTCCAGGTAGATGCCGTCGAGGGCGACGCCGCCAAGGTGCCCTCCGGTCCTTTCGAAGTGGTCATATCAAGACATCTTCTGTGGACCCTCCTGGATCCGCCCGGTGCGCTCAGTGCCTGGCGGGATGCTGCTCCGAACGGCACCCTGGTCCTCATCGATCGCGACTGGGGTGATCAGGGGGCGGGCCAGATGCTGAGGCGGCTCGGGCACCAGGCGCTGGACATGGTCCGCAGCAGCCCCCCCGCCCATCACTCAACCTATGACGAGGAGATAACCCGGGTGTTGCCCCTGGGCGAGGGCCCGAGACCAGAGACGCTCGTCCGGCTGGTGACGCAGGCCGGCTGGAGGGTGCCCCGGATCCGCAGGCTCAGTGATGTCGACTGGGCCGTGGGGCAGGAGCAGCCCTGGTTGGACCGGCTGGTGACGGAGGTGCCCCACTTTGCGCTGGTGGCCAGCGCGACACCAGATCACAACCCGGCGCTCGGCCAGCCCTCATCGGATGCCTCGTCCTAGCGTCAGAACCGAGCCCGGGCATAGAGGTTGAGGAGGGCCGCCGGGAGCCGCTCCCGGTGGGCGACCGTGGTCCAGCGCGCCGGTCCGAACATCCTCCCCAGGTGGTGCCCTTGGGAGGATTCCATGGTCAGGCAGTACGACCGGACACCGAGTTCCTGGAGTTCGACGAAGGCGCGGCGGGTGTCCTCCACGGCATACCGGCCACCGTAGCCGTCGCAGTCGTACGGCATTCCGTCGGTCATGAGCAGGAGCATCTGATTACGGCATTCCGTCTCCTGCAGGATCTCTCCCACATGGCGCAGACAGGGCGAGATCCTGGTGAACCCCGAGGGAGCCAGCGACCGTATCCGCTGCCGCACCGGCTGCCCGAACCGCTCTCCCAAATCCTTGATCCAAACCACCTCGCAGTCATCTCGCGAATGCCCCCGAAACCCCAGCATGCAAAACTCGTCGCCAACAGCGGGCAGGGCCGCCCCAACCAGCGCCAAGGCGGCCCGCTCCAGCTCCAGGGTCCGACCTGAGGTTGACTCGCTGAGATCGGCCACCACGGCGACCGCTGTGTCGCCCGGTCTCGGTACGGGGGACAGGAACAGGCGCTCGTGCCCTGCCAGGCGATCCTCTGCGAAGGCGGCCACAACGGCATCGATGTCAGGCGTCACGCCGTCCGGCTCCAGCCGGGATCTCCTCTCGCGCATGCTGGCCCGCTCGAGGGCGCGGCGGGCGCGCCGGATCGCGCCCGGTGGCACCCCGAGGTCATCCGCTCCAGCCTCGATCCCAGGGCGCACCTCGTAGACGGAGCACCACTCCTCCCGATAGCTACCGCTTTCGAAGTCCCACTCGTGGTGGTGGCAGGGGAGTTCGCCAATCACGTCTGCCTCCGGGCCGGTGGGCCCCGGTGAGCCGCTCTCACCATGGACCGCTCCTGCCCCATGCAACCTCTGCGGGCCCAGGACCACGATTCCGGTCGCAGACGCATCGGTTGGCGACAGGGCGAGAAGGACTCTGTCCGACCCTGAAAACCGGGTCCCGGTCCCTATGGGGACTGCCTGTGGCACTCTGAGCTCGGTTGCCTCGTAGGGAAGCGGCACGGTCGGTGGCGCCAGCTTGACCTCCGGAGGAGGGCTCCTTGAATCCATGAGCCACTCCTGGACTGCTCGGGCTTGGCTCTTCATGGCCGGGGGAAGCGCG
>JAJYWM010000030.1 GCA_021791455.1 bacterium | reverse complement strand
ATTTCCGGAGGCCGCGGCGTGTCCCCTGCGTCCTGGTCACCAACGGACTTCCCCCGTGGACCAACGGGCCGGTGGCGGGTGGCTCCGGAGCACGGATTCGAACCGTGAACCTTGCGGTTAACAGCCGTGCTCGAAGCGTACCCTATCGTCCCTGTGGGTGCCCGCGAGTTCCGATGGGAAGTACTGCACGGCTGTCGAGGTCCCTCCGGCTACCCGGGAGTCCCGTATCGTGCTCGGGAGTCCGTGAGCATTTCGTGAGCAAGCGAGGGGACCTCTTCCGAGCTGACTTCGCTAGCGAGCCCTTCGGAGCTACTGCTCAAAGCAGTAGAGCGATCGAAGGGCGGATGCCCTTGTACGGGGAGGGGGCCGCCTTGGGGTGCTCCATCCCCGGCCCTGCCTGAGCTGTCAGGTGTTTCGACGAGCTTGGTGGGACCCGTCGACCACTTGGTCCACTCGCGTCACAGCAACGCAAGACCTCCCTACGCGTCGGCCCCCTTCGTCGGCAGGATTTGTCCTGGCAGGGTTCGGGGGGCGGTTAGGCGGGCTTGGGGGGCGGACTTGTGACCGATACCCTCCGGCGTTGCCGGAGTGGCGTACTTAGTCCCTGGGCGCCGACGCGGGCTGACCTACGGATAAGACCCCTGCGAAGTGCGGCGACCTCCGCCGACACGCTCTGACCGTTGCGCGTGGACCCCCAGCACGCACCGGTAGCCCCGTCGTCCCCCGTGCGCCCGGCGGCCCGGAGGGCGCAGAGGCCCTTGTCAGTGGCTCCCTGACAGAGGCCGATGCATATGGTAGTGATCTCGTGGGTCGTCCACCCAAAGGGCGCCCCGGACAGGCAGCGGGGCGCCTTCACTCGATCGCCCCAGCCGAACCGGAATAGCCTTGGAGGTCCGGCTCAACCTCGAGTGGAGATTCTCCGATAGAGCGGCCTTTGCAGGGTCAGCGGAAGAATTGTCGGGGGAGACTGGCGGGCCACTCGGTGACTCCGTACGCCTCCGCCAAAGCCTGACCGGAGGCTGCCGCGCAGTACCGGGCGAGTTCGGGGACGACCCGGTCGCGGAGGTAGTGCTGGATATTGTTGAGCCAGAGATCCACGGCCCGCTCCTGGAGCGAATCGGGGCCTTGGACAAATACGGAGAACCACCAGACCACCTTCACCTCAGTTCGCGCGAACTCAGAAGGCAGGGTGAGCCGGATGAATGGCTTGTGCGGCTCGAGGCTTGCACTGAGTGGGTGCCACCTGGCCCCCGGAACGAATGGACTCAAAGAAAACGGTGGTGCACTCCAAGCTATCACCGGGACCGTCCGATGCTTGTCCATGTCGGATAGCCTTCGAAGGACGGAAAGTGGGTGGAACTCGGGTCGACCTCGACTCCTGAATGGCTGCATTCGCTGGATGCGAGCCTGAGCCCGGGGCGGGAGCCTGGCGAGCGCCCCTTTGCGCCTGGCTCCCCGGAATGCTGCCCGCGCTTCAGTGATCGGGAAGGAGGAAGCCCGGCGCTCCTCCGATGAGAACCTGCCCTGATTGCTTTCCTCGGCGATCGTGTAGACGAGGTTGTCGAGGGTGGCCCGAAAGTTGTGGACGCAGTCGCCGACTAGAAGGCCAAGGTCGGGTGGGATCTCAGGGACGTCCCCAACTGAGAATTCGCGGACGCGACCGCCACTCTTCGTCTCCATGGACAGAGGCGGATCCGAGTAGAGCTGCCGGAGGTTATGGACCTCACCGTCCAGGGCCGCCTGATAAGCCTCAGCCCACCTAAGTCTGCCAAGGACAGCCTCGAGGGACATAACCGTACCCTAGCTCAAGCCGCCCCACGCACCCCGGCCCACCCGTAAATCCGGCCCATCTTTGGGCGCGGCCTCCCCCCGGCGCCGGTGGCTGGACCCCAACGCGAGGGTCAGGGCGGGTCGCGAGGCGGGACATGCGGCTCGTCTGAGAGGCCCGGCTGTTCCCAGAGGGTGCACCGGGCTGCGTCCAAAATCGGGGTGCCCCTCAGCTGCTTGCGCCCGAGATCGATCAGCCGAGCTGAGCCGGCGGTCCCGAAGGAAATCGTTCGGGACGGCACCCCGGGACGGCATACTCAGGCGGTGCGAGTTCGACGGCCTGGCCAATGCGAGGATCATCAATGGCAACTCATCGCCCAACTGTCCCCAGGCAAGTAGCGCTAGCTCTTGTCGACGAGGGTGGGGGAAAGTGCGCCAATCCAGGCTGCGCGAATCGTCTCACCCAGGTACATCACATCCAAGAGTGGCACGTCTACCACACCCATGACGAGCGGCACATGATCGCGATATGCGCGGCGTGCCACGACAGTGTCCATCGTGGCTCGCTTCGGATCTCTGATGGAGACCTGTACCGCTGGAAGGGCCTCCAAAGCAACGTCGGACCTACGGCTCACCTGTATGTGGACCCCGGGCCGTCACCGCGACTCTTGCTTGGCTCCATCACGGTCCGAGGCGACTCTGGGCTAGTGGTGTTCGACTTCGCGAATCACCACCGGCTCAGCTTTACGGCCAGAGACGGGGAGATTCTGCTGCTTAATTCGAAGCTCTCGGATCTGCAAGGCAAGGTGCTGCTCGATGTGGTTGATGGTTACGTGCGCCAGCGTGCTCCGGAGCTTCGGATGCAAACCCGGCCCGGCCGGATTCAGATCCCCGAGATCCCGCTTGGAGTGCTTCCACCGTGGGCTCAGGCGAGCCTCACACTCGGCGACCCAGCGTGGGCTGCTGTCGATTCACCACTGCTCGATCTCGAGGTGCTCGAGCCGGGACTCGTCCGGGTGCAGGGGATCTGGATGGACGGAGACAAGGGCGTCGTTGTCACCCGTGACCGAATGTGCTTCCTCGACCGCCAGCGGCCGCGGCCAGTTGCCGTGGCGGGCGCCGGCACGGCAACTGTCCTCACGTTCGTGGGGCCCGTCGGCACGAAGCTATTCGGGATCTGAGGCTTGTGGGCCGGGTGAGCGGGCTGCGTGGCCTAGCGTGATGGGGCCACATGGAAACGCTTTGGGGCGCGATCGGAGCCTGGAAACCTCAGTGCCGAAGAACGGCCTCGGACCCTCCGAAACGAGGCTTGGGCTCGGTGGAGCGCACGTTGGTCTCCAAGTTCACGGCGAAGCCCCACTATCTGAGGCAGGAGTTGACACCTCCCCCGTCTCTGCGGGTATCCTCGCCTCCATAGACGTGACCGGTCTGCAGCAGCAGTGAACCCAGCCGAGTTCTCTTCGAAATGGCGCGGGGTTACGACCGGCGAGCGCGCGTCTGCTCAATCCCACTTCGGCGACCTGTGCCGCATGCTCGGCGAGCCCACACCGACCGATGCTGACCCGACGGGCTCGTGGTACACGTTCGAGAAGGATGCCGAGAAGCTCGACGGCAGTGACGGTTTCGCGGATGTCTGGAAAAAGGGATTCTTCGCGTGGGAGTACAAGGGCAAGCGCAAGAACCTGCGTGCGGCGTACGTCCAGCTCAATGACTATCGAGAGGCTCTCGACAACCCACCACTTCTGGTCGTGTCAGACCTCGATCGGATCGAGGTTCATACGAATTTCACGGGCTTATCGGCGCGAACCTACGTAATCACCCTCGATGACCTGGCCGCGCCAGACCCATCCGAGCCCCTACGGATTCTGCGAGCGGTCTTCGCCGATCCAGAGGCCCTTCGGCCGACCGTCGATCGTGCCGAACTGACCGAAGCGGCCGCCAGCCGGTTCGCCGAGCTTGCCGGCGCCCTCCAGTCGCGAGGCCACGAGCCGCAGGCAGTTGCCCACTTCCTCAATAAGCTCCTCTTCTGCCTGTTCGCCGAAGATGCCGGGCTCTTGCCCAAGGGCCTCCTCTCGCGCCTCGCCGATGCGACTCGCGCGAAGCCAGACGACTTCAGCGCCGCGCTTGGTGAGCTGTTCGGGCGGATGGCCTCAGGCGGAGGGATGTTTGGGGCTGAGAAGGTCGACTGGTTCGACGGTGGCCTCTTCGACTCTGCCGTGGTCCTCGCGCTTACAGCGCCTGAGATCGGCCTCCTTGTCGAAATAGGCCGCCTCGATTGGAGTCGGATCGAGCCAGCGATCTTCGGGACTCTCTTCGAGCGCGGTCTCGACCCTGAGCAGCGGACCGAGCTCGGCGCTCACTACACTGGCCGCGACGACATCTGGAAACTCGTGGAGCCCGTCGTCATTAGGCCCCTTCGCCGCGAATACGGCGCGATGCAGGCCCGTGTGACTGAGCTCATCCGGCGCCGGGGCGAAAGCTCGAAAAAGGGACCTGATCGCCAGGCTCTCCGGCTCTTCCAGGAGTTTCTGGAGCGCCTCCGTGCCGTCCGTATCCTCGATCCCGCTTGTGGCTCGGGCAACTTCCTGTACATCGCCCTCCAAGCACTCAAGGATCTGGAGCTTGAGGTCATCCAGTGGGGTTCGTTCGTCCTGAGGATGGCCCAGGAGTTCCCAGCCCTTGGGCCAGAGGCGGTCCTGGGCCTTGAAGTCAACCCGTACGCCGCCGAACTGGCCAGGCTGACTATCTGGATCGGGGAGATCCAGTGGATGCTCAACCATGGCTTTGCCTACCTGCGCGATCCGGTCCTGCGGCCGCTTGAGAGTATCCGATGTATGGACGCACTACTCGACCTCTCCGACCCCGCCCACCCGTGCGAGGCCAACTGGCCCCCAGCGGAATTCATAGTCGGAAACCCGCCCTTTTTGGGGAACCGCCTCCTGCGCCGGGAACTCGGAGACGAGTACACCGAAACTCTTTGGAACGTCTTCGACGATCGCCTCCCGCACTCATCGGATCTCTGCTGTTACTGGCACGAGAAGGCGAGGGCCCAAGTTGCGAGCCGCCAAGCGCGTCGCGCTGGACTACTCGCGACCCAAGGCATTCGCGGCCAGGCAAATCGCCGCGTAATCGAACGCATCAGCGGGTCCGGCGCGGTGTTCTTCGCCTTATCAGACGAGCCCTGGGTTCTTTCGGGGGCCACAGTGCGCATCAGTTTCCTTGGTCAAGACGACGGTTCAGAGTCGGACCGGACTCTTGACGGCAAAGCCGTCAACAAGATCAATCCGGACTTGACTGCAGGAGTAGACTTGACCCTAGCGAGGCGCCTGGAAGAGAACGCTGGGGCGGCGTTCATGGGTGACATAAAGGTCGGTCCGTTCGAAGTCCCGGGGGATCTCGCACGGTCCCTGATAGCATCCCCGAACCCAGACGGCCGCTCTAACAGTGATGTCGTCACCCCGTGGGCAAATGGGCTTGATCTGACCCGCCGCTGGCGCGACATGTGGATCATCGACTTCGGACTCGACATGCCGGAGTCCGAGGCGGCGCTTTACGAAGCTCCATACGAGTATGCGCGCCAACACGTGTGGCCGTTCAGGCAGGGAGTCACCGCCGCCTGCTGTCGGGAGCGATGGTGGATACACCACAATCGGCGCCCTGAGATGGCTGCGGCCCTCGCGCGAGTTCGACGTTACATCGCCACACCGAGGGTCTCGAAGCACCGCCTCTTCGTGTGGCTCGAGCCGCGGGTCCTTCTCGACAGCGCCTGCGTGGCGATAGCGCGCGATGACGATTACGAGTTCGGGGTGCTCAACTCTCGTATCCATGAGCGCTGGGCGCTCAGAGTGGGGACTCAGTTGGAGTCACGTCCTCGATACACGTCAACGACTTGCTTTGAGACTTTCCCCTTCCCAACTCCGACTGGTGAGCAGCGCGAGGAGATCTGCAAAGTTGCCCGTGATCTCGATCGCCTCCGCAACGGATGGCTGAATCCTTCGGGTCTCTCGGCTGAGGAGCTCGCCGCCCGGACCCTGACGAACCTATACAACGAGCGCCCGACTTGGCTCGCGAACGTCCACGCCCGTCTCGATGAGGCAGTCCTCAAAGCGTACGGGTGGCCAAGGGACCTCGACGATGACTCAATCCTCCGGCAACTTCTCAAGCTCAATCTAGAACGTCCGCCGGCGTGACCGGAACTACCGTCGGGGGGCCGGGCGCGCCGTCACCAGGAGGCCGAGGTAGTCGCTTGGCAACGGCTGCCCTCGGCACGGCGGGTGGGGTGTTGGGGCCGACCAGCTGTGAGACCCGGAGCTTAGGTGATTGGAGGGATTCTCTCTAGCTCGGGAATCCACAAGTAGTCGTCATCGAACGCGAAAATTCTGGTCAGCCCGACCCGACGCATCACCACGACATTAAGAGCGTCGACCAACCCGAGCCCCAGATAGTTGTACAGCCTAACGAGATCCGCCGCGGCGGGTTCATCGGCAGAAATGGTGTGCAGTACGGTCCAGGAACCGTCGAAGATCGCGCTCAGAAACGTGTGGGCTACCCGATAGCCGACATCGAACATCAGCCTCTTGTGTGTCTCGCAGATGACCGGCATGCTCACGAAAAGAGGCCGTCGCTCCCCGAATAGTAGGTCACTGCATGCGACTGCATTTGCGTGATCTGGGTCATCGGCTACGTAGAGCCCAACGAAGGCCCCTGTGTCGAATAGGACTCCTGCGTCAGTTAGCGTGCGCGGAAAGTTGGGCACGAATGAAACTGGACCAAGAGCTTCCTCCGCCCCTTGACTTAGCCAAGAGCGTCCAGGTCGAGACGGAATCGTCGAACCGATGGGGCTGCCGGGTCGAAAGCGCTCCAGCGAAATACTGGGGCCCATGCCACTGGCCCGTAGAGCATGCGCTCAATCCGGTCAGTTGAGAAGATCAGCGGGTCGCGCGTGGCGAGTCCGAGCGCAGCCTCGTTAGTCACTGAAGAGTAGGTGTCGACCGTCAGTTCCATCAGTGGCCTCCTTCGTTATCACGCCAACCCATGGAATGGATTCCAAAGTCAAACTGGCGCCCAGGCCAATCTTCGGGTCCTGTGATGTGGCCAGCAGGGCCAGGAAGCTGCGGACCGGGTGGGACTATTGGGCGCTGGCGGACACCCAAGTCGATTTCGTATCGATAGCTCTCGGAGTTGGATTCAAGAAAGCCGGTCGTCTGGCGCACCGTGATCGGGTTTCGGTCCCCCATCTCGACGGCGAGGAAGTACTTCGAGAATAGTGAGAGATCGGAAGCGTACGCGTCGAATAGAGCATCGATAGCTTCGGAGATGCCGTCCTTGGGAGCAACCACCCAGTCCCCCATCAGGCGTTGAGCTTCCCGTCGCGACACAGCGTGGAGGTGCGAGTTGAACTCCCTGGTGAGCCCCTCCACAATTGAGTTGAAGTCGACCTGTTCCGAGTCAAGGTGGAGTTCCAGGAGGCTAAAAGCCAGACGGCGAATCAGTAAGTACACCCGCTCGACATTTCCCAGCGCGAGCGGTGGAACGGCACTGGCCAGCATACGGAAGACCTCGAGCAATCCTGCCTCGCTCTTGACATCAGCAACGTCCCTTGCTAGGTCGAAAAACGCGCGGACATCTTCGACGCTGATCCCAAGTGGCTGAGCAGGATTGGCCGGATCGCGAGGATTGAACTGGTTCCCCGTTGTAGCGTCGATCGGACTGAGCTCTCCGAGACTACACATCACGATTTCGTCCGCTGCCAAGCACAGCATAGTTCCGGCGCTATGGGCCCGAAATGGCACGAGGATTCCAAGATGAGCGCAGTGCTCGCGAAGGAGATTTGCAAGTGGCCAGACGGACTCAGTGACTCCCCCCCGCGTGTACAGGAGCAGATCGAGACGCTCAACCCGGCCGATCCCTCGCAGTAGCTTCGCAAAGATCGGCTGAGCCTCACCGGTCATAATCGGATTACCCGGCATCGGTGGGAACGACTCTCGATCTGACAGCACATAGGCCAGCACCCGCGATTCGCGGGCGGCCTCAAGTCTCCTGATGAGTCCCTGTCGTTCCTGGTAGGTCATGAGATGGACCCCACTCTCATCGCATGATGGCTGCCGATCGCTTTGAGAGGGTATCACAGCGGCCTCGGGATGTTGCCACTTAGGTAAGGCTAGCGCCCTTCCCGTGACCGTCCGCGGATGGCTCGTGGGTTCCCGAACGATTTCCTTCGGGACCGCCGGCTCAGCTCGGCTGATCGATCTCACCTGAGGGTGAGTTTAGGCCACCCCATTTCGGACCGTCATAAGGGCATGGTCTAGGGTCGTCCGGCGAACCTTAAGCTTGCGGGCGGCCTCGGCCCGGTTGAGGTGCCCGGCATCTAGGCCAGCAAGTACCACTGACCAGAGCGGATGGGATTCTACCGGCTGCGCGCGAGGCGGCCGCCCCAGTCGCACTCCCCGCGCTCGAGCCTGCGCTAGGCCAGCCTTGACCCGCTCCCTGATTAGCTCTCGCTCCATCTCGGAGACCGCCGCAAGTACTGTGAACACCAGCCGTCCGCCCGAGGTAGTCGTGTCGATCTGCTGTGTGAGAATCTTGAGCCCCACTCCAGCGCTGTCGAGTTGCTGAAGCCACTGCAGCGCGTCGAGGGCGGAGCGGGCGAATCGGTCCAACTTCCACACTAGAACCAGGTCGGCGCGGCCACGTTGAGCGTCCTCAAGCAGGCGGCGCCACTCGCGGCGACCCCGGAGATCGGAGGCCGAGGCATGGTCGACGTATTCCGCTACTTGCCAGCTGCGAGCGGCTGCCAGCTCCCGCATTGGGGAAAGCTGGACCTCTGGGTCCTGGCCGCGGTCGTCCGTCGACACCCGGGCGTAGAGGGCGGCCCTCACTTCAGGTCCGCCGCCCCTGAGTCCGATTGAAAGCTTGCCCTGGGTCCCACTGCCAAGCTGGCATTCCTGCCGGCCCACGTGAGCGACTGGATGCGAGCATCGAATCACGGAAGTGGGGTCTCATGCGTCGGTCCTCCGGGGAACCGCCTGAGTCAACGGCACGTCGATCAGGTAGCCGGAGGTGGACGCCTGGCCGTCGGCTGAGGCTCGGTGAGAGGTTCTCCCTACGAGCCGTGAGCCCGGGAAGACCTGCAGCACGTGGGCCACTGAGGGGGGTACGGGGGCCACCAGGTCCGGGTCCTTAGTGGCTAAGGCGTTAAGGCGCTCATCTTCTGATGTGTGAACGCCTTTAGGCGTCTGACCCAGGTCGGATCTCGAATCGCCATTTTGGCTTGAGCATCTTAGACGGCTGATCGGGGCGGCGGTGAAGTCCTTGGTGGAGAGGTGCCAGAACCACTTCCCCTGGCCACCGAATCCTTCCTTCTGGGGCATCACGCCGAGCGTCCGCCTGGCACGCCGGACGGCGGCCTCGGACAGACCAGCGCCCAAACACTCGGCGAGGGCCACTTTAGCCTCCACCCGCCCCTTGGCTAGAATCTGCCTGAGCACGGCTTCGGCCTCGTCCACTGCACCACCGTCATTGCCATCGCTCTGAGCCGCCATCAGCTGCGCGGCCGAGAGCGTCGACGGGCCGCCCCAGGTGAAGTGACCACCGTCGAGGGCGAACATGACCCCGTCGGGAGGCGGGCAAAGGTTGTGCTTCACCGGGACCACATGGCGGTCCGCACTCCCACTGCCAGCCTGCGGGTCCGTGCCGACCGCGAATACAGATCGCGCCGCGGCACCCCACGCTATCGAGCCGGACGCGCGCTGGAGGGCCGTGTCGGCCTGCCCTTTCCGAAGGTGCATGATGCCGAGGATCGCCGGGCCGTATTCCTCCGCCAGCTTGGCGAGCGGTGCGAGGAGGCCCCGTACCTCTGCGTCCTTGTAGCTGTCGGTGTGCCCCGCAAAGGCTGTCAGAGGATCGATCACCACGAGCCGGAACGGCCGCCGGGAGAGCGACTGCTCCAGTACGTCGCTGTCGGCCAATAGGAAGCCGCGCTCGCCCTGCTCCGTGCGGACGCCCTCCAAAGCGACGATCCGGTCCACATCTGCCCCCAGGGCATCGAGTCGGGGCCGCACCGTGTCCGCGAGCCCATCTTCCGCACCGATCAGGAGCACGTCGCCGGGCTCATGGGCCTCGTCAAGGGGTAGTGGCCAGCCTCGGCTGACTGCCGCCGCGATGGCGAGCGAGAGCCACGACTTCCCTTGGCCGGCGTGGCCGATGCACAGGGATAAGCGCGCCTGAGGAAGCCAGCCATTCCACAGCCAGGTCACGTGCTGTGCTACCACATTGGACAGCTCCACCATCACCGGCTCGCGGTCGAGGAAGTCCGCCGAGGCTGCTTCGCCGATGGCCCGCGGTCCGGTTCGCTCGAGCCGCTCAAATGCCATCGCAGGTCTCGATCGCGGCGAGTGCCTCTCGCACCTCGGAGCTGCTGGCAGCCCGCAACCAAGCCCACGCGAGGGCTTCGTGACGGCCCACCGTGCGGTCCCTGATCGGGGTGTGGCATGCCACCGCGTATTCGAGCGCCACCCTTAGACGGGCACGACATGTCTGGCAGGGCCGAGACTCGGGACGTGCGCGCCGACCAAGGCGACCATGGCTACCGCAAGTCGCCCCGGCCGACGCCCCACCGGTGGGACTGGCCCCAACTTCCACTGGACGACTACTCCGACTCGGGCGTGGTCGTCCCTTCGAGTAGCTGCTCGACAGCTGCTCGAGGCACGCGTATGGTCGTTCCACTGCGGAAAGATGCCAGGGTACCCTCGCGAACCATGGCATACGCCTGGTTGCGTCCGATCCGGAGAAGGTCAGCGATCTCGCGCACCGTGTAGACGGCTGGGGGATCAGTGGCCATTCATCAGCTCCTGGGGGTCGATGATCTCCCTCGCGGGTTCGAAGATCTCCGAGGGGCGGACGCCGAGCCGTCGGGCCACGAGGATCTTGGTCCGGGGCCGAAGTTCGCGCTCACCTCGCTCTACGCGACTGACCATCGAGGGCGACAGCCCCGTGAGGTCGCCGATGTCCGTCAGCGTGAGGCCGTTTGCCACGCGCCACCTCCGCAGGCGGGAGAGGAACGCGCCCCGGGTCGGGTGCCGTTTCAACGGGTCCTTCATCCGGGCAATACTACCACGGTCGAGGTCCCGGTCAAAAGACACTCGAGCCCAGGTCGGCGTGGTACTCTCGCGGGGCGATGACCGAGCGGACGGGAGAAGAGCGAGAGCGAGCCCAGGGGAAGGGCGGCCATCGGGCTGGGACCGAGGTTCAGGGGAGTGTCAACACACAGGCACGGGGCGGATACCCAAGCGTGGGCAAAGTGATCGGGGAGAACCTTAGGCGACTGCGGTCCGCGAGGGCGCTCACGCAGGAGGACGCCGCTCGCACGGTCCGTGAGGTCGGGCTGCCTTGGACGCGAAAGCACGTCACCGCTCTCGAGACCGGCGTCCGGGAGGACCTCACAATCGGCGAGCTCGTACTGCTGACTCACGCCTTCGACGTGCCGCTCCGGGAGTGGTTCTTCGATCCTGAAGCACGTGAGGTGGAGCTGATCCGCGGGAATCGGGTTCGGGCCGGGGGACACAGGCAGGAAGGGGTGCGGACCACCGGCCTCTTCTCCCTGTTCGCAATGGGGGCCGAGGCCCCGGAACGATCGGGCTCGGAGCCCGGACCGACGCCTCCTCCGCTTGGTCTCCGCTCGCCGACGTCTGGGCACGACGTCAGGCTCGTTGGCCAACCCAACCCTCGCGTGGTACCTCTTAGGCGTGGTGACGAGGAGCTGTTCACCTTGGCAGAGGTGAAGGCCGCTGCACGTCTGGGATGGTCGCCTGAGCGAGTGAGGGACATGGCCGTGCGCCTTTGGGACAAGACGCTGAATGCCGAGCGCGATCACCGTGTCGGGATAACCACCGACGCGGGCAGTGGGAACCTCAGCGCACGCCGCGGGCATGTGACTCGGGCACTAATCGGGGAGTTGCGCCAAGCTGCGTCGCGGCTGACCCGAGTTCGGCTCCAGGCAGGGACCTACTCAGATTCAGATCTGGCCGAGTACGAGGCGGATGTTGAGTTCGAGAGAAGGCTCGGTCTTCGAAGCGGGCCACCAGGCTCGGCGGCCCCATGAGGCGGGGAAGCGTGTTCAGGCGCTGCACCAAGTGCGGCCGCAGGCTCGCCTCTGTCGCCCGCACCTGCGTCCATTGCGGTTCATCGACCGCCTCTTGGACTTGGACCGCCGACCTAGCTCCGCCGGGTGCCGCGAGGCGGCAGCGGATGCAAGGGGGATTCCGTACCAAAGCGGATGCGGTTGAGGCCCTCCAGCACGCCCAAGCCGCCGCCGTGCGTAGCGTCGCGGGCGCGCCTTCGGCGCTCACCGTCGCGGCTTACCTCGACGCATGGTTGGCGGGGCGACGAGACGCCGGCGCGATCCGAGCAACGACCGCGACAGCTTACGCGGTGGTGATACGGGTTCACTTGTCGCCTCGGATCGGGCGCATCCCCTTGGTGCGCCTGGGCCGCGAGCAGATAACGTCCTGCTATCGCGACCTCAAAGCCTCTGGGCGCGCAGATGGAGGTGACGCCGGGCTGTCCCAGAAGTCCATGTACAACATCCACCTCGTGCTGCGGAAGGCACTGGCGGATGCCGTCGACGCAGGGTACCTGGAGGTGAACCCGGCTGTCCGGGCCTGGACTGCGCCGCGGGCCGAGGCGACTATGAGGACATGGACTGAAGACGAGGCGGCGCAGTTCGTAAGGACCTTGTTCGGCCAACCGGATGCTGCCTTGTACCGCCTCGCCCTGGCAACCGGCATGCGTCGCGGAGAACTCCTCGGCCTCCGCTGGCGCGACCTCGATCTGGACAGTAGATCCCTGTCTGTCAGCCAGCAGGTTGTGCGTGCCGCTGGCTCTCTGAGGGTTGGTTCGCCGAAGACGGCGGCGAGTCGTCGGCGGATCGCCCTGGATGCCGACACCGTAGAGGTTCTCCGCGGCCATAGGCGCTCGCAAGCCGTGGAGAAGCTTCAGGCAGGCCGGGGACAGTCAGCGGACGATCTTGTCTTCGGGCGACCCGATGGGACCCCTCGCGATCCAGACGTCGTAAGCCACAGGTTCCGGAACTTGGTGGCTGCGGCCAAACTACCCGTGATCCGGCTCCACGATCTGCGGCATACCCACGCCTCGTTACTCCTGGCTCGCGGAACGAACCCGAAGGTGGTCCAGGAGCGCCTCGGGCATGCGAGCGTTGCGATCACGCTTGATCTCTATAGCCACGTGGTCCCCGACCTGCAGGCCGAAGCGGCCCTAAAGATCGGGGCAGCCCTCCGCGCCCCGGGGCGAATGTGAGCATTGTGTGAGCAGCCGGCACGCTGCCGGGGCTGGATCCGGCGCTTGGTGAAGTCGTAGCGTGGCTCCGGAGCACGGATTCGAACCGTGAACCTTGCGGTTAACAGCCGCCTGCTCTACCGTTGAGCTACTCCGGAACGATCGCCGCTACAGTTTAGTCGGGCTGTCCCGGATGGCCGCTGCCGGGGACAGCTCCTCCGGCCGGTGGGACGCCCTTCGGCGAGGACTAACTCGGTCTAGGAGGACCCACATGGGCCAGCGACGCCAGCGTGCGCCGGAATATGAGCAGGCGTACGAATTCTTCCGACGGGT
>JAJYWM010000187.1 GCA_021791455.1 bacterium | reverse complement strand
GCACCGGCCGCGACTGGTCCAGAGGTGACCGCACCTCCTCGCGTGAACCTCTTGGCCAGGTGTTGGCTCAGCAACCAGAGCTGGTGTCGGGGGTCCAGCCGGCTCGGCCTCCGCCGTCGTCGCCCTCCCCGGCCCGAAAGGAGCCTCCGAACAGTGAGCAGCCCCGGTGAGATTGGATCTCCCGTCCGCTACGCGATCTCATCCTGCTGGGATCTGGCCGGGGCCCGGCCCGGCTTCCAGGGACCGAAGAGGAGACCATAGAGGATGGCGTTGGCGCATTGAAATACCGCGGCGAGCTCGAACGGCGCCGCTAGGCTCACCTCTTCAAACAGGTACCCGGCGAGAACTTGACTTCCAGCCATCGTTCCCTGAGCGGGGAGGTTGGACAGGGCGGCCAGGCTGGCGCGCTCCTCGGGATCCGCGACATCCTGGGTGAACGACTGTCGCAGAGGCAGCCCGACCCTCTGGGCCAGCATGCGCACGAAGTAGATGCCACCGGCCAACCAGAAGGTCGGTGCCAACACCATGGGGACGAGCAGGACCCCGGTGATCGCCCGAACCGCAACGATGGCGGTCACGGTTCCAAGCTTTCTCCCGATCGTGGCGGCGGTCAGGGTGGAGACCAGGGAGCCGAGGTTGACGAGCGCAAAGAGCAGCCCAATCTCGCCCGGGCTGGCACCGTATCTCAGGTAGAGCCAGTAGCTCACGAAGGGCCCGAACATACCGATGGCGAACCCGTTGACCCCGTTGGTGACCCAGAAGCGCCACAGCATCGGCCACGATCGCCGCGGCCAGCGCACGTGGCGCCTGGCCTGGCCTCCTGCCGGAGGCTGCCGCCGCTCCTTGATGCCTAAGGCCATGAGCCCGGCCACGGCTGCCAGAATGGCCGCCGCCAGAAACGCAGGGCGATAGGCTGCGGTCGCGGCTGAGGCGGTCAGGTGAGGATGGGTACGGGCCAGGGCGGCCAGCAACCCGCCGAGCAGCGCCCCCAGCGCGGAGACGAACGCGACTCTGCCGAATGCCGCCGCCCGCGCCTGCGCGGGCGCGCTCTCGGCGACCAGGGCCGACTCGGCGGGCTGATACGGGCCGACACTCCCGCCTCCGGCCCCCGCTCCACGGCCGAAGGTGCCGAGTGCCGCGAATATGAACAGAATCGCCGGAGCGCTGGATAGCGAGTAGACGGCCGCCGCGCCCGCTGCCAGCAGAGGAATCGCGATCAGAAACGGCTTGCGGCCGAAGCGATCTGAGAAGACTCCGATCACGGACGCCATGATCGCTGAGGTCGCTGTCACACAGAGGAATAAGGCCCCCAGCTCGATGGCCGAGAACCCCTCGGCTGCAAGGTAGAGGGCCGTGACCACGCCGGCGATCCCGCGGGCGGCGCTCATCGCCAGCCGTGCTCCCAGCACGATCCTGAGGTTGGAGTCGATCCACTTCGGCCAGAGCCACCGCATCCAGCCCTCGACGCGCTGGTAGACCCGCTCAGGCACGATCCGGCCTTGGTGATCCGGCCGCTGGGATGGCGCCCCCGGCCTCGATCACTGGGGCGCCGAGACCAACAACTGAGCCAGCTCCTCCAGCGCCGGCAGGGAGTCCACGATGGCGGCGCGCTCATGGGCTGGAAGTTCCGCTAGGGCTGACGCGAGCCGGAGCGCCCGCTCCGAGCGGAGGCGCCGGTGCAACTCCCTGCCGACCTCAGTCGCTTCCAGAACGGCGGTTCTTTTGTCTCCCGTCTGGGAGTGACGTTGGAGCACCCCGGCGTGGCACATTCGGGCGACCATTCTCGAGAGCATGGTGGGATTGACCATCTCCACCCGGGCCAGTTCGGTGGGCCGGATCGGGCCGAGGTGGATCACCGTGGCCAGGGCTGAAAACTCCGCTGGCGTCAGGTCGGCTCCTATCTCGACCGCCCGCAGCCGGCGGCCGAGCCTGAGCAGAGCGGCCCGCAGTCGGGATGCCTCGGCCAACTCCTCGCCCCTCTCGCTTGGGCCCACGTTGCTCGGCAAAGACCGCGGCTGGTCGCTCATCGCCTGATTATTGCTTATCAAACGGCAACTTTCGCCTCGTGAACTCGCTCGCGACTGGGCCAGAGGCCATGACCTGGCCGCCCGACAGTACGGCTATCGGGACGGCGCCACTCCTTTGCCGCGAGCGTCCAGAGCCTCCGCCACCCGGTCTGTGACCACCCCCGAGATTGCGGGGTCACTGAAGAACCGGGCCAGGTCCTGGGAGTCGTTGACGGTCCACACAAAGACCGCCAAGCCCGATTTGCGCGCCTTCGCGAGAGCCCTCGGCCCTGCGCGCCGGCGGTGCAGGACAAGGTGTGTCGCGCCGGCCTCGACCGCCATCCTGATCGAGGTGGCCCCCGCCGTGCGAGGTGAGCAGATGAGTCCCGCCGGTAGGTGCTGTGCCAGTTGGCGGGCCTTCCTCACGACCTCCGCTCGAAACGAGCTGAGCACCAAGAGGTCCGGCGAGAGAGCACCGACCGCGGCGATCACCTCCCGCTCACACCCGCTCTCCTTTATCTCAACGTCAAGAGCGATGCGGCCCCCCAGCCGGGCCACGACCTCGGCCAGGAACGGCGGAGCACAATGTGCAGTTGCGGTGATCTCCTCGGCAGTGAGGCTCGAGATCGGACGTCCTCGCAACTCTGGGTCGTGCGCCACGACCGGGCGGCCGTCCCTGGTCGGGCGCACGTCCAATTCGATCATGTCGGCGCCCAGAGCCAATGCGTTCTCAAACGCCGCTATGGAATTCTCAGGATCGGGGCCGAAGCCACCCCTGTGGGCTATGACCAGGGGGCGGCCGCTCCCGGCCGTCAACTTGGACACGGCAGCCGCCTGGGCCTCAGGATGGCCTCAACCCGGGCCGGGGCGCCGGACCGGCAAAGCAGCGGCACAAATAAGGAGCCAAGCCATGGATCTCATCCATCTTGCCATACCACCTTGGGATCTGGTGTTGCGATCAGTCGCCATCTACGCCGCCCTGATGATCGCCCTCAGGGTGTTTGGAAAGCGAGAACTGGGCCAGATGACAATCTTCGACCTGGTCCTGGTGCTGCTGGTGGCCAACGCCGTTCAACCCGCCATGACCGGACCTGACAGCTCGCTGCTCGGTGGCTTCCTCATCATCGTGACGCTCTTCGTGCTGAACCGGATCGTGAGTTTTGCGCAGGTGCGAAGTCCACGATTTGGGAGGCTTCTCGAGTCTCCCCCCAGGGCCCTGGCTTCGGGCGGGGCCTGGATACCGGGCGCCCTGGCAAAGGAGGGGGTCGACCCGGCCGAGGCGGAGATGGCGCTGCGCGAGCACGGGGTGGCCGGCGTCGGTGACTGCGAACTGGTGGAGATGGAGAGTGACGGCTCGATCAGCGTGGTGCCGCGGCAGAGCGCGGGCCGGGTCAGGCCGCGGCGCAGAGTCCGCCTGCTGGAAAAGCGCTGAGCCCCATCAGTCCGGCAGGGTGCCGGTGAGAGATGCCACCCGCAGAATGTCCCTGACGTCCTGGCGCCTCGGGGTCAGGTTGAGCAGCTGACGGTAGATCACGACGGCGTCCTCATCGGCCCCACGGACCCGAAGCAGCCGCGCCAAAAACTCGATCCAGATGGGTGCCAAACGTGGCTCCCGCTGTTCCAGGGCCATCCCGGCCAGCTGCCAGCAGGCTGCCTCGCAGGGTGGCGCGGTGAGCACGGCGGTGGTGAAGCAGAGGACGGCCAGGTCCTCGTCCTTGGACTCACGACATGCCTCGCCAGCCCTGCAGGCGAGCTCCGCCGCCACCTGCCCGGGGAAGGCTTCCGCGGCGCGCATGGCGAGGGCGGCGGCATCCACCAGACGCCCGGCTCCCAGAAGGTCCGTCATGAGATTGCTGGCGGTCGGAAGGTCGGCAGGGGCGGACTGCTCGGACGAGGAGCGCACCGCGGCTCGCGCCTGCCCCTTCTCGGCCACCGCCCGGCGCTGCTCGTGGACCTGGGCCGCGATCTCCTCCAGCAGCGGCGGAAGTTCGCCAAGGCGCTTCTCAAGCCGGCTGTCCCGCTCGGCCTGGGCCTTTGGTGACAGGCGCACCGACCAGCGCCTGGCTCCGGACCCGATCGGCTCGGCCCCGACGGGAGCCGCCATCACTGGCGTCCTCGGCTGCTCCGCTACCTTGGCCTCCACCGCCAGAGCGGGTTCCGACGCTGCGGCGGTCGGCGGGGCCGCCTCCGGACTCGGCGTAACCCCTGCCTTGTCGGTCTCGCGCGCAGCAGGGTCGAACCCCCAGAGCACGGCCCCCTCCGACGGTTCACCGGGGGGCGGCACCGCGGGCTGGTTCACCATCGAAACAGGGGGCGCTGGAGGCACCGTGTTGACCACCGGCAAGGGCCTCTGGCCGTCGGCTCGCGGAGGCGCCGACGGCGGGCCCGCGACTGGAGAGACGGGCCCTCCCACAGGGGAGACACGAGTGCCGGGAGGTGGCGGGAGTGTAGCCGGGTGAGATGCGGAACGGGGCGTTGGCAGGGCCCCAGCTGGATCCCTCGATCCTAGATCTGGTAGGGCCGGGGAGCTCTTGACCACTGCTGCCGGGTTGGACGACCGGCCCGGCCCGGGGGAGACCGGCGGCAGGCTGCCGACCCCGGGAGGCTGGGCGCGGCTGCCGGCTCCTGGCGGTGCGGGCCGACCGGTGGTGGAGAGTTGAGGACCGGCGGCGGCCACTGTGGTGGCCGGGGTCCGCCGGGCAGCCGGCTCAGGGCCACGAGCGGACGGGAGTGACGCCACCGGACTTGGTGTGGCAGGAGACGGCCGGTTGGGCGCGGGCGCCGCAGATGGGGTTGCCCCCACACCCGGGGCGGGGACGGCGTTGGACGCCGGGGGGCCGGGAGCCTTGGTGGCCTGCATCAGCATCCCCATCGCTCGCAGCTCCTCCTCCGTCGCCAACAGCAGGAGCAGTTCATACATCGCCCGGCCCATCCGGCGCAGCAGGGCTGCGGCCAGATCCGGATGGCCAGCCTCCTCCACACGGCGAGTGATCAGGCGAGCCACCTGGTTGACACTGTCCTCAGTGATCGGGATCCCCCGCAGAGAGGCAACCTCCTGCTGGATGACCGCGGGGAGTTCTGGGACCTGGGGCGCGATGTCGCGCGCCAGGTGAGCCCACGACTGGGCCATGTCGGCGATCCCCTGGGCCACTGAGCTGCTGATCCCCGTGGCCCTGCTGTCGACTGACATTTGCTGGGAAGTGTGACAGCCGCAGTACGCGTCCTGGTTGCGAGGAGTCAACGAATTGGTGACGGTGTGGAAGGTGAGTTGGGGCGGCCCCGATACCATGGGCCTGTGCCCCAGCCATCAGCGCCGACGCAACTCACGCCTCCCACGCCTTGGCTGGCCAGAGTGCAGGAGTGGCTGTGGGCCAAGCGGGAGTTTCGCATGGTCCCAGACCTGCGCATCCCCTTCTCCGTGGACGGGCAGGCAGAGATGGCAGCGGGCGACCTGCCCCGAGTGGCCTTCGCCGGGTTCCCGTCCGATTACAGCCTGGCCCTCCTGCTGGCCCTCCTGAGCTGCCCCGTGCGAGTGGTGGGGCTCGCCACCAGCCTTGGCGCCAATCCGGCGATCTCCGGCGAGAACGCCCTGGGGCAGGTGGCGGAGCACGTGGGCATCCCCCTGCTCCGGTTGGCGAGGGTCAACGACTATGACTCCCTGGTCGCCTTGGAGCGCCTTGGGGCCGATCTCTTCATGGTCGCGAGCTTCGACCAGATCCTGAAGCGCCAGGCACTTCAGATTCCGGCCCGGGGTTGGATCAACGCCCATCCCTCCCTGTTGCCGAACTACCGCGGACCGGAGCCGATCTACTGGGCCATAGTGAACGGGGAGTCGGAGGCTGGAATCAGCTTTCAGCGGGTGGCCGAGAAGATCGACGCCGGTCCGCTGCTGGCCCAGGAGAGAGTCGCCGTCCACCCGAGGGACACCGCCGGCTCACTGACCCGGCGGGCGACCGAGGCTGGGGCCCTTCTGGTGGCCCAGGTGATCCGCGACGCTCTGGAGGGTGTGCCCGGCCAACCGATGGATCTCGCCCAGGGGTCCTACTACACCTCCGTTGGACACCGGCGCATCGATCGGGTGGGCTCGGTGGAGATGGCCGACCGGCTGGTGCGGGCCGGTAATCCCAACATGCTGGCGGCGACCCTCTGCGGCGGTCGCCTCTGCTACGTCCTGCGCGCGCGCCCAATCGCGAGGGACGATCCCAGCCTGGGGCCAAGATTGCAATTCCAAGACGGGGACCTGCTCCTGGAGGAGACCGTGGACCGCTGCGGCTGCCATCACGGCGAGCCCGTGGGAACCTGCCCTCACGACGAGTGATCGGTCGCCCGGGGCTACCATTTCCGGGGTGACTACTGCGGGGCCCCAAATGGGCCGAGCGCAACACAGCCTGATCCTCACCAAGGTCGACGTCCGGCGCAGTTGGCGAGCTGCTGATTCCGTGGCCCGGGAGGAGGCGCTCCAGCTAATGGTCGACGGCACTCCCCTGGGCATTGTCATGCGCACCCCGGGCGCTGACATCGACCTCGCCCTCGGGCTGCTGCACGCGGAGGGGGTGCTGCGGTCACTCGCCGACGTGACGTTTGTGACGTTCGCCCCGAGCGGCCAGGAGAAATGGCCCTCCGCGAGGCTCGAGCTACGGCCCGACCCCAAGCTGGAGAACCTGGTGGATGTGCACCTGCAGCAGCCGCTCTCCCCACTGGCACTGGGTTGGCAGCGCAACCTCCCCTCGAGCAGCGCCTGCGGCATCTGCGGCGCGGCCACCCTGGATGCCGTGCTGCGCTTCCAGCCTCCGGTGGTGGGTGACCGCCACTGGACCCGCGGCCGCATAGTCGGGCTGCCCGAGATCCTCCGCTCGTCCCAGGCGGTGTTCAGCAGAACCGGGGGGCTGCACGCGGCGGGGCTGCTGCCGTTCGGGAAGGAGGACATGGCGGTGGCCGAGGACGTGGGCCGGCACAACGCCGTCGACAAGCTCGTAGGGCAGGCGCTGCTCGAAGATCGGCTGCCTCTGACCGACTCCTGCCTGGTGGTCAGCGGCCGGGCCGGCTTCGAGATCGTACAGAAGGCGGCGGCCGCCCAGGTCGCCGTGGTCGCCTCGGTCTCGGCCCCGTCCTCGATGGCGGTCCAAACCGCGGACGCCCTGGGCGTCACTCTGATCGGCTTCCTGCGAGGACAGTCGTTCAACATCTACACCCACCCGGAGCGGATCTCGGGGGTGGACGAACCCGGCGGACCCGGCGCAGACGGGGCTTCCCTCTGAGCCGGGACAACCCCTGTGCCCTGCTCCTGCTGGCGGGTGGCCGGAGCCGTCGGATGGGCCAGGACAAACCGTCGATCCCCTTTCCCGCCCCCACCGACCCTCCGCTGATCGCTCGAGTGCACTCCATCCTCTGCCCGATCACCGGTCCCTGCCTCATCGCCGGGCCATCGTCCTTCGGCCTGGGGTGCCGGGTGGTCGCCGACTGCCCCGACATCCCTGGTCCTCTGGGCGGCCTGATCGCGGGGCTTGAAGCTTCCCCGGCGGAACTGGTCCTGGCCTGCGCCGCGGACACGCCCTTCCCCGTGTCGCGACTGGCCGAGGAACTGATCCGTCTGGCCCGAGCCAGAGAAGGTGCCCCAGCGGTCGCGTGCCTGCGGGACGGGTGGCTGGAGCCCCTCTTCGCCGTATACCGCAGGAGTGCTGCCGCCGGGCTTCGGAAGGCCGCCGAGCAGACCAACCCCCATCGCGGCCCGGCGCTCCGCTCTGCCCTCGCCAACCTGGAACCGCTGACAGTGGCAGAGGGCAGATGGCGCCTTTTCGACCCCGAAGCGTCATCATTCCAGAGCTGCAACACCCCAGAGGAGCTAACCCAGGCAGCCGCCCGGGCAGCTGGGGAACAAACATCAGGAGGAATCCCTTGAACGCCTGGTTCGATCGCTACCTGAAGGCCCTCGGCGCCGGTGACACAGTGCTGCGGCCGGAGGAGGCAAAGCTGGTGCTGGACCTCGCCGGCGACGTCGCCCACACGTCCGGCGCTCGCCAGTTCGCACCGCTCGCGGCCTACCTGGCGGGCAGAGCGGCTGCCGGGTTGGCCCGCGAGGGGCGCCTGAAGGTGCTCCGGGAGGCGCGCTCAGCGGTGGTCAGCGCGGGATCGGCGGGAGAGGACCTGGAGCTGGATTAGCGCCCGAGCGGGATCACCTCGACCACGGCGCCCCGAGGCATACTCACGCCCTTGGCGGGCAAGACGAGCAGGCAATCGGCGTGGGCCAAGGAGATGGTGGCCCCACTGCTCTGATTGCCGGCGACCCTGACCCCGGGGATCTTTCCGGGCCGAGCTTTCAGCGTGCCCCGGTGGAACGTCTCCAGCCCCTCCGGCTTTTCCACCTCCTCCAGCAACTCGGCCGGGTGGGTGGGCGGTTCCGGATGGGCTGATCCCTGCATCGCCAGCAGGGCTGGAACCCCGAAGAGGGTGAAGGTGACACAGGCCGACACGGGATTGCCCGGCAGCCCCACGAAGACCTTGTCGGCCAGGGTGCCGAACGCTATCGGGCGGCCCGGCCGCATCGCCACCCTCCAGAACTGCAGGCTCCCGAGCTGCTCCACGGTGGCGCGAACGTGGTCGTGGTCTCCCACGCTCATCCCCCCCACCCCGACCAGGACATCGGCCTCCGCGGCTGCGCTGAGCAGGGTGTCGGTGACCTGCCCAGGGTCGTCCGTCGCCGTGCGCCGGGAGACCAATTCCCCCCCGGCGGCGGCTATCAGGCCCTCCAACGCCGGGCCCGCGGTGTCGTAGATCTCCCCCGGGGCAAGCTCGCTGCCCGGCGGGCGGATCTCGTCTCCCGTCGTGATAAGAGCCACCCGGGGTCTCGTCCCGACCACCAGAAATGGTGCGCCCGAAGCCGCCAGGGGCGCCAGGTCCGTGGGCCTGACCCTGTGCCCCGCCGGCAGCACCGCCTGCCCCGGGGACAGGTCCTCGCCGGCCCGGCGCACCGCGTTGCCTCGGCGCGGCCGCTCGTGGATCAGGACCTCCACGGTACCCCGATCGGTCCACTCGTAGGGAACCACCGAGTCGGCACCCTCCGGCAGGGGGGCTCCCGTCATCACCTTGGCACAGGTGCCAGGGCTTATGCGCACCGCTCCCGGGGCCATCCCGGCCCTCATCTCGCCCTGGACGGGCAGGCGGCAGGGAACTTGAGGCACATCCGCGGCCCGCACCGCGTAGCCGTCCATCGCGCTGTTGGGGAATGGCGGCAGGAGCACCCGGGCCACGACCGCGGTCGCGAGCACCCTTCCCGAAGCCCGGCCGTCAATCGGTACCTGCTCTGCGGGAAGGCGGGGCACCGCCTCCAGCATCTCCCGCCGGGCGGTGGCGACGGAGAGCGGTCCGCGCACGACCGCCTGCTGGTCGGCCGAAGCCGTCATCCCTTCTCCCTGACCGGCTGGCTGAGCCGCCGGCTCAGAGGTTGCCCCTGGCGTCCTGCTCCTGCTCGATCGCCTGGAACAGGGCTTGGAAGTTGCCCTTACCAAAGCCACGGCAGCCCTTCCGCTGGATCACCTCGAAGAACAAGGTCGGCCTGTCCTCGACGGGCCTGGTGAAGATCTGCAACAGGTAACCGTGCTCATCCCTGTCGACCAGAATGTTCAGCTGGCGCAGCCGCTCAAGGTCCTCATCGATGTCCCCCACCCTGTCGCCCAAGCTGTCGTAGTAGGCCTTGGGGGCGGCCAGGAACTCGGCCCCCTGCTGCCGCAGCCAGCCTACCGTCTCCACGATGTCCGTGGTGTGAAGGGCTATGTGCTGCACCCCGGGGCCGTGGTAATAGTCCAGGTATTCGTCTATCTGGGACCGCTTCAGCCCCTTGGCGGGCTCGTTGATTGGAAAGGTGATGCTGCCACCCCGGCCCCCCCTGACGACCTTGCTCCGCAGGGCCGAGTACTGGGTTGCGATGTCACTCTCATCGAACTCCTGGAACACGTCGAAACCGAAGATTCGGTTGTACCAGTCGACCCACTCGTCCATGCGATGGAGCTCGACGTTGCAGACGCAGTGATCCACCACCTCAAGCCCAGCCCCGGACCCTCCTTTGAACTCGGCGCGATACCCGGGCAGGAACGCCCCCTGATATTCGGCGCGCTCCACGAAGGTGTGCACCGTGTCGCCGAAGGTCTTGACCGTCGCCAGCCGCACGGCGCCGCTGCCGTCCTCCACCACATGGGGCTCAGCCACCGAGCGGGCTCCCCTATGGACCGCGTCCTGATAGGCCGAGGTGGCGTCTTCCACCTGAAACGCAAGAGCCCTGACGCCATCTCCGTGGAGTCTTACGTGATCCGCTATCTCGCCCTCGGGGCCAAGCGGGGCGGTCATGACCAGGTGGACATCCCCCTGGCGCAGAACGTATGACGCCCGATCTCTGACCCCTGTCTCCGGCCCCGAGTAGGCGACCACGTCGAACCCGAAGGCCGACCGGTAGAAATGGGCAGCCTGACGTGCGTTGCCGACATAGAATTCGATGTGATCGACCCCGTCAAGAAGGGTTTCGCGATACTCAGGAGCCTGAGGGATCGCCTCAATGTCTGCTTTCACATCAGCGCCTCAACTTTCGCAACCCGCGCCCGGTGACCGAGCGGAAGGCAAGTGCCTCACCAGGCTAGGTTAACGCGCCGGGCCGACTCGTGTGAGCTGGCTCCGCTGCCTGGGATGGGATGCTGGGGACGCCGGCCGTCGGCCGAGGCGCCGCGCTGGCGAGGTCGGTCGGCGCGGCCAGTGATTGACGGACGCTCGACCCCTCCCGGGCACTTCCCGATCCGGGCGCCGTTGGTCCCCGGGAGGTGGATCGGCCAGAGCTGAGTCGCCCGCCGGCAGCCCGGGGTGGCGGCTCTAATCTATAGGTTGTGGAGCGGGCAGCGGCGCAGCGGGCAAATTCGGCACGAAAGCCCTACTGGCGCACCTGCTGGCCGACCGCCGATGAGACGACCATCTCCTTCTGCTGTCCTCTCGACGATGGCCCCTGGTTGGTGGGCAGGGCGCTCGATGTCCTGAGGCACCAGGGAGGAGTCGAACCGGATCCGGGCGGTCAGCGGTACGTGACCGGCACCAAGAAGGGCGCCCCCCTGATCCTGGGAGAGCCCTTGCGCTGGCATGGGATGCCCGTCGTGATGGAGGCCTGCCAGGCCAGGGGGCAGGCAACAGGCGAGGTGACCTTCAGGCTGCCCCCCTGGGTGGACATGGCGGAACTCCTTGCCGAGGAGGAGCTGTGGGACCTGGTGGACGCTCTGGCGAGCGAGCTTGGCTCACAGTGCGCCGTGATCTCCGACGGCAGGGCGATAGGGTATCCCGACCTCGGTGACGTCGCCCGGGCCGCGGCCCGCCTCCAGCTCTCTCATCTGGGAGTTCTCGTCCCACCTGGCTGGCTCGGCTTTCTGCGGGCGGGGTCGTTCGCCTACCACACGCTGAAAATGAGTGAGCTGGTGGTGGTCCTCGAGTGACCGACTGCGGCGCCGGGGGTGAAGCGCGAGGGGCCGGCGTGGGCTTGGCCGTCGCCCTCCGGCGGGCGCGGCCTGCCCGACGATTTTCGAGCTCTTAGGCATCCGGCCCCGGCAGTGCGCTGGGCGATGCCACCCAGCGGCGAGACGGTCCATCCGCCGGGCCTGTGCCGGAGATCAGGTGCAGGGAGCCACCAGGCGGACGGTGGGCGGTCAAATTACGAAGTAGCCGGCTGTGGTGAAGGCGATCTGGCTCGCCAGCACCGCGGCCAGGAGAAGGACCAAAGCCGACATGACCCGGGGAAGAGTCCGGGCAGCCGCGCCCGCCCCGAGGAAGGCGGGAATGGCGAGATAGAGCAGTCGCCACCCGTTGACCGGGCCCTGGACTGAGGCGTTGAACCAGTAGTAGGCGGCCACGATCAGGAGCGCGCACACCGTGAAGTAGCGGGGCGTGGTTCTGGCCTGGGCATTCACGAGCGCCAGGACAAGCAACAGGGCGAATATGGTCTCCACACTCTGCAGGAAGATCTCGAGGTCGTTGAAGGGCGGCCTGCTGGGCCCCCCCATGCCTGGAAAACCGTAGTAGGTGCGCCCCGGAAAGAAGGTGATTGCCCTCAGAAACTGCTGGACGATGGGGACCCTGCCCCAGTGCGACTGGGCCCGCCAGAGGGCCAGAGGTGTACCCACCTCGGCCCACTGATAGATCGCCGTGACGGCGGGGCCAATGACGCCCCTTCGGCTGCTCTCACCTGGGCCCGGTGGCTCCAGCCGAGACTCCGATCAGGCGTTGGTTCAGGACCGGAGGGTCCCCGCTCTCTCCCCCGCGGATCGCCTGAAGCAGGCTCTGGACGGCGGCCAGGGAGTGGCCGCTGACCAGGGTGTCGACAAACGGCAGGGCGGCGGCCATTCCCGCCGTGGTGGGTTGGAAGCCACGGCTGGCGGACCGGGGGTTCACCCAAACAATCCGGTTGGCCAGCAGAGAGAGTCTGCGCATCTGGCGTCCCAGGAGATCGGGGTCCGCGCCCTCCCAACCATCCGAGACTATGACCACCAGCGCTCCCCGGGCCATCCCTCGCCTCCCATAGTGGTCGTTGAACGACTCCACGGCTGACCCGATCAGCGTGCCGCCGGCCCAGTCTTGGACGGCGGCACCGGCCCGTTGCAGGGCGGCGCTGGGATCGCTCGCGGCCAGGGCGTCGGTGACCCTGGTCAACCTGGTGGCGAAGACGAACGTCTCGGCCCGGGCGGCCCGGACGGCACCGTGGAAGAGGGTCAAATAGATCCTGGTGTACGGTTCCATTGATCCCGAGACGTCCGCGAGCATCACCAGCCGCCGGGGCCGCCGGGACCGGCGCCGGGCCAGCAGTCGAGCGGGGTCACCTCCGGTGCGATGGGAATGGCGCAGGGTGTCCCGCAGGTCGACGCGCCCACCGCCGGCCGTTCTGCGCCAGCGCCTTGTCTGCCGCCTGGGAACGTCGACGGGAAGGCGTCGAACCAACTCCAGGACCGTCTGGAGCTCATCCTCGCTGCAGTCGGCGAAGTCCCTTTCCGCCAGCCTCTCGGCGGCCGCCAGCAGTCCCAGCGGAAACTCCCTGTCGGCCGGCTCTGAACGTTCTGTCTCAGATTGAGGGGACGACCCGGCCGACCCTTGCACGGGCTGGCCCGCTTCAACAGAACCTGGCCCCGGTGTGGGTGGGGGTGGCGTCGTCAGGTCCCCGCGAGGCCCGGCGGGATCCCAGACGCCTCCAAAGATTCGCTGAAGCAGGGCGTCGAAGGTCACCACCTCGGCCGGGTCGGACGCCAACGTCGCTCGTCCCAGCAGAGTCAGGTCGTCGAGGGAGTGCGGGCGCGCGAGGGAGATCGCCAGCGCAAAGCGCCCCAGCGTCTCGGGGGTCACCGGCAGCCCCCCGCGGCGCAACTCGTCGCCCAGGCGGGCCGCGACCTCCGCC
>JAJYWM010000169.1 GCA_021791455.1 bacterium | reverse complement strand
GATCAGGGCCGCCTCAGGATCGGTGGGGGCCGGGCTGACCGTCTCATAGAACCGGTCCGCGTCCTGGCGCCTCTGGTCACAGACCTCGTCGACCTGGGCCAGGGAGATGCCGCCCGTATCCGCCAGCAACCATCGGACGACCTGGGACTCTCCCGGCCGGAGCTGGAGCCTGAAGTGGGCGGCGGCCTTCGATCCGGTCCCTTCCTGGTTACACAGGCTGTCGTCCCCGCTGAGGACCGCATCCCCAATCGCACCCTTCGGATGGGCGCTGTGACCTGGGCAGTTGAACAGAGCCTCGTTGTCGGTCTCGTTGTCACAGAAGAGCCAGCGGAAGTCCCCTCCGACCTCGATCCGGTAGTTGGCTAGATCAGGATGCTCGATCGCGAGGCCATTGCCCAAAGCCCGCAGACTGGGCGCGTCGGGGCGAGGCGCCATCCAGCTCCAGGTATTGCGAAACCAGAAATGCGGCAGCAGGTGCAGCTCCGCCGCCTCTCCGCTGCGGTTGGTCGCGGTGATCCTGGCAACCACCTCGGAGGGACCCCGCTTGGCGAACTCGACCTCAATATCGAAGTAGCGATCGTGTTCAAAGACGCCGAGATCCAGCAGTTTGACCTCCGGTCCCGGGACCGCGTTGCGCTCGCGCAGCTGCTGGTATGGGTAAGCGTCGATGGGGTACCGGTAGACTGCCCTGAGATAGCTTGAGTCGGCCAGGGCGTCAAGGTAGTGCCAGTACTCCTTGACATCCTCCCCGTGGTTGCCCTGCTGGTTGCTGAGACCGAAAAATCGTTCCTTCAGAATCTCGTCGTGGCCGTTCCAGAGCGCCAGTGCCAGGCAAAGCCTCTGCTGGTCATCGCAGATGCCCAGGAGGCCGTCCTCGCCCCAGCGATAGGCCCGGCGATGGGCCGCCTCGAAGGGTAGATAGTCCCAGGCGTTGCCGTCGGCGCTGTAGTCCTCCCGGACAGTCCCCCACTGCCTCATGGACAGGTAGGGGCCCCACGTCCGCCAGGCTCGGCGCTCCGACTCCGAATCCTCTGAACCGTCGACTCCCTCGGCAGACTGCACTCAAGGATTCTCGCAGGGAGCTCAGGACCGGTGCCCGCCCCGCCAGGTCAGGGTTCCACCCTGGTCCTCTGGCGGGGACGGATTCCATCCAGGCGAAGCGCCAGCGCCGGGCAGGCTGCCCTGGCTCTGGCCGCCCTGCGTCGGTACTCCCTTGGTATCGGACCCTCTGGCAGGAGGGGATAGCCCCAGTCATCGACTCCGATCAGCTCGGGCAGGATCTCCCAGCAAAGTCCGTGCCCGACGCACATGGTGGGGTCCACATGTAGAAACCGCTCACTCATGGCAATGCCCTGCTGAACTGCCCGCGGGCAAGTGGGAGCGCCCCTGACCTGGTGGCCGAGCACCGCCCGCGAAGATGGCGGTCCACCTCCTCGCCGAACGTCCGCAGGGTGGAGCGGACGAAGTTGACGACGCCGTCGGGGTGGCGGCAGGCGCCTCTGCCCTCCACCTGGCCGCACCACCTGGAGATGAGTTCCAGATCATTCGGCCCTGAGGAGCCGGGACGCGCGAGCGTGCCCATGGTCTTGGCTATCGCGTACAGCCCGTGGACGCAGGGCCCGCATTGCCCGGCACTCTGGCGAGCCATCCACTCAACCACCAGGTGCCCCTCCGCGAGGCCGCACGCCCCGGGCTCGAGCAGGTGCACCACCCCGGCACCAGGAGTACCTGCGTGGGGTCTGAGCCCGGCCCTGGACATGGGGGCCGAGGCCGCCTCCGGCAGACGCAGCCAGGCTCCGGAGTAGCCCCCGATCAGGGCGAACCGTGCTGAAGGATCCCCCGCGGCCGCGGCCAGGATCGCTCCAAGGGGTACCCCAAGAGGCACCTCGTAGACGCCGGTTCGCTCGGCCGCGCCGCTCACCGTGACCAGCATGGTTCCGGGTTCGGCCCCGGTTCCCGCAGTACGAAACCACCGGGGGCCAAATCGCGCCACCAACCCCAGGTGGGCAAGGGTCTCCACATTCTGAACCAGGGTCGGCAGGTTTCCCCAGCCCCTGGCAGAGAGTCTGGGCGGCTGCAGTCGAGGTGTGGCCGCCCTCCCGTCGAGCCAGTTCACAACGGACGTCTCCTCTCCGGCGACGAACGCGCGCGATGCGACCACAACCTCGGTCACATCCAGGGCGGATGGGCCAGAGCGCTCGGTCAGCGCCGACACGAGGATGCGCCGCTCCAACTCAGTGGGGACAACCACCGCCAGGGCGCTCGCCTGTACGACTTTGGCAGCCGCCTCCAGGCCATCCAGGATCAGGTGGGGCCGAAGTCTAAGCAGGACCGAGTCCTTGGCCGACGCGGGCTCGGTCTCGGTGCCATTGGCGATCACGGCGGTACGCCGACCGGCGCGAGCCAGGGCCGCCAGCTTGGTGGCGGTCGGGAACGCACCTCCACCGCGGCCGGTTAGCCCCGCCTGGCGGACGTCTTCGATGAACGACAACGGGGACCTTCTTCGGATCTCCGTGCCTATGGGCCCGCCCAGGCGGTCGCAGTGCTCCGCCCACGGCTCCGGGCCTCCACGCCTGGGACCGGCGAGGAGCCGGAGGGATCCAAGGCCCCCCTGAGGCCGGTCCAGCGAGCGGGACCAGGGTCGAGCGACCGTCAACGGCACCTGGCCACCCCGACCGGCGCAATCGGTAAGGAGCTCATGGCCCTCGCTGATCCTTGGTACCAGGGGCCTGCCGTCCCGCGTGGTCGAGCGGCACCCTGGTCCTCGGCCATCATGGGCGGCTCCTGATGATTCGCCGACCCCATGCTCCCGGCGGACCAGGGTCGGGCTCTGGGGCGCCCACCGTCCCCTGTGTTTCCATAGGAGCGGCGCCCGCGGGAGACCGCAGCCAGAGCGCGGAGTCGACGGCCGGTTGCTCAGCCTCGCCCGTGCCAGACGCGGACACCGCCCGCGCCGCAGGGGATCCCGACGCCTTGGCCCAGCCGGCCTGAAGCGGGCCCGAAGCGGCCCACGCGGTTATCCAGACCGGCACGGACGCGGTGGCAAGAATGAGAGCGATCCGGCTCTGGTGGTCGAGGGAGGCTGCCCGGCCGATCCTCACCATCAGGGCCAGAGCGACGGCGGCCACGCAGGCGATCTCGTACCCGAACGCGGGAGCCAGATGAGCATCGGTGCCGGTGCCCAGGGAGTGCAGCACCGCCAGCGGCCAGGATAGGTACACCAGCCAGTGGACAACCCGCCAGCTCTTAGCGCCCATGTGGGCGCGCAGCAGGCTGGTAGCGATCACAAGGACGAATATGTCCAGACTCAGAGTCCCGAGCCCCAGCCACAAGGGCCGGTAGGGACTCAGGAACGGGACGATCAGGGCCCACCACCCGACCGGCACGAAGGGGTCCAACTCGATCGTGAGGACGTGGACCCCCAGCAGCAACACCGCCAGGATGGCGAGATTGCGGTGGATCGCCTGAACCGCGAAGCGGGGCCAGCCCGACGGGTGCCAGCCACCCTGGATGGCTATCCCCAAGATCACATTGACGGTCAGAACGCCGAGCAAAACCAGGCCGCTGCCTCTGGCCAGGTACCACAACCAGCCGGTTGCCGGGTCGGCGGCGCTCATGACCACGGCGCCCCAGGGGCAGCGAGCTGGCTGTCTCCATCCGGCGGCCACCCTCCGAGGTGGAGGGCGCGGCCGCAGTTGTCCACAAGCCGGGCACTGACCGGCCATCTGCCCAGGAACGCGGGCGCGTCTGCCCCTGCCACGATGGCGGCGGTGGAGAGGGCGTTCGCCTCCAGGCAGGTGGGAGCGGCCACGGTGATGGTGCGCCACGGGCCGCAGGCTGGGCGCCCGGTTGCGGGGTCTATCAGGTGGTGCAGGCACACCCCGCCACGGGTCCAGGTTCTGGTTGTGGTCGAGGATGTGGCAAGGCCATGCGCCGAGAGCCGGATGGTCTGGCCGGGAGCATTGCTTGCCCCGCGATGGTCGTCCGCCACCCTCACCACCCAGCCCGATTCTGGCTCCGCTCCCGCCCAGGCGATGTCTCCGCCAAAGCTGACCAGCCCACCCTGGGGGTTGCTGCGCAGGACGATCTCGGCTGCCTCATCGACCAGGCGCGCCTTGGCCGTCGCCCCTAGGTCGATCTGAACTCCGGGTGGCCTGCTCACCAGATGGCCCACGGTCCGCACCAGGCGCCATCCCGGAGCGGCGACGGCTTCTGGGAGATCGGCCGCTCCAGCCTTGCTCACGTGGTCGAAGTCACACGAGTATCCGAGTGACCCCAGAGCCTCCCCAACGGTTGGATCTAGCCTGCCTCCAGTCGCCCTGGCCCAGCGCAGAGCGTCCTCTACGAACTCGGCCAAGCGGGGGCTGACAGCTACCCGGGCCGAGCTCGACCGGTTCAGGCAGGACAGCTCAGAGTGGGGGATGAACCTGCTGGCGAGCAGGTCGGCCTCGGCTAGGAGTTGATCGAGGGCGAGCAGGGTGGCGTCGGCTCCTGCGTCACCCACCAACAGGACTTCAGCCGTGGTGCCCATGGCCCGTCTGCGGTGGAGGTGGATCCCGTGACCCAGTTCACTATGGGTCCAAGAGCCTCCGGCGCTCACGATCCGCCGGAGGTGATGGCAGGGGCGGCGGATGGAGCGGGAACGGAAGGAGCTGTGGACCCGCTCCCCCCTCCGGAGCTAGGCACACTGGATCGGGAGGGCGCACTGCTGGCCGGGGTGGAGGGCGACGGGGCACTGCCCCTGCCCGGGATCGCGACTGCCACGGCGCCCGCCACAATGCCCGTCGCGACCAGGGCAGCGGCGCCCGCCCAGATCGTGACCCGCCGCACCCAGGCCTCTCCCCTCTCCCGGCGCTCCAGCGCCGACTCGGATCGATATGTCATATCGCGATCGTCACAGAAGACCCTGGAAGGTCCCTGTGCCAGATATTAGATTCTGCTTAGGGCTGCTGACGCTGACCGTCGGACGATGAGATCAGATGTCCGCGGCGCAACCCGGTCCGGGAGACGCGGCCCAAGCTGAGGCGAGTGTAATTGGTGGGCGCACGACCCTGGCGACTACTTGACCGCTGTCTCGATCCGGGGCCCACCACTCCCGTGTTCCTGGACCAAGGCTGCGGAGTCTGGCCCAGGGCCCGGCTGCGGGGAGGGCCCTGGCTGGCGCTTGGGAAGCTCGACCCGAAATGTCGCTCCTCCTCCCGGGGTGGGGAGGTGCCTGATCCGCCCGTGATGGGAGGCCACTATGGCGGCCACGATCGCGAGGCCAAGACCGGCACCTCCTCTTGCTCTACCGCGAGCACGGTCGGCCCGCACGAATCTTTCGAAGATGCGATCCTGCGCTTCCGCGGGCACGCCTGGGCCGTGATCCACCACCTCCACCACCCCCAGGTCCCCCTCGTCGCTGACCAGGATCTCGATCTTCGTTCCTGAGGGGGTGTGCACTACGCCGTTGCGGACCAGATTGGTTATGACCTGGCGCAGGCGTGCCTCGTCGCCCGCCACCACCGTCGGCCGCGGGGCGATGACGGTGATGGGGTGAGTGCGGTCCGCCGCCGACTGGTCGGCGGCACAGTCCACACTGAGCTGAGCGAGGTCCACCGGTTGGATCTCGAGTGGTCTGCCCTCGTCCAGTCGCGCCAGCAGCAACAGGTCGTCCACCAACTGCCCCATCCTGACCGACTCGCTCTCGATGCGGTTCATCGCCTTTCCCAGGTCCTCCGGATTGCCGGCCGCGCCCAGGCGAAACAGCTCGGCATAGCCGCGGATGGAGCTGAGCGGGGTGCGCAGTTCATGGGATGCATCGGCCACGAACTGGCGCAGCCTCTCCTCGGAGGCGGAGCGGGCCTCGAAGGCCTGCTCGATCTGGGTCAGCATCTCGTTCAGGCTGACCCCCAGCTGGCCGACTTCTGTCCTCGGGTCGACGTTCTCAACCCTCTGGCTGAGATCACCGGTGGCGATCTTCTGAGCGGTATCCCGGATCCGTCGAAGTGGGCTCAGGCCCAACTGCACCGTCCACCAGGCGACGATCCCGAGGAGAAGAACGATGGCTGCGCTGACCAGGGCCTCCACTACCCTCAACTCGGAGAGAGTCGCGTCAACGCTATTGAGCGGAAAGGCGACCACCAGGGCGCTGGGGACAAGTGCCGCTGGGGGGAGGTCACCAGCAGGTGGAGGAGGCGCCCCCACCACGAGGATCCGGTAATCCCCCGACCCGGAGACGACCCCCACCGTCCGTTCCACGGCGCCAGGCCCGGCTCCGCGGATCAGGCTCGTGGGGATGGCGGGATTGGGACCGGACTTCTCGAAGTGGGCGCTGATCGAGGGCGAACCCCCGCTCTCCGGAGCCAGTTCGGCAAAGCTGCCTGCGGGGATGCCATAAACGTTGAAGCACCTCGGGTTGTTGGTCTCCAGCTCCCGCAGCAGACACTCGTAGACGGACTCGGCAGACGACGTCAGCTGGGTATCCACCTGCTGGGTCAGGGAGGACTGCAACGCCAGGTAGGTCACGGTGTCGATGGCGCTGAGCCCGATCGCGACCAGCACGATGAGGCTGAGCAGCAGCCGAAGCCGGAGGGACACGGTCAGCCGCGGGGCAGCCGCAGCACGTAGCCCATGCCTCGTACGGTGTGGATCAGGGGGGGGTCGAAGGCATCAACCTTCTTGCGCAGGTAGCTGATGTAGGTTTCGAGGATTCCCGCATCCCCTCCGAAGTCGTAGCTCCACACGTGGTCAAGGATCTGAGCCCTGGTCAACACCCGACGAGCGTTGATGAGCAGGTACCTGAGGAGCCGGTACTCGGTGGCGGTCAGGTCGATCGCGGTGCCCGCGCGGCGCACCTCCCGCAGGTCCTCGTCGAGCTCGAGATCCGCAAACGTCAGCACGTTGCGGGTCTCCGCCTGGCGGCCACTGCGACGCAGGATCACCCTCACTCGAGCAATCAGCTCATCCAAGCTGAACGGCTTGGTGACATAGTCATCGCCCCCGACCGTCAGACCGCGAATCTTGTCCTCGGTCCCGTCCCTGGCCGTGAGGAAGAGGATCGGCGTCTCGGAGCTCCCGCCGCCCAACTTCCGCGCCACCTCAAAGCCATCCATGTCGGGCAGCATGACATCCAGGATGATCAGGTGCGGCTGGAAGGCCTTGGCTTGGTCAAGGGCCTCCTGGCCCGTCATCGCAGTGGCGGTGGAAAAGTCAGCGTAGCGCAGTGCGGTGGACACCAGCTCCACCAAGTTTAGTTCGTCGTCCACCACCAGGATCTTGGTCTGCTCCGCCATTTCCCTTCCATCATCTGCAAGGAAGCTGTGAGCCTGCTGAGAACCCCCTGGGGCCGACCTGTGACTGCCGGCGCCGAGCGGTGGCGGGATACTCCCAAGAACCTCCCAGTCGAATCTCAGCCACTCCCAAGGTAGCGGTGGGATGCTGATTCTCGTCGAGCGGCCACCCCGAACAGGAGGTCGGCGACGAACCTAACCCTTCCCTCCCCGCAGCGGCCCGGCACCTGCCGGGCCGCTGTACCCTGGGGACCTCCAAGGGCTCACAGAGCGTCAGCCTTGGAGAGCAGAGCGAAGGACTGAGCTCTGGGGGCGCCCCATTGAGCGGTCCCCCGTTCAGGTACCGGCGGGCGGGGCTGCGACGCTGGCCGGCAGTGCCCGACATCTCCCGGCCCCGGTGCTCTGTCGGCCGGGACCGCCTAACTGGTGCCATGGCGCGGCGGTAGCCCCCCGTTATCGTCATGTAGGCTGCTCAGCCGTCTCGACAGCTCACCCGGCGTGGGCCCGGAATCCGATCCAACTTGAACTCTAGTAGGACACCGCCGGCGTCCTGGGGTCCCGCGTCGCCAGATCGGCCGGAATGTGGGCTATGGGCGCCCACCACAGGAGCCGGGCCGCTTGTTTCCCCCTCAAGCATCTTGCCCAAGAATGCCCCCCAATCCGCGGCCCCAACCTCACCTGGTCCGCTGGAGCCTCCCCTCCGGCCAGGGCGGCCCCCGTTGAGCGCCCCCGACTCCCGGCGCCCTGCGGCCGCTTACCGTCGGTGGGCCAAGAGCGCCTGCCACCACTTGGCAGTTGACATCTGTCCACTGCCGCAGAGCTGGCCCTGGTCCCCGAAGCATCCCGCACTCCCGCCGCAATCCCACCCGATCGGGAGCCCGCGGAGCGCGGCACGTCAGTCGTCGCGGTGAGGCGCGGATCGCTGGCGATGTCCATTTGGGTTGCTGCGGGAGTAGCGGGCCCACCGTGGCCCCAATCCCGTATGCTCAGGGCATGCTCGGAAGTGAGATCAAGGCATTTCGAGAGGCTGCGGGGATGCGTGCCAGAGTCCTCAGCAGGCTTTCGACACCACGGGTCTTGATCTCAGCCTGAGTTCGGGGCCGTGGCGCAGCGGCAGCGCGCTTCCTTGGCATGGAAGAGGTCGCGGGTTCGATTCCCGCCGGCTCCACTCCACGCGTCTTACTCGAACCCTCGACATTGTGCATGAGGGTTCGGGTGGGACGCTTGCCTCCGTTCTGGCACTGGTCCGCCCAGCTCGGGGCTTGGTTCTGGGTGTCGGGATCGAGCAGCAGCCCGAACGATCGGGTCGGCTCGGTGCGGATCGTGTCGTCGGCGAGGCGTTTGACCTCCGCGACGTGCTCCAGCGACCAATACGAGCCGCGGCCCGTGATCGCTCGTGCCGCCTGGCGTCGTGCCTCGCCCGCGTGCTGGCCCGGTTTGTCCTGCTCTGACGGTGCCGCAGAATCTGCGCCACCGTCCGACCGGAATCTGGTAGCCGCCTGGCGGCGGGCCGCGTCAGCGGCGTAGAGCTGCTTTAGCTCGGTGTAGAGCGCGGCGGCCTCGGTCGGAGTGAAGGGCTGGAGGATCGTGTTCTCATCCCGCTCGGCCACTACCTCCGCTAGCCGGGTCGAGACCGTCGCGGTGATCCAGACCTTGACCCGCTCCCATCCCAATTGCTTGACGGCGGCGAGGCGGCGGGCTCCGCAGACCAGGATGCCGTCGGGCGTGATCGTGATCGGCTGCAACAACCCGAGCTGTCGGATCGAGTCGCACAGCTCGTTGAGGTCTCCGAGGTCGTGGCGGAAGCGGGCGCCGACCCGGATCGAGGCGACCGGCCGGTCCAGCTCCACCCCACCGCCGCTACTCACCGAACTCAGCTCCCGGTGGCAGCCCCGCGTGGAAGCAGGGGCGGCAGGCGAGCACCGAGCGGACCAGGGCGGTGTCGTCCAGCAGCTCGCGGACGGTCTCGCCCAACAACAGCCGCGCCAGGACTCCCTTACGGGTCGGGCGGCCCGGCTGCGGCCGAGACCCCAACAGCACACCGAGCAGGCCGGTCCACGCGGTGCGGTCGAGGTCGCGCTGGGCGCGGATCGCGGTGTCGCGCCGCAACGTCTCATAGGCGGCGGGGATGTTGCCCGCGTCCGTCAGCCGGCCCGCGACGTACTCGACTGCCGCGCCGGCCATGATCGTCGGCCAGCCCAGCAGCTCCAGCAGCCCGGTCGCGTCGGCGATCACCGGCTCGGTCTCTGGCTCCGGCAGCGGGCCGACCGTCGCGAAGGTGAGCGTGTCGGTCAGCTCCTCGGCCCGGACCGGCGCGTCCCGTTCCGCGTGCTGGGCACGCCGCGCCTTCTCGGTCGAGGTCAGGTGCCGCTCGGCGTGATTCTCGGCCGAGAGGCTGACCTGCACCGCACGAGTGACGACCGCCCACGGGTCGGCGGCGCGGCGTACTCCGTCGTGGCGCATCGCCCTGAACGCTGCCGAGGCGGCCTCGCCGGGGTCACGGTGCCAGCTCCGGGCCAGCGGCGCATACCTGTCGATCGTGTACGCCAACAGCGCAGTCGCGTCCGGGTCGGTCCGCCAAGCCCCGTCCCCGGCCTCATGGAGCCGGTCAAGCAGCGCGCGCAATCCCGCCGAGCTGGCGAACGCCGGCTCGGACCCAGCGCCCGGCACGGCGGCCGGCGCGAGAACCTGGCGGGAGAACGAGTGGGCGGGCATGGCAACCAACAGGTGCGCGCCCCGCGCCATCGCAACCGCCCCAAGGAACACCGCTGGCGGTCGCCCGTAGGCGTTAGGTCATCAGCAACATCCCCGGAACGGGCCGCTCACACGGCGGCACGGCAGCACGAGCGCGTAAGCGGTGGACGGTCAACGGCCGACCACTGACCGCTCGACCCTCGCCGGCCCCGTCTTAGCGTGGCGGCCGAACGCCGACAACGGCGCCAACCGCTTCTGTCGGCCACCGTCGTCTCGGCTCAGTCGGACGCGCACGCGGTCGCGGACATGGCGGTGTGCTGCCACATGCGCCGCCACGGCACCCGCCGCGGTTCGGGCCGCGATCCGGGCGGCCAGCTCGGTCGGGCGCAACCACTGGACCGTCACGCCATGCCCGCCACCCATCGCCTGCCGGCCGCGGGCGGCGCCGCGCTTGGACGGGTCATGGACCGCCAGCAGGTTGTGCGGCGACTCGGCCCCGACCGGCCGCTCGTGTTCATGATGTTTGCTCTGCTCGGCCCGTGGCCGATGTTGATCTTCGTTCACCGCTGTCTCCTTTCCTCAGATGTCTCGTGCTGCGCTTCGCCGGGCAGCCCCAGCGGCGTCCGCCCGGCGCCGAGCGCCCCGGCCGGGTGGGGCTTCAGCCAGCGGCCCATGGTGGAGGGATGCACCCCCAGCCGGGCCGCGATCTCCCGGTTCGACAACGAGGTATCCGCCCGCAACCGCAACGCCTCGCCAACCCCGCCGCGCTCACCGGCAGGCGCGGGCGGGGGAACCGGCCGCCGATCCCGCGCAGGCGCCGCCGCGGGCGGCGTCGAGATTGGGCGGCGGGTCAGCTCGACAGTCAAGTGCGTGATCGCGACCAGCACCACCGGCGGGACCGCCGCCACCAGCGCAGCGAGCACCGATGGCACTCTGGCGTCGGCGGCGAGGATCGCGTGACTGGCGTTCGCCAGCACCGACACCGCCGCACCCACGGACAGCAACAGCCACGGGTAGCGGACCGCGCGACGATCCTGGGTACTGCCGCTCATCGCGACCACCGAGACGGTCGCGACGACGATCACGCCGTCCACGATCAGCGGCCACATCCACGCTCGACCCGCCGGAATCCCACAACTACGGGCCAACGCCGCAAGCGACGTGAACGACAGCCAGAACGCGCCCAGCGCAATGAACACCGTCCCCGCGACGGCAACACCGAGCACCAGCCGGCCCGAGCCTCGCGGAAGGACCACGGCTGCGCTCGATGCTGGCCGGGTCATCGACCCAGCGCTCCTGTCGCCATACTTGTCGCCGGCGCGTCGTGCCGGTGGGTGGTGGCGCGGTAGGCGGAGGCCAGGGTCGCGTCGATCTCGCGCTCACCCAACCCCGTCCGCTCTGCCGCCGACCCGAGCACTTGCCGCGCTTCGTCTTGGGGGACCCCGGCCTCGGCCTGGCGGCGGGCGGCCCAAAACAATGCGCGGTTGCGGTTGCCCTCCGGCTGGACCGCCCGCCATGCACCCAACCGCTCACCCGACGCGGCAGCCAGACCGATCCCCGGCCGCATCCGCGGACGCGGCCGAGGCGGGTCAAGCCGACGGCGCAGCTCCGCAGCCTCGACCGCCTGCGGATCGCGGCCCGTAGCGATCAGCCGATACCCCCGCTCCCGGCCGTGCCCGTCACTGATGCGTGACGGCGGGGCGATCACATAGCCGCCCGCCCCACGAAAGTCCACATGCTTGCGTGGCAGCGCCCACGACCGCTGCTCACGCTCGACATCGGCGGGGAAGTAGAGATGCACCCCGCCCGACGGGGACCGCACCAGCACCGCCCACCGATCAACCAAGCCTGCCTGGCGTGCTCGCCGCAAGGCCGGGAACCCCGACCCGCCCGGATGCACGTCGATGTCGAGCACGTCGAACCCGCCGGGGCGGCCGGTCGCCACTCCGATGGTCGCCTGCGGCCACCGCCGCCACCAACTCGCTACCCGCGCCGGATCGCTGCTCGCGTCAATGAACCCATGCTCGGTCAACGGCCGCTTCTCGCCCGCCACGCACGGGAACACCAACAGGCCCGCCCGCGCATACGCCACCGCAGCCTCCGGCAGCGACAGGCCACCCGCCGGGGTCAGAGCCTCGACTGGCGCGCTGGCGGGCCGGGTCACCATCCCACCACCGCCGCGGGCTCCCGAACCTCATCCGCCGTCCTGGCTGTCGTCCTGCGTGGCGCCATCGCCGCTCCTCCTGACCCGCACGAACCGCCGACCGGCGGCGTGTCGTAGGCCAGGTACGCAAGACGAGCCCGGACACCACTCCAACCACTCACATGGCAGGCTCACCACCAGCCATAGCACCCCACCCCGGCAACGCCGGGACCACCAACAGCACTCTGCGACCAGCCCCTATCAGTTCGCGCCGATCACTAATCCCCATGCCATCCCGGCCAGTTCGCCGCTCACGGCCTAGCTAGCAGATGGCAGGTCGCCCGCGGTTGCTCCGGGCAAGCGCCGCTCCACACGCGCCCCGCGCTCAGGGTCAGGTGGTCAGGCGATAGGTGGCGGAGTGGGGTGCCGACGACGGAACTCGGTAGGCGAGACGCCGTACGCGGCGTGAAAGACCTGGCTCGCGTGGAACTGGTTGCGCCACCCGACCGCGCGTGCCGCCTCAGCGATCGACAGGTCCGTGCTGGCAAGCAGTCGCGCCATCCGCTCGACCCGCATCTGGCGTAGATACGCCATCGGGCTCATGCCCACAGTGGCGGCGAAGGACCGCGCGAGCTGAGAGCGCGACAGATGGACTTCTTCCGCCAAGGAGTCGAGCGTCCACGGCTCCGCCAGGCGAGGGCGCAGCACGCCGACAGCGGCGACAACGTGGCCTCGCACGACACCGTGCGGTGCCAATGTGCTGCCGCCGTGGGCTACCCGGGGCGAGTGCTGGTCTGTGCCGATGGTGTCGTGGTCCATGATCCTGAGCCGTCCCGGTGTTAGCCCTCGCTGGTCTGTGCCTTCTGCCGGGGTAGGGCGAAGGCGGGGATGATGGCAATCGCGGTCAGCGCGAGTGACCACCAGAAGGTGTGATCGAAGGCGGTGGCGATCCCTGCGGGTCCGGCGGATGCGTGGGCGGCGAGTTGGGTTTGGAGGATCATGGCCATGATCGCGGTGCCGAACGACCCGCCGACTTGGAGCAGGACGCGGGTCGCGATGGTGGCGTGCGGTATCTGGTTGGGGGTCAGGCCGATGTAGGCGGTGGCCATGAGCGGGATGGTGACCGCGCCGAGCCCGGCGCCGCGCACGACGAGGCTGAGCACGAGGAGCAGGTCGTTGGTGTGGATGCCTGCTTGGGTGTAGGCGATGGTGCCGAGGACGGTGAGCACGAACCCGGCGAGCACGATCGGGCGGGCGCCGATCTTGTCGGTGAGCTTGCCTGCCTTGCCGCGGGTGAGCAGCATCCCGATGCCTTGGGGAGCGAGC
>JAJYWM010000062.1 GCA_021791455.1 bacterium | reverse complement strand
GGCGGCGATGGCGTGGGAGCGGCCCTGGCCCGCCTGAGCACCAGAGGCAGGATCTCT
Source organism: bacterium (assembly GCA_021791455.1). Next base: position 13,399 of record JAJYWM010000062.1, on the reverse strand, counting down.
GTCATCGGCCTGGGCGCCGGCCGCTCAACCCAACTTGACCTCTCCCTGCTGATGGGCAAGCGGGCCCGCATCTTCGGCTCCACCCTGAGAGCCAGACCGGCGGCCGAAAAGGAGATGGTCATGGCTGGCGTGCAGCGCCATGTCGTGCCGCTGCTGGGGGCGGGGCGACTTCGAGTGCCGGTCGCGGCGACGTATCCCCTCCACCAGGCCGGGGACGCCTACCGCCGCCTGAGTGCAGGCGGCAAGCTGGGCAAGATCATCCTGATCGCCTGATCCCTCGCTCCGACGAACTGCCCTTCAGGGTATCGGGCCGCACCTCTGTTGTTAGAGTAGGAACATGGAGGCGTCACCACCCGCGCCGCAGCTCCTGGTGCCCGTTTTGGAGGTGCCCGCCCCCAAGGCGGTCGGTCAGCTTTCCCTCTGGAACGACCCGGCCGTCGATCAGCTCCCGGTCCGCGAGATCGCCAGTGCGGACATGGTCCGAGAGCGGGTGTGCGCGCTCGCGGAGCAGATAGCCACTGAGTTGGGAGGCGAGCCGCTCACACTGGCCGTGGTCCTGCGGGGAGCCTTCGTATTCGCGGCAGACCTGGCCCGGGAACTCATCACCAACAAGATGGAGAACCTGCTGATCACCTTCTTCCATGCCAGCAGCTACCGCGGCACCAAGGCATGGCGCGCCCCTGTGATTCAGGAGCTGGGCGACCTGAGCGCCGACGGCAAGCAGACGGTGCTGATCATCGACGACATAGTCGACGCCGGCCACACCGCCGCCGCCATGATCGAACGCCTCTCCTCGCCCAGCCGCCGGGTCGAGTACTGCTCCCTCCTGGACCGGCCGGAGGCAAGGGAGGCGCCGGTGCATCCCCGCTACGTCGGCTTTCGCCTGGCGGGGCCGGGCTTCGTCGTCGGGTACGGTCTTGACTACGACGACAAGTACCGGGAGCTGCCCTACCTGGCCCAGTGGATGCCACCACCTGGCCTTGGCTGAGGGCGGGGCGGGCGGTCCCGCCCCGCACCGAGGGATGGATCAGGAGGGGGCGCCGCCCTCCTCCCGCCCACCGGTCAGCTGCTCTCGCTCACGGCCCAGGCTGCCAACCGACATCAGCAGGTAGGCCAGGCCACCCACCAGGATCCCCACCAGCCAGCTGAAGTCGGCACCACCCGTCAGCTTCGACAGCGGGCCCACGAACGAAGGCACGTAGAAGGCAGCGTCGATCCAGAGCATGGCTGCCGCCATTCCCAGCAGCTGCGCGACCACAGCCCGCCAGTTCACCCCGCCCCGCCGCCAGTAGAGGCCGCCGGTGGTGCTGACCAGGGAGGCACCGTCGTAGCGCCCCCTCCGCATCAGGTAGTCGATCATGAGGATGCCGAACCAGGGCCCCAGCCAGACGACTATGTAGTCCAAAAAGCCCGACAGGTCCGTGTAGAAGTTCCCCTTGAAGATGACCAGCACGGTCACCGCCCCGGCCACCACGGTGTCGATCACGACCGCTCCCCAGCGCTTCACCGGGAGCCCCAGAGCCTGCAGGGTGACTCCTGAGGAGTAGAGGTCCAACGAGTTGATGGCGAACAGCTGGGGGAGCACCAGGATCAGAAACGGCCAGAAGAACCAGCTCGCGAACGACGACGGGACGCCGGTTACGGCGGTCACCTGGGGGCTCACGATGAAGGCGAGTGCCCCCAGGAGCTCCAGCAGGATGGAGGGGATGGCGGCCCCCATGGTGGCCGCCCAGAAGGTCCTCGCCTTGGGCGTGGACCGCGGCAGGTAGCGGGAGTAGTCGCTGGCATTCTCCGTCCAACCGAGCCCGCCGGCGGAAACGATCAGCACAACTGCGGTGGTCCAGACAGCCCATGACGCCTGCTGGTGGAAATGGCCAAGGTTGACGTGGGGCACGACCAGGATCGCCATGACCACGAAGAGGACGATGAACACGAAGGAGAGGTAGCGAAGCGTCTTGGTGATCATGGCGTGGCCCAGGAAGGGGACCACGAACTGGATGGCGACCGCGGCCAGGATGATCGCCACCTTGAGCCCGGTGCTCTGGCCAATCCCCCCCCGCGCGAACATCGCCAGCGTCACCAGCACCACCAGAACAAGTCCTTCGATCTCAAAGCCCACCTGGGTGAGCCAGTTGAAGGCCGACACCAGCCGGTTGCCGTTGAGCCCGAAGGGGGCTCTGGAGACCATGAAGGCGGTGGTGCCCGCCTCCGGCCCCGGGAGGCTCGCCAGGCCGAGGAACACATAGGCCAGATTGCCCACCAGGATCGCCAGGACCGCCTGTCCGAACGAGAGTCCAAATGAGATCGCCAGCGCGCCGTAGACCAAGAACTCAACGTTCCAGATGCCGCCCGCCCAGAGCCAGAACAGTCCGGAAGGACGCATGCTCCGCTCGGCCTCTGGGATCAGGTCGATTCCGCGCTGCTCCACCTTGAAGGCGCCATACTCGCCGCCGTCGCCCAGGCCCCGTTCGAATTCCATCGGTTGACTGGTTGCCAAGCCGCTCCTCCCCTAGTGGTCTGGTACCGTTGCTGCCTGCCCGGTCAATCTCCGAGCGACCGACGGTCGATCAATTGTCGCCAACATATAGTGGGCTGTCAAGTTGCAACCCACAATATAGGGTAGCCTGCCTCTCGGGAGTCCCGTCAGGCTGTCTTGGGAGCCGTCGGCTGGGGCACCGCCCCATCAAGGGCTGAGAGAGGAAGCCTTGGGGCACCGGACAGCAGCAGCTCCATCCAGATGCGAACCTGCGCGGGGACGGTGAACGACTCCTCACCCTTGCTGCTCTGCCTCTCCCCGACGACGCCCGCCCGGGTCAGCGCCGCCAGGTGGTAGGTCGCCTCATCGTCGCTCATGGAGGCCGTAGTGGCGACCTCAGACGCGGTCGTGGCCCCCGCCAGCAGCGCCCTCACCACCGCCAGACGGGGGACGGCGCCCAGCTCGTGGAGCAGATCCGCGACCGAGCGCAGCTCAGGGTCGCCCCGTCCCTCCTTGAAGCTGGAGGCGAAGCCCGAGGCCCCGTGGTGGCGGGGCAGGTACACGATGTGCAGCAGGGCCTCTCCTACGGTGGCGCCGGTGCTCCTTCGGGTTACGAACAGGTAGAGGGCCGCGACCACCGCAAGCGCCACCAGACCGTCCGCCCAGCTGGCGATGAGGCCGCTCCCGGTCACCAGGCGAGCGATGGCCAGAAGCCCCGTCAGAATGCTGGCGACGACACCCAGGTCGATGAGGGCAGCCAGCGAGGTCTTGAGCCACACCGGCACGTTGACCAGCGGCTCCCGTTCCTTCGCCGGGGTCTTGCGGATGGCGAGGTAGCCGCCCACTCCGATCACCAGCAAGATCCCCCCCTGCACCGCGACCCGAGCCAGATTGTTCAGGAAATGCTCGACGGGGATTCCCGCCACCACCCCGATGGCGACGAACACGCACACCCAGATTGCGGTGCTGGGGATGAGGCCCTCGATGAACGTGCGGCGGCGCACCCCGAAGGCGCCCGCGACCAGGGTCGTGTAGATGCGGAGCCCAGGGATCAGGCGAGAGACCCCGATCCCCACGGGGCCCGCCTCCCGAACTCTCTTCGAGACCCGTTCCAGCGCCTTCGCCTGATGAAACCTGACCGCCAGGTCGGTCAGCCCGTGCTCTCCCACCACCCTGGTCCAGCTGTACCCGACCATCGCGCCGGCGACGCACACAGCGAAGGCCAGTGGCACGAACACCCAGGGGTCCAGCCCTCCTGCGGCGATGAGCAGGCCCGCCGCCAGCAGGGTCAGCTCACCGGGCGCGAACGGCAGCGGCACCCCCGCCTCTTCGACGAAGAGCAGGCTGCACAGCAGAACGATCGCCACCACCCCGTGGAGGCCGGAGAGGAGATTCATGGTGAGTGCCTTCGCAACCGCCGAGTGGGGACGGAGATCCCTCGCTCAGCCTCGGCCGAATTCGAGAATAGCGCATGCCTGATGGTCACGAGCCGGTGAGATGCCCACCGCCGGCGGCGCCACGCGCGCGACCTGCCCTTCGAGGGAGCACGGCCGACCACCGCGCGCCGAAGGGCCGCAGCCGTCGCCGCGCGGGGAGCAGCTCACCTGGTGCGGCGGTATCTCTTGATCAACTCGTTGGTGGAGCTGTCGTGGCTGAGCTCGGGTTCTGCCTTCGACTCCAGTTCGGGGGTTATCCGGTCCGCCAGCAGCTTGCCCAACTCCACCCCCCACTGGTCGAAGGAGTCGATCCCCCAGATCACCCCCTGGGTGAACGTCTTGTGCTCATAGAGAGCTATGAGCTTCCCCAGGGTCTCGGGCGTCAGCCGTTCCATCAGCAACGTGGTGGTGGGACGGTTGCCCGCACAGACGCGGTAGGGAATCTGCCACTCTGGCACTCCGGCCGCCCGCAGCTCCTCAGCCGACCTGCCGAAGGCCAGCGCCTCCGTTTGCGCGAAGAGATTTGCCATCAACAGGTCGTGATGCCTGCCGAGAGGATTGACGGGCTGGCAGAAGCCGATGAAGTCGCAGGGAATCAGCTTGGTGCCCTGGTGAATCAGCTGGTAGAAGGCGTGTTGACCGTTGGTGCCTGGCTGGCCCCAGATGATCGGCCCGGTCTGGTAGTCCACCTCCCGCCCGGCGAGGTCCACGTGCTTGCCGTTGCTCTCCATCTCCAGCTGCTGCAGATACGCGGGCAGCCGGCCGAGGTAGTGGTCGTAGGGCAGGACCGCCAGGGTCTCGGCACCAAAGAAGTTGTTGTACCAGACGGCGATCAGGCCCAGGAGGACCGGCAGGTTCTCCTCCAGGGGGGCATTCCTGAAGTGTTCGTCCATGGCATGGAATCCGGCCAGCATCTCCCGGAATCGCTCCGGTCCGATCGCGATCATGAGTGACAGCCCGATCGCGGAATCGTAGGAATAGCGACCGCCGACCCAGTCCCAGAAGGGAAACATGTTGGCGGTGTCGATGCCAAAGTCGCCGACCCCCGCCGCATTCGTGGATACCGCCACGAAGTGGGACGCCACGGCCGCGGGGTCGTCTCCAAGCCCGGCCAGCAGCCAGTCCCTCGCCGTCGTGGCATTGGTCAGGGTCTCCAGGGTGTGCCAGCTCTTGGAGCAGACCACGAACAGGGTCTCCTCAGGGTCCAGCCCCCTTGTCGCCTCCACGAAATCGGTGGCGTCGATGTTGGACACAAAGCGCAGGTTCAGCCGTTCACTGGCGTAGTGGCGCAGAGCCTCGTAGGCCATCACCGGCCCCAGATCCGACCCCCCGATGCCGATATTCACGACATTGCGCACCGGCTTGCCCGTGTGCCCGCGCCACTCGCCGCTTCTCACCCGCGACGCGAAGTCTGCCATCCGCTCCAGCACCGCCAGCACGTCCGGCACAACGTCGTGACCGTTGACCATGATCGACTCGCCCGCCGGGGCTCGCAGCGCCACGTGGAGCACGGCGCGCTCCTCCGAGACGTTGATCGCTTCGCCTCTGAACATGGCCTCGATCCGCTCGCCAAGGTGGCACTCGCGGGCAAGGGCCACCAGCAAGTCCCTGGTCGTTGCTGTCAGCCGGTTCTTGGAGTAGTCGAGGTAGATGTCCAACGCCTCGGCGGTGAGGGTTCTCCCCCGCTGCGCGTCGGCCGCGAAGAGCTCCTTCAGAGTTGTCTGCCGGATCTCCTGGAAGTGGCGGTTCAGGGCAGCGAACGATCCCATCTCCCGCAGGCGCGGCCGGGCCTTTACGGCGTCCCGGCCCTCAGGAGCCAACTCGCGCCCCCTGGCGCTTGCCATCGATGCAGGCGATCAGGCTGTGCCAGGATTTGGCGAACGACTCCCCGCCCTGTTCCTGCAAGGACCGGGCGAGATCCTCGGGGTCAATCCCCGCCGAGCCTAGTTCAGCCATGACCTGGACCGCGTCCCCGCCATCGGCCGGCAGCATAGGGCCCACCCTGCCGTGGTCGAAGAAGGCCATCAGGGTCTCATCAGGCATGGTGTTGATGGTGAAGGGCGCCCCCAGGGCCGCCACGTACAGGGTGTCGGGTGACTCCTTGTCCTTGGTCGAGGTGCTCGCGAACAGAAGTCGTTGGGCCCTCGCACCCGCGTTGGCGAGCCGCTGCCACCTGGCCGAGTCGAGCAACTCGCGATAGCTGCGATATGCCAGGGTGGCGGCGGCGATCCCCACCCGATCGTGGAGGGACTGAGGGGCCCTGCCCTTCACCGCCGTGTCCCAACGGCTCACGAACACCGAGGCGACCGACGCCACGGCGGCGGAGAGCCCCTGGTCAACCCTGCGTTCCAGTCCCCTCATGTAGGCCTCGGCCGCCCTCTGATACTGGGTGGCGGAGAAGAGGAGTGTCACGTTCACCGGGACCCCCCGGTAGATCGTCTCTTCAATCGCCTCCAGCCCAGCCTCCGTACCTGGGATCTTGATGAACAGATTGCCCCTGTCCGCCCTGGCCCAGAGCTCTCTGGCCATCCGGGCCGTGCCCATCGCGTCGTTGAGCAGGAGCGGGGACACCTCCAGGGAGACCCATCCGTCAACCCCTGAGGTTCGCTCATGGATGGGTTGGAAGAGATCGGCCGCCCGCCGCAGGTCGGCAATGGCCAGCTCGAAGAAGATCTCTTCGCTGCTCTGGCCCCGCGCCATACCCTCCTCGATGTCCCGGTCATAATCGGCGCTGCTCTCAATTGCCTTGTCGAAGATGGTGGGATTCGAGGTGAGGCCAGTCACGGCCCGCTCAGCTATGTGGGCGGCAAGCCCGCCCCCATCCAGGAGCCCGCGGGTGATGTTGTCAAGCCAGAGACTCTGCCCGGCTCGGTTCAGTTCCTTGGTGGCGTTCATGTTCACTCCCTAATCAGACACGATCCCGCTGGGCCAGGCTGCGATCGCGCCCACCCGAGAGCCCGTCCCCGCCATCGCCAAGCTGGGACCAGCCGGGGAAAGGCCGCGATTTATGACTGCTTCTCATCATGACCGCCGAACTGCTTGCGCATGGCGGAGAGCACCTTGTTGGCAAATTCCCCCAGGTTGCGAGAGGAGAATCGAGAGTAGAGAGCGGCGGTGAGGACCGGCGCGGGAACTCCCTCGTCGATGGCCGCGATCGAGGTCCAGCGACCCTCGCCCGAGTCCGACACCCGGCCCGCGAACTCGTCGAGATCCGGCGCTTCCTGCAGGGCGATCGCGGTGAGGTCCAACAACCATGACCCGACCACGCTGCCCCGGCGCCACACCTCGGCCACTTCCCTGGTGTCGATCGCGTACTGGTAGTACTCCGGCTCCTCCATGGGAGCGGTCTCCGCATCGGAGGCCTGGGTGCGAGACCCTGCATCGGCATTGTGGAGCACATCCAACCCCTCGGCCAGAGCAGCCATCATGCCGTATTCGATCCCGTTGTGCACCATCTTCACGAAGTGCCCCGCCCCGTTGGGCCCGCAGTGCAGATAGCCCTGTTCCGAGCGCGCCGGGGGTCCGCTCCTCCCGGGCGTCCTGGGAGCTGACTCGACGCCGGGGGCGATGGTCTTGAAAATCGGGTCCAGCCGCTCGACCGGGCCGTTCTCGCCGCCGATCATCAGACAGTAGCCGCGCTCCAGCCCGAATATCCCTCCGCTGGTGCCGCAGTCGACCAGGTGGATACCGGAATCCTTGAGCCTGGCCGCTCTGCGGATGTCGTCGCGGTAGTAGGAGTTTCCCCCGTCGATGATGGTGTCACCGCGCGCCATGAGGTTCGCCAGCTCGAAGATCGTGGAATCCGTGATGTCGCCGGCGGGAACCATAACCCAGGCGGCCCGGGGCGGGGTCAGCTGGGCGACAAACTCCTCCATCGAGCGAGCTCCGACCGCACCCTCGCGCACCAGCGCCTCGACGGCCGCGGAGTTGAGGTCGAACACCACGCAGCGGTGTCCGTCCCGCATCAGGCGGCGCACCAGGTTCGCGCCCATGCGCCCCAGCCCCACCATCCCCAGCTGCATCGGTTTGGCACTGCTCATCGCTTCCTCCCATAGGCGCTTTTGTTCCTGCTCCTCTCGCCGGCGACCGCCGCGAGCCAGGGGTCATGCCACCCCGGATGGCCGCGCACCAGCCTGGCGGCCTCCTCTGGCCCCCAGGTGCCCTGCTCGTAGGTGGCAAGCGGCCCTGGGTCTTCCAGCAGCGGCGCCACGATCCGCCAGGTCTCCTCGACTGTGTCCTCACGCGTGAAGAGGCGGTGATCACCTCGCAGCGCATCGTCGATGAGCCGCTCGTAGGGCTCGGCTGGCCGCCCGACCTCAGCCGCGAATGACAAGTCGAGATGGACCGCCTGCGCCACCTGCCCCTCGCCCCCTTTTGAGTTCAGGACGATCCGCAGCCCGGGCTCGGGGTCGATCCGCAGGATGACCTGGTTGGCCTCGGCTTTGGCGGAGTGGCCGAGAAATGCCAGGTGAGGCGGGTGCCGGAAGACGACCCGGACCTCTGTCACCCGCTCCGCCATGGCCTTGCCGGCGCGGATGAAGAATGGCACCCCGGCCCAGCGCCAGTTGTCTATCCCGAGGCGCAGCGCGGCATAGGTCTCGGTTGTGGAGTGCCGGTCAACCCCGGCCACCTCGCGGTATCCCAGGTACTGTCCGCGGACGTAGTGCTGAGGCTCAATGCCAGGCACGGCGCGGAAGACGTCGGCCTTCTTGTTGCGCAGATCATCCGCGTCGGCCCCCGCGGGAGGCTCCATCGCCACCAGGGCCAGAACCTGGAGGAGGTGGTTCTGGACAACGTCTCGAAGCGCGCCCACCGCGTCGTAGAAGCGCCCCCGGTCCTCGACGCCGAAGTCCTCAGCCATGGATATCTGCACCGCCGAGATGTGGTCGCGGTTCCAAACCGGCTCCAGCACATCGTTGGCGAACCGCAAAAACTGCAGGTCCATCACCGGTTCCTTGCCGAGAAAGTGATCGATGCGCAGGATCTGGTCCTCGTCCAAGACCTGGTGGAGCTGACGGTTGAGGTCGCGGGCGGACTGCAGATCATGTCCAAAGGGCTTCTCGACCATCACCCTGGCACCCTTGGTGAGCCCGGCCCGACCCAGATTGGTGACCACCGTCCCGAACAGGCTGGGTGGGATCTCCAGGTAAAACAGCGGGGTTCCCACTCCCTTCAGGCGCTGCGCCAGCTCCGAATACGTCTTCTGGTCGTTGAAGTCTCCCTTCACGAAGTGGAGCCTCTGGGCAAGTCTCGAGAACACCCGCTGGGAGAATCGTGGCTCACTGCCCTCGATGGCCGCCTTGGCCTCAGCGCGCAGCCGCTCATCCGTCCAGGCGTCCACGGCCACCCCTATCACCGGGCAGTTGAGGCGCCGGCGACGTTCCAGCCGGTAGAGGGCGTGGAACGTCATCTTGCGGGCGAGGTCACCGCTGATGCCGAAGATGACCAGAGCGCCTGTCGTCTCCTCATCTGTGCTCGCCACCCCTCGAGTCTATCCCGCCACAGCGATGGCGGCAGGTTTGCATCTGCTGTGGACGAGCCGCCGTTAAGTTTCCCCTACTTGGTCCACCACGGCCCGCGGCTCCCGGCGGTGACGAGATCTGGACCCCCAGCGGGACCTAGCCGCGCGGTCCGGGCGCCGCGCGGGGCGACGGTCTCAGGAGCACGTCCTGGTAGACGAACCGGCCCTTTTGCACGGCCTCACCTGGGATGACCGGGATGGGGCTGGAAAAGCCCGGGGCCCATGTGACCAGGGTGTGGAACTCTCCCTCCTCGCCACAGGGATCGACGTCGGGAGGCAGGTCGGCCAAGAGCTTCCGATCAAACCAGCGCCCGGCGAAGCTGGCCGGAAGGCGCAGGGAATCCACACAGGTGAGGACGGCCCTCAGCCCGATCCGGATCTGCTCTTCGGCGACCGCCCTGGAACCGGCTCCGAAGATCGGAAAGATGGCGTCCATGCCGATCCTCGCCAGCTGGCCCTCACGGTACCGACGGACATCGTTCAGGTGAATGTCCCCGAACGCGACCGCCGTGACGCCGTCGTCCCGGGCGCGCTCCAACGCCTGGCCGAGCCGGGCCTCGTAGACCTCATTGCCGCAGGGATCTGGCAGCGGTACCTCGATCAGGGGCAGGGACAATCGGTCGGCCTGGGCCCGCAGAACCTCCCGGCGCGACCCGTGAATGGAGACCCTCGCCACCGTCTCGTTCATGGTCGTCAGCAGTCCGGCCACCCGGCAATCGCCTGCCTCCCGCAGATGGTTGAGGGCGAGCGCGCAGTCCTTGCCACTGCTCCAGCTCATCAGGACCTTGCGCTTGGTGATGACCCCGCCTACCTCAGGTATGGGCAGTGCCGGCAGCCAAGGCCGCAGCACCGTCCATTGGCAGCCAGCGTGGCTGCGGTCAGCACGAAGAGCCCCGATTCCTCGTCCAGATACCCGTCCAGCCCTGCCTGGAGGGCCTCCCTGTGCAGCTGCAGGATACGTCGGTAGGCGGGGTCAGAGGTCGGCAGGCGGCTCGGATGCGGGATGTCGAGAGGGCGGTCGGCCATGCGCGCCACCAAAACATCCTACCCGCAGTCAATCTCGTGCTCACGGTCAACCGATCTGGATCGACCTCTTGGCGAGCCCGTGCCAGAACCCCTCGATCACGGTTCGGTTGCTGGCGAGGTCATCGGACCCTGCCCCCAGGGTCACAAACAGCGGAGCGAAGTGCTCGGTGCGGGGATGAGCCAGCTGGCCCGCCGGCGCCTTGGCCTGGAAGTCGACCAGACGATCGAGATCCAGCTTCTCCAGCGCCTCCTTGCCCCACTGGTCAAATTCGGATGACCACGAGGGGGGCGCGGAATCGGGCAGAGGCGCCTCCCTCAGGGCGTGCAGGTTGTGTGTGAAGAATCCGCTTCCGATGATCAGCACCCCCTCGTCCCGCAACGGCGTAAGCCGCCTCCCCATCGAGATCAGGGTCTCCGGGTCCAGGGTGGGCATGGAAAGCTGCAGCACAGGGATGTCGGCTTGGGGAAACATCTCGACCAGCGGCACGTAGGCTCCATGGTCCAGCCCCCGCGCCTGGGCATGCCGCACCACCCGGCCAGGGGAGGAGAGCAACTCGCTGACCCGTTGCGCCAGCCAGGGGGCTCCGGGCGCTTCGTACTTCACCTGGTAATACGAGGGTGGGAATCCCCAGAAGTCGTACACCAGTGGCACGGTGGTAGTCGCCGAAACCGTGACGGGGGCCTCCTCCCAGTGGGCGGAGACGATCAGGATCGCGGTCGGCCGGGGCAGGCTCGCAGCCCACGATGCAAGTTGACCCTTCCACAAGCCGTCATCCGCCAGGGTGGGTGCCCCGTGGCTCAAGTAGAGGACGGGGGTACGGGAAGTCGGCTTCGAATCTGTCATGGCGCCCTCCTGGGCGGTTTCTGGTCAAACAGGGGGCACGGCCCGCTGTCTGAATCATATCCAATTAGTTGCTCGCGCAATCACATGTCACCCCTCGGCCGTGCTCCAAGGAGCCCGCGATAGTGCCCACGGCGTGACGGGCCAGCCGGCGCGAGCCCTCAACCCAAGGAATACACTGTAAGCGGAGTCACGCTGTGACCTGGCCCGGCCGCGACGGTGTCCCGGACCAAGGTCCGGCCCCAGCCAGCAACCGGCCCATCGGTTCTCCAGGAGAGCTGCCATCGCCACCGTCCCGACAGTTCGAGCGCGGGTCGCTCCTGCTCATCCGTGGCCGCGCCGGTCCCGGCGCCCGCTAGAGCGACGTGGGACCACCGGGGCCGACACCAATCCCAAGGGGTGGTGCCCACGGTGACGACCGCGACCGTCGAGCAGCCCTGTTCGCCCGACGCGTTGGCGACCGAGGTGGTCGAGAATGCGAGCAGGCGGCGCACATTCGCCATCATCAGCCACCCCGACGCCGGCAAGACCACCCTCACCGAGAAGTTCCTGCTGTACTCCGGCGCGGTCCAGCAGGCGGGGGCGGTCAAGGCACGCGAGGGGCGCCGGCGGGTCACCTCGGACTGGATGGCAATGGAGCGGGAGCGCGGCATATCCATCACCTCCACGGCCCTCCAATTCCCATATCGCGGGCACGTCCTGAACCTGCTGGACACCCCCGGCCACCGCGATTTCTCCGAGGACACCTACCGGGTCCTGGCGGCCGCGGATGCCGCGGTCATGGTCTTGGACGTCGCTCGCGGCATCGAGACCCAGACGCTCAAACTGTTCGAGGTGTGTCGCGCCCGCAGGCTGCCGGTGCTGACCTTTCTGAACAAGCTGGATCGGCCCGGGCGCTCGCCGCTGGAGCTGCTGGACGAGATCCAGGAGAAGATCGGCCTGCGACCCACTCCGGTGACCTGGCCCGTGGGTATCCCCGGGGAGTTCAAGGGCGTCATCGATCGACGCACCGAGACCTTCGTGCAGTTCTTGAGGACCGCCCGTGGCGCCACCGTGGCGCAGGAGGTGACCAGGCCGCTCAGGGACTCGATCGGGGAGCTGGGCGACGAGTGGCTCGCCACCAAGGACGAGATGGACCTGCTGAGCGCCGTCGGCGCCGATCTTGACCAGCCCTCCTTTCTGGCGGGAGATTCGACTCCGCTCTTCGTCGGCTCTGCCCTCACCAACTTCGGGGTGCGCCATCTCCTCGACGCCCTGGTCGACCTGGCCCCCGCCCCTGGGCCGCGCGGGGACGCCGGCGGCAAGCCGCGGCCGCTCAACTCACCCTTCTCAGGGTTTGTGTTCAAGATCCAGGCGAACATGGACCGGGCCCACCGGGACCACGTGGCCTTCGTGAGGGTCTGCTCCGGGCGCTTCGAGCGCGGTGAGCCCCTGATTCACGGCCGCACCGGGAGGACCTTCGGCACCAAGTACGCGGCGTCGATGTTCGGCGCCGACCGCAACACCGTCGACACGGCCTTTCCGGGGGATGTGGTTGGTCTGGTCAACGCCACCGACCTGCGGATTGGTGACACCCTCTTCGCCTCGGACCCGGTGACGTACCCACCAATCCCCACGTTCGCCCCGGAGCTGTTCGCCACCGCCCGGGCCCATGACTCCTCCCGCTACAAGCAGTTTCGCAAGGGCCTCAGCCAGCTCGAGCAGGAGGGTGTAGTTCAGGTGTTGGAGGACATCGATGGGGATCCCGCACCTGTCCTGGCCGCGGTGGGGGCGATGCAGTTCGAGGTGCTCACCGACAGGTTGGAGGGCGAGTACGGGGCCAAGGTGAGCCTGGTGAACACCCCCCATCGACTGGCTCGGCGCACCGACGCCGTGACGGCCGCCGCCCTACGCAACGTCAGGGGCGTCAGAGTCTTACGCCGCGGCGACGGGACCCTGCTGGCCGCCTTCGAAAGTCCTTTCTGGCTGGATCACCTCCAGCGGGAGCACCCAAGTTGGATCTTCGAGTCGATCCTGACCGATTGAGCGACCGCCGGGCTGCCCGGAATACGGGAGGAATCCATCAGGATGCCTGAACCGGAATCCGAACGGCGCCGCGT
>JAJYWM010000043.1 GCA_021791455.1 bacterium | reverse complement strand
CCGCCAGAGCTCACCATCCTCCAGCAACAGCTCCTCGAGCTCCTCGCCGTCCCCTCAGCCTGCTACGCCTGAACCCTAAGGTGGGGGAGCTGAAACCCCTCCCTGATGTGCGGAAAGCGGGCCACAACGCCGCCATGATCGCCAAACGCCCTCAGCTGCAACTCGCGCACCGCATCGCGGTCATCGGGACGTTCGAGACGTACCTGCACCGCTGCACGATAACAACCGGTCGTGGGCACGCCCAGGATTTCGCCGGCCGGCGAAGCCGATCCCGTAACTCAAACCTCCTGCGGCCATCGCCGGCCTGCGCGGACATGCTCATCGAGTGGCTGTCGGCCTCCCAGCGTGGCGGCGGGGGCGACAACCGCGCCGTTCTCCGCCCGGCCGGAGAGACAGGTGGGCGCAGCATGGTGGAGTCCCCGCTCCAGATCCGCTCAGCCAGTAGTACCGCTGCCCGGGCACCGACAGGCTCCGGTCTACCAACCGGCGTCGAGCCGCCCACCGCCTGAACTCGACCACCCCTCCGACGGAAGTGGTTCGACGCAGCTTCCGACAGGCCGACCGCCCCACCGAGCGCGCTTGTACGGCTCCCAGTCCCAGTCCTGGACGCCGAACCGCGCCGGGGCAACCTTGCAAGTCGCCTTGCAAGAACCCTGGTGCGGTTGTTGCAAGGTCTTGCTGTGCGGCACTGGCGACTTCGGCTCAGCCCCTCCTGCACGCACTTCGCAACCGGCTCGTACAGGCCGCTACCGCTTTCTTGTACACGTACAGTCGGGCTGAGCCCAATTGAGGTGGCGACGTTAGGGGCATCTGTTGGTTTCGACCTAGCCTCCAGCTGTTGCAGCCAACGGACACGAGAGTCTTGGCGCCCAGTTCGCGGGGCTGTACTGGATTTCAGGGCGGGGGTCAGGTGGACCTGCAAGCGGGGCTGTGGTGGACTTGAGGGCGGGGCTAGGGTGGACCTGAGGGCGGGGCTGAGCTACACTGGAGCCTATGAAGTACCAGGGACGCCTAGCTGACGATAGATTGCAGCAACTACTGGCCGACTTCCCCGCTGTGATGATTAATGGGCCTCGGGCTGCCGGCAAGACAACTACCGCGCGGCAAGTCGCCGCCGAGACAGTCAGTCTCGACAGCCCAGCCGACTCCGCCGCCTTTAAAGCCGATCCGGACGACGCTCTCCGAGGGAGAAGAGAGCCCTTGCTCTTAGACGAGTGGCAAGAGGTGCCTGAGGTGCTGGGAGCGGTCCGCAGAGCGGTAGATAGCGACCCCCATCCCGGTCGCTTCATTGTGACCGGCAGTGTTAGGGGCGAGCTGGAGAACCGCGTCTGGCCCGGGACCGGCCGCTTCATTCGCATGAGTATGTACGGATTGACCGAAGTGGAGCTGCAAACGAGCCTAGACAAGCAGTCTGTAGGGTTCCTTGACAAAGTGGCCTCCTCCGACGTCGCTGCGTTTGCCAGGGGGCAAACCCGGCCGCGGTTAAGCGACTACCTTGAGTTGGCCACCCGGGGCGGCTTTCCCGAGGTGGCACTGCGCCCTCTCTCTCAAGCGGCGAGAAGCAACTGGCTCGATAGTTACATTAGCCAAGTGATAACTAGAGACGCCCTTGCCGTGATGCCACGGGGTAATCCCCAAAAGATGCGTGCCTACTTCGAGGCACTAGCACTGCAGACGGCGGGAACACCGCTCGACAAAACCCTAATCGATGCCGCCGGTGTAGGTAAGGACGCGGCCGCGGGATATGACGGATTGTTCGAGAATCTCTTCCTGACGGAACGTCTGCCGGGCTGGACCAAGAAGTCGTTTTCGCGTTTTACCGAACTCCCAAAGCGCTATATCGTCGATCCGGCCCTGGCTGCCAATGCGGCACACGTAAGTCTCCAAGGAATCCTGGGCGACTCGGAGGTTCTTGGCAGAATGCTCGACACCTTCATTACGGCCCAACTGCGCCCCCTGTGGGGTTTGACTCCGACCAGGGTCAAGCCGTACCACTTGAGGACAAAGGGC
Organism: bacterium; assembly: GCA_021791455.1. Next base: position 11,586 of record JAJYWM010000043.1, on the reverse strand, counting down.
GGTAGACAGGAGATCGACCTTCTCCTTGAAACCGAGGACAAGAAGGTCCTGGCTTTTGAATTCAAGGCATCCTCGGCGCCATCGGCTCACGATGCCAGGCACTTACTTTGGTTGCGAAGTCTCCTGGAGGACCGGTTGGTCGCTGGGGCCGTAATGCATACCGGCCGAGACGTCTTTAGGTTGTCGGATCGGATTCTTGCACTACCCATCAGCACGATTTGGGGCGCCTGAACTCAACTTCGGCACCAACCTTGCAAATCTCTTTGCAAGAACCCTGGTGGACCCGAACGCAAAGAATTCGAACGGCCCCGGCGCTGGCACTCGAGATGCAGGTCGGCCAGATGGAGTCGTCGCCTGCCTACCAGTGCATCGCGCCGAGAGCCGTTGTCCTCCACCAGCTTGGTCTGAGCCAGGCATCAATCGGTCGACGCCTGGGGGTGAGCGATAAGACCATCGCGAAGGCGATCGAGTGGCTCTTGGAACAGCGCCGGCCGGGCCCAAGGTAAGCCCGGCCGCACCGAGCCACCAAGGCGCCCTTCATGGTCTTCAAGCTCAGCGAGGTGCCTCCCTTGGGCGGGCTGAGTTTACGCCACCCACCAAGATCGAAGTTGAGACGCTTGGCCGTGTCGATTGCGACAGGTGGGCTGAGAGTGTTGCGACTTGTTGGCTGGATCAGTTGCGACTTGTAGAACGGGCGCCAAATGAAGACTTCAAGGAGCGCGCGCTACGTCTACGTCCCCCGGATCGCTGATGACGCCCTTGCGAAGGCTCTGAAGTCCATCGGTGCCGCTGTGATCGTTGGGCCGAAGGCATGCGGAAAGACTGAGACCGCCCGCCAGCGGGCCGCAGGTGAGGTCCTCCTCGACGTTGACGTCGAGGCCCAGCGTGCTGCCAGCATTGATCCCCGGCTGATCTTGCCTGGCGCCACTCCTCGGCTCATCGACGAGTGGCAGCGGGAACCGCTGCTCTGGGACGCCGTGCGGTGCGAGGTTGACGTGCGTCGCTCGCCCGGGCAGTTCATCCTCACCGGCTCGGCAACCCCAAGAGACGAAGTTTCACGGCACTCGGGTGCCGGTCGCCTTGCGGTCCTGCAGATGCGGCCGATGACCCTCTTCGAGCAGCGGATCTCTCCTGGCATCATCTCTATCCGTAAGCTCCTCGATGGCCAAGCACCATCGACCGGTACTTCTGCCCTCGATCTGGCAGCCTACTCCGAGCGGATTGTAGTGGGCGGGTGGCCGGCCCTGATTGGGCGATCCGTCGGCGATGCGCTAGCCTTTATCAACGGCTACATCGACATGATCATCGATCACGATATCGACGTCGTGTCTGGAGCGCGCCGGAATCCCCGGATGGTCAGGTGGTTCCTGCAGGCCTACGCCCAACTGACCGCCCACCCAAGTCGGCTGAGCACCATCGTCGATCGAGCCCGCGGAATCGCAGAGAATCAGGCGCCATCGCGGTGGACTGCCGAGCCGTACCTCGACGCCCTCTGCAGACTGATGGTGGTCGACGACGTCGAGGTATGGAACCCTGAGTTGCGTTCACGAACGCGCCTGATGACAACGCCCAAACGGCATCTCGTAGACCCGTCGCTTGCAGCGGCGCTCATGGAGTGCGACCCAACGAGGCTCCTCGGAGACCTCGACACCCTCGGATACCTCTTCGAATCTCTAGCTACCCGCGACATACGCGTGTACGCAGAGGAAGGCGCTGCGTCCGTCTACCACTATCGGGAGCGCGGGAGGGAACTTGAGGTCGACCTGATCGTCGAGCGCCGGGACGGTGCCTGGATCGGGATCGAGGTGAAGATGGGCTCTACCCAAGTCGACGAAACGGCTGCAGATCTACTCCGCTTGGCTTCCCGCCGCGTTGTCCGCCCTCCGATGTCACTACTGGTTATCACCGCCACCCAGTACGCGTACCGCCGGCAGGATGGGGTTGTTGTGGCGCCATTGGCCCTTCTGGGCCCCTAGCCCACTGAAGTCGGCTCAACCCTCGCCGACGCGCTCTGCCGAGTGCGATGATCGAAAGCGTCGCTCACGGCACCATCAAGCCGACTTCATCCGCCCCAGACGTGCCCGCTCGAGGCAACCTTGCAACTCTCCTTGAAAGAACCCTGGTGGGGTTGTTGCAGGGTTCTGATTCTGGCCTACGGCGACTTCGGCGCGGCAGTGTCCGGAGTCGTCCCATCTGGGGCTTGTACGCGCTGCTACCGGTATTCTGTACATGGTCGAGACGGCCCAGACCCGAACAGAACGAGGCGCCTTGATGGCCTCAAACGAGGGAGTCTGACAGGGGGTTGGCTGGAAGGTCTGCCGGCCTACGTGACCAGCGGGGCCGCCACGAACGGACCCGGGAGCGGCAGGCGGCGCGCAACAGGTACCGGGCCAAGACCCTGGCCACCAGGGTGGGCAGATTGGAACTGGGAACCCCGGGCTGCACCCGGACAGATTCGTGCCTGACCCACTGGAGCCAAGGAGGTGGCTTGAGCGAATTTCCCCGAGCGCGGGGCCTACACTCCTGCGCGTGCCCCGGGCCGGATAGTCTACATCTTTGCGCGCGCTACCATCAGAATGGTATACCATCTTGCGTGTGAATACGAAAATCGGCCAGCTCGCCCAGGAACTCTCACGTCTCAACCCGTGGTGGAGGGACAGCCGGTGGGCTTTGACCGACCCTGACCTGCGGGAAGCGGCGGACACCGGTCTTAGCTACCGTTCGGGGGCTCTATCCGGGCTTGTGACAGGGGCCCTATACGTACTGAGAGGGCCGCGACGGGTGGGGAAGACCGTGGCTCTCAAACAGCAGATCGAGGACCTGATCGCCGACGAGGTACCGCCGACTGCGATCATACGAGTGGCAGCCGACAACATGGCCGCCAAGGAGCTGCGGACCCTGGTGCAGAACACCGCCTTGCCAATGCTCCCCGCCGGTCACCGACGGGTCTGGTTCTTCGACGAGATCTCCTCCGTGACCGGCAACTGGGCGCAGGAGATCAAGTGGCTCAGGGACAACGACCCGGCGTTCCGTGAGGCCACGGTAGTCCTCACCGGATCTAACGCGGCGGCGCTGACCGAAGCCGGTGGCGAGCTGGCCGGCCGACGTGGGCGAGAAACAAACCTGGACCGGTCCCTGTTCCCCATGGGCTTCCGAACCTTCGCCGACCTGGTGGCCCATGCTCCCTTGCCTGATGTGGAACCGCTTGACGTGGCGTCGTTACATGGCCCCATAGCCCGCTCGGCGTACCAAGCCTCCCTCCCCTGGCTAGACGATCTCGTGCGCCTGTGGGACACGTACCTCACCTATGGCGGGTTCCCGCGATCGGTGGCTGCCGCGGCCATCGGCGATCCCGTCCCGGCGTCGTTCGTCAACGATCTCTTCGAGGTGATCGCTGGCGACGCATTCAAGCACAGCCAGCTCGGCACGAACCGGGAAATGGCCCTTCTCGAACGGCTGTGGCTATCGATGGCTTCCCCGGCAAGCCTCTCCTCCATCGGGAGGGACGTAGACGTGAGACACGAGGTCGTCGCCCGCCACGTCGGATACCTGCGCGCCTCGTTCTTATTGTGGGCCTGCCCGCAGAAGTCTCCAGACGCCTGGCTTGCTCGAGAGCGCGCCCAGGACAAGCTCTATGCCGTGGACCCGTTGGTGGCCCAACTCGCCCACCTTCGCAACACAGAGCGTCACGGTATCGACCCGACGGTGCTGACCGAGATGCAGCTCGGCATGTCCATCCGCCGGCAGGTCTTGAGCGGCATCAAGACGGCGGAGAACGACGAGTTCCTTTTTCACGTCCGGACGCCCGCCCGCAAGGAGATCGACTTCGTCTCCCCCCACCTCGGCGACACTGCTGTGGAGGGAAAATACTCCGAAGGCGGGAGCTGGCGCGGCGACGCGGCGACGGTCAACGCGTCGCGGTGGAAGGGACTGCTCGTCACCCGCAATGTGTTGGATGTCGGGGACGACCAGGCGTGGGCGGTTCCAGCTGGCCTACTTGCCTACCTGGTCGACACGTGAGAGCCCGCGGCGCTTCGATTCGGCGGTCTTGCACCGCGCTCGCTCGACCTGCCACCATGACGGTCATCTCGCCAGTACGCCGCCGGCCACCGCAACGATGAGGCCGAAGCAGCAGATCATCCCACCGATGAGGCGGTGCCACCATGGCGGATATTGAAACTTCCCAGGAAGCGCCGCATACACTCTGTTGAGCCGAGATATCACACCTCCACCAACTGGCATCAGTGCCCCCCCGGATGCCAATAAAGCCGAGGCCGATGCCAACAGCGATGGCCTTGGCGCCCCACACCGATAGCACTGCGACAACGGCCCCTGGCACTAGCACAGCCTTCGCTGTGCATAGACCAGACCACCGTCAGCACGAGTCCGGCACCAGCTACGGCAGCACAGCAGAGCCCGATGAACGCCACGTACCGCTCCGAGTAGCGGAAGTTGCCGGGCAAATATCCATACACGACATTCGCTGTTGGCGATCAAGAATAGTGCAATGACCTGATCACGAAACGTGCAGAGCTCTGCGGCAGGACCGGAGCCCTGTATGAGAACAACGGAAAGGGGCCCCATTGGCAGGCTTTGGGTGTCGAGTCCACGCCTCGAGGAGGCCCCTGTGCAGTGTGAGGGAATTGGGATGAGTTTGCGAGTCCTGCGAAGTCATGGTTGGAGCATCACGGCTCTGGCCCGGGAATTCGGACTGAACTGGCGGACGGTGAAGCGGGCGGCGGAGAGCGAAGAGCCTCGCCACTACCCGGAACGGGCCAAGCCAAAGGCGCTCACGCCGGCGCAGCTGGCCCATGTGCAACGGCGGTTGGAGGTGTGCACGGGGATCCGGGGGACCATCGTCAACGGCGAGCTGGTGGCGGACTACGGCTACCAGGGCTGCTATCCGACCTTCGCCCGGCAGCTGCGGAGACTGCGTCCAGCGCTGGTGGTGGACCCCGAGATCCGGTTTGAGAGCGCACCCGGTCACCAGGCGCAGGCGGACTGGGCTCACCTGGGGCTGTGGCCGCTGGGCGAGCGGCTGGTCCACCGAATGGGCCCCCGGCCACCTGGTGGACCCGAACGCAAAGAATTCGAACCTCCTCGGCGCTGGTGCTGGAGGCTGAGGTGCGGCAGGGTGAATAGCCGCCTGACTACCAGCGTATCGCGCCGAGAGCCATTGTCCTCCACCAGCTTGGGCTCAGCGACTCCGCCGTTGCGCGGCACCTGGGGGTGAGCGATAAGACCATCGCGAAGGCGATCAAGTGGCACGTGGAACAGCCTCGGCCGAGTCCCGGATGGGCCTGACGGTCCTTGGGACACCTGCCACGGTCGTCCCCTCTGACGCTGCACATCTCGACGAGCCGATCTCCTCGGGCCGCAATCCCGAATGGCGACCTGTGGCCGTCACTGGCAACACGAGCCGTTCGGCACCCACGGCATCTAGCTGCTACCACGGGAAATGACCAGTGCCATAGGTGGTACCATACGTTCATGAACAAGACCACCGTGTACCTACCAGAGGACTTGAAGCAGTCGCTCCGGCGGATGGCGGCGGTGTCCGGATGCTCGGAGGCTGAGCTGATCCGCGAAGCGATCGCCGCCCGGGTCCGTCTATCTGGCCAACCCCGACCGAAGGGGCAGCTCTTCATAAGTGGCAAATCGTCGCTCGCAGAGCAAGCCGATGAGGCGCTCGCGGGTTTCGGTGAGCGCTGATAACACTCATCTGCGACACCAGCGGACTCCTCGCATATTTCGATGCGAGCGACGCATACTGCGCTGGGGTCAGCCGGGTAATCGAAGCCGATTCGGGTCCATTCATCGTGTCTCCCTACGTCGTCGCCGAGCTCGACTACTTGCTGGCGACTCGGCGAGGGGTATACGCCGAACTGGCTGCCTTGACCGAGCTGTCAGGAGGGGCCTGGGAGCTGCCGACCATACAGATCGCTGATCTTCGGGAAGCCTGCGCGGTGATCGACCGCTACCGAGATCAGGACATCGGCGTGGCAGACGCTTCGTTGGTCATCCTTGCCCACCGGTACCGGACGGATCGTCTGCTCACTTTGGATCGTCGTCACTTTCGTGTGATCCGCTCAACTGCCGGAAGGCCGTTCACGATCTTGCCTGAAGCACCGTAACACGGGAAGGCGACGCGCAATCTCCCGAGTTCACCTTGCCTCGACTACCGCCCATCAGTGCTGGTAATCCCAGACTCGGAGCCGGGTTCGAATTCTTTGCGTTGGTGGAGGCGCCGGGAATCGAACCCGGGTCCGAGAACGCGTCTCACGAGACCTCTACGTGTGTAGCCCGGAAACTAATCTCACGGAAGAGCCTCCTCCGGACAGGATGCCGATCCGCCAGACTCGGTGTGCGTCCCCCACGGCGCCGAGACGCCACCGCGAGGCTAGCCCGCTGTATTTACGTCGGATCCGGTCGTCGCAGGCCCCCGACCGGTCGACGCCAGGCCTAGGCCTGGGCTTTCGGCACTACCTCCTGATCAGATCAGGCGGCGTAGGCCAGAGCCGGTTGGCTCGAGTGGTTGGCAGTTAATGCCTTTCCCGGTTTTACGAGCCCGGGGCTCGACACGCCATCTCGCAACCCACGTCCCCGTCGAAGCCACACGCCCCCACGGGTCAGGTCGTCTGATCAATATACCTCAGCGGCCACTTTCCCACTCAGGTTCCAAGGGCCGGTGGTAGTCACCCGCCTCTCCAGGCTCGAGCCAGCCCTCGTTGGATCTCGCGCTTGGCATCCTTCTCCATCAGGGCGGCGCGCTTGTCATACTCCCGCTTGCCTCGGCAGACTCCAACTCTGACCTTCACGCGGTTCGATTCGAGATGCATGTCCAGCGGGATGAGGGTGATTCCGGGCTGCTTGACCAGCCCTGTGAGGTGGGAGATCTCGCGCCGGTGCAAGAGCAGCCGGCGCGCCCGACCCGGTTCGTGATTCTGCCTGTTGCCGAACTGGTAAGGCTGGATGTGGGCCCCGAGCAGCCACGCCTCGCCCCTCTCGATACGAATGTACGCCTCCGCTATCTGCGCCCCTCCCTGGCGCAGCGAGCGCACCTCGGTGCCGTGCAGTTCCAGCCCGGCCTCGTACTCCTCCAGCACGTGATATTCGTGCCACGCACGCCTGTTGCGGGCTATGAGGGGCCCCTGCTCGGGTTTGCTCACAGCGGCAGTGCCGACAGGGAGATCCGGCGCCCGTGCAGGAAGTCCCGCGCGGTCATCGGCCTTGCCCCTGGTGGTTGCAGTTTCTCGATCAGATAGGCTCCGGCCCCAGTGGCGATCGCCAGTGAGTCGCCCTTCATCCCCAGAAGCTGCCCGGGTGGCGCCTCCCCAAGTGCCGGCGGCATGCTGATCACGTCCCCGGAGATCAGCTTCACCCGAGAACCGCAAAGGTTGGCCCGGCTCCCCGGCCATGGTTGCAGGGCCCGCACCGAGCGGTCGATTGTGGCGGCTGGCATCTCCCAAGACATCTCACCACTGTCACGGGTCACCTTCGGAGCGTACGTGGCCAGCGCCTCGTCCTGGGCACTCGCGACAACCTGGCCCGCGCTGAATGAGTCAAGCGTGGCTTCCAAGAGGTCCGCGGCCGTCGGGGCCAGCATCGCGGTCAGCGATGGAGTGGTGGCGCGTGGTGGCACCGCGACTCTAACCCGGGCCAGAACCGGGCCCGCATCCAGGCGACGGTCCATCTGGTAGATGCTGACGCCCGTCTCCACATCGCCAGCCAGGATGGCCGCGGCAATTGGGGATGCTCCCCGATGGCGGGGGAGCAGCGACGGATGTACTCCCCAGGCCCCATGCGAGAAGAGGCGCAGGACGGGATCCGCCAGCAGCTGGCCGTATGCGCAAACGATCAGCATGTCCAGCGGTCCCATTTCGGCGAAGGCGGCGGCGTCAGCACGCTCCGGTTGCATGACCTGGCAACCAAGCGCCCTGGCCAGGTCTCGCACCGGTCTCTCAGCCGGCCGGCCTCGATCCCCCTTCCTCTCCGGGGCGGTGAGGACATACGCCACCTCGTGTGGTCCCCTCGCCAGCGCGGAGAGCGACGGCAGCGCAAAGGTGGTGGAACCGGCGAAGACGATGCGCACGGGAAAATCTCCTCGGGTGGACACTCAGAGGTAGAGATTATGCTTGGGCCGCACCCGGTCTCCTCACGCCGGATCTACGTCGATGGTCCAACCCCTGGTTGAGGGCAGGTGATCCCTCATCCCTTCCAACTTGGTCCCGCGCAACGAAAGCTGCCAGCGGTAAAGGGTGCGCAGCTTGGGAATGAATGCGGGGCTCGGGCCTAGGACCTCCACCCCGGCCGCCGCCGCCAGCGGTCCCAGGCGGGCCGCCTCGCGCTCGCAGGCGCCTCGCGCGGCCTCCTCGGTCGTGGCGCTTCTGGTCAGCACCACAATCCTCGAGTAGGGCGGAAAGCGCAGCTGACGCCTCGCCTCCAGCTCGGGTCCCGCGAATGCCTCGTAGTCGTGGGTGACCGCGTGAAGCACCGCCGGATGCTCGGGTGAGTAGGTCTGCAGTATGACCTGGGCCGGCTCGTCTCCCCTCCCGGCCCTCCCCGCCACCTGGGTGAGCAACGAGAAGGTGTGTTCCGAGGCTCGAAAGTCGGGAAAGTGCAGGGCGATGTCGGCGTTCACAATCCCGACCAGCCGAACTCCGGGAAGGTCCCAGCCCTTGGCCACCATCTGGGTTCCGATCAAGAGGTCCGCGCGACGTTCCGCGAAGGCCTGGTAGATCTCGCGGTGCGCGTCACGGTGTCCGACGGTGTCCCTGTCCATTCTCAGCACCCTGGCGGTGGGCCACCTTGACCTGACCTCTGCCTCGACCTTCTCGGTGCCTGCCCCAAGCGCCTTGAGAATCTTGCCGTCACACTCGGGGCACCGCTCGGGCAGCCGGACCTGGTGACCGCAGTAATGACATGTGCACATCAGGTCAGGGGCATGGAGGGTGAGTGAAACTGAACAGTTGGGACACCCCAGCGCCTCACCGCAGGCTCGGCAGAGGACCACGCTGGACACCCCCCGGCGGTTGAGAAACAGGATCACCTGCCCCTGCTCGGCCAGGGTCTTCGACACCGATTCGGCGAGCCGGGCTGAGAAGGGAGAGGTGTTGCCCTTGGCCAGCTCCTCGCGCAGGTCCACCACATGCACCGGAGGCATGGGCCTGCCTCCGTACCGCCCTGGCAAACGCAGCATCCGGATGCCGGTATCGTGGACTGCTTGGTGGTAGACCTCCAGGCGTGGGGTGGCGCTCCCCAGCACGACCGGGACCGACAGGATCCGTCCCAGGCGCCTGGCCACCTCGACCGCGTGGTATCGGGGGACTCGGTCGTACTGCTTGTAGGAGGTGGAGTCCTCTTCGTCCACCACAATCAGACCCAGATTGCTCATGGGCGCGAAGATGGCACTGCGGGAGCCGACGACCACATCCACCTTGCCCGCTCTGACCCTCCGCCACTCGCGGGCGCGCTCCGCGGGGGTCAGGGCCGAGTGCAGAACCGCCACCCTGTCCGGGAAGTGCACTGAGAAGCGGGCGACCGTCTGGGGAGTCAAGGAGATCTCCGGAATGAGAACGATCGCGCCCCGCCCTTGACCCAAGGCGGCCTTGATCGCCGCCAGGTACACCTCCGTCTTGCCCGACCCGGTGACGCCGAAGAGAAGAAACTCGCCCGGCTTGGACCAGAGCACAGCGCTTCGAATGGGGTCCAGGACAGCCTCCTGGGCATCGCTCAGGAGGAGTTCCGGCGGGGCGCTCGGCGTGGTGAGGTCAGCCACCGCTCCCTGGCTCTTGCGGGCCCGCAAGCGGGCTCCGGGCGTCCCGGTCCTGAGGGCCGGCGGAACCATCGCCCGTATCGCCTCCGGCAGTGGGCTCAGATAGTGGGCCGAGATCCAACGAGCGAGCGAGATCTGGTGGGCCAGCAGAAGCGGATCCGGGTTCTGGATTCTCTCGATCTGCTTGAGACTCTCGACCCCAGACTCCTCCACCAGCTCCACCACGAAGGCGAAGATTCGGCGGCGGCCGAAGGGCACCTGGACCCGCTGCCCCAGCCGGATCTGGTCGCCCATCTCATCCGGCACCAGATAGTCGTAAACCTGGCCGGGAGGGCCTGCGGGCAGGTCGGGAACCACCCGGGCCACCATGGGGGACGTTGGACTCACGCGGGCCTGGCGCCCCTCTCCTCCGCCGCCAGCAGCTCCTGGGCCAAATCCAGGACCCTGGCAGCCACCGCTTCCTTCGAACTCCAGGGGATCGCGACCTCCCGCCCATCCGCAAAAAGGACCAGCGCCTCGGCGTTCTCCCCGCCCATGGAGGAGTGCTCCCCCGACACCGGATTCGCGACCAGCATGTCACACTTCTTCGCCGCCAACTTGGCCCGCCCGCGGCGGCCAAAGTCGTCGGTCTCGGCCGCGAAGCCGACCACGCGGCACCCGTCTGGTCGCCGCCGCATCACCTCCGCCAGGATGTCTACGTTGGGCACCAGCTCGAGGACCAGGTGGGGATCGGCGGAGCGGTGGATCTTGGATGTCCGAGGACTCTCCAGCCGGTAGTCGGCGACCGCCGCTGCCATCAGCAGCAGCTCGGTGTGAGGCAGGTGTCGGAGCACCTCCTCCAGCATCTGCCCCGCCGTCTCGACCTTGGTCACCTCAACTCCCGCAACCGCGGGAAGCAGATCGGAGGTGGTCACCAGGGCCACCTCGGCCCCGCGTTCCGCCGCGGCCTCCGCCAGGCTCATGCCCATTCTTCCGCTGCTGTGGTTTCCGAGATACCGCACCGGGTCAATCGGCTCCCTGGTCCCCCCAGAGGTTACCAGCACTCGAATCCGCGCCAGCGGTCCCGGCGAGCGCACCAGGGTGGCCGCGGCCACCAGGATGTCAGATGGCTCGGCCATTCGGCCCACCCCTTCCCTGCCGGAGGCCAGCCGACCGCTGACCGGCCCTACAAAATGGATGCCTCGCCGTCGCAACACCTCACAGTTGGCAGCCGTGGCGGGGTGGGTCCACATGGCAGTCTCCATCGCGGGAGCCACCAGCACCGGGGTGCGGGCCGCCAGCAGGGTTGAGGACACCACATCGTCGGCCAGGCCGGCGGCCATTCGTGCCAGGGTGCTTGCGGTGGCCGGAACTACCAGGTGCAGATCGGCCCACCCGGAGAGGTCCAGATGGGGCATGCCCGCTCCTTCCAGATCATCTCCAGGCGCCAGAAGCCTCCGATGGACAGGGTGCCCAGCCAGAGCCTGCAGGCTGAGGGGGGTAACGAACGAGGCGGCGGCATCGGTGAGGGCCACCCGTACTTCGGCGCCTTCCCGCCGCAGCTCGCTGATCAGGGCCGGCACCTTGACGGCCGCGATGCCACCGCATACATGCACGGCGACCCGCAGATCGGCGAAGCGGAAACCTCTGCCAGTCATGATGCGATCATTGTGCCAGCCCCCGCTTCCCCGGCCGCGATCAGCCCGCTCCGAGCCGCACTATTCCCGCGATCTCCCCGGCCGCTCGGTCAACGTCGTCGTTGACGACCTGGTGCTGGTACTCACCGGCCTCGGCCAGTTCCAAGTCCGCGTTCCTCGTGCGCAGCGTGACCT
>JAJYWM010000237.1 GCA_021791455.1 bacterium | reverse complement strand
ATTCGGGCTCTGCGCCTGCGGATCGGCGGCAGCCGTCGCATGGAGTTTAGCCCGCTCCCCCAACTCTCAACTTTCTCCAAGGCGCCTCGGATCGCGGTCCCAGAGGCTGACCGCTGAATGAGGTCTGCCCGAGCTTGAGCGGGATCTTCGATTGGGAGCGTTCGTGTACTTCACCTACCTGTGGCGGGAGCTGCGCCGACGCCGGCGCCGAGCGCCGGCCCGCCGACGCTCTGCAGCCAGCGCCTCTCCTGCAGCCAGGCCCGCATCATGCCAGTGGCTCAATCCGGCATCGCCGAGGCAGCCAGAGCGACGGCCAGATGGTAGGTGAGCTGCATTGATGGCGAAAGCATGTGGCTCCGAGGAGAACTGTGACCATGGCCTCATGGAGCGGCATGCGCGTGCGCCACGCGGCCACCTGGCGCCGGGTCCGCCGGGCGGTTGCCCTGTGCGCACTCGCAGTGACGTGCCTGTGGGCGGGTACGTGGATCGCCACTCCTTCCACTGACGGTCTCCGCGGCGCCGTGGCGAAGTTAGACCGGATTCACCGCACGCGGCCTCTGACCTCGGCCGAGGTACCCAGGTACCTTGCCGAGGCGATCGTCTCCGTGGAAGACCAGAACTTTTACCAGGATCACGGGATCAATTTGCAGGGGCTGTTGCGGGCCGCCGCCTACGATCTCCTCCACCGCTGCGAGTGCCAGGGCGGTTCCACCATCACCGAGCAGTTGGCGGAGGACCTCTACCTCCATGGGTCTGACCGCTCGATTTGGCTCCGCTGGGTGGACATAGTGCTCGCCCTCAAAATCACCGACCACTTGACCAAGAGTCAGATCCTGGACGCGTACCTGTCACAGGTCTATCTGGGCAGCGGAGCGGTTGGAGCCGAACAGGCTAGCACTGTCTACTTCCACAGGGCCTTGGCCCGCGATTCGCTGGCGCAGCTCGCCCTTCTCGCCGGTCTGCCGCAAGCGCCCAGTCTGTTGGACCCTCTCACGAACCCCAAGGGCGCGCGCGCGCGCCGGGCGGCGGTGCTCGCGGCCATGGAAAGCATGCGGTTCATCACTCCGTATCAAGCCCGCCAAGCGAACGCGGCGCCGGTCACGTGAGTATGGGTTTGGCTTCGGGCCCCCGCCCCGACGGAGCCCTGTGGCGTCCGTCGCGACGCCTGACGCGGGGACGCACCGCCAGGGCCGCGTGCCCCACAGCGGCCGCCGACGAGGGCAAGCGGCTGGCCCCGGACTCTCTCAGTCTGGACTAAGGCAGAGCAGCGCCGTCGCGACGATCCTGGATTCGATGACCGGACACCAGCGAATCCCCGCTGCCGACCGTGGGAACCAGCTGTTCCATTTCGACCAACGAGCGCGCTGGTAGCGGTGTCCAGCTCAAACCCCACGGGATCGGAGCGGCCCGGTAGGTTGGCCCGGCCTATGGGGCTGGTGCCGCGCAAACGTGCCCTGGCGCTCTTGGGGCTGGTGGCCGCGCTCGCCGCCGGTGGGGTGGTTTACGCTCGCACTCGGCCCGTCCAATCTCCCTTCGTGACCGCGACGGCCCGCTACGGCACGGTCACCGACACCGTGGTGGTGGCAGGTACGCTCCAACCGGTGAACAGTTGGAGTCTGAGCTTTCCTGCTCCGGGCGTGGTGGCCACTGTCGACGTGACGCCTGGTCAGATGGTCACCGCGGGAGAGTTGCTCGCGACCCTCGACTCCGCCACGCTGCAGGCCCAGTTGACCCAAGCCGAGGCGAACCTCACCATTGCAGAGGCCAAGCTGTCCCTCGCCGAGGCTGCCTCGTCCGTCTCCGCCCCGGCCCAGATCGCCATCGATCAGGCGGAGGTCACCATCGCCCAAACGGCGGTGACCGCAGCCCAGGCTGCCGTCAGCTCCACCCATCTCACCGCTCCGGCGGCCGGCGTGGTGGCCCAGATCAACATCACAGCCGGTCAGCCCGACGGCGCCAGCAGTGTCCGCACCGCGGCCAACACTACCGACATCGTGGTCGACGGCCTGGGTGCCTTTGAGGTGGCTGCCAACGTCAGCGACGCCCAGGTCGGACAGGTGCATGTTGGGCAGGCGGCGTTGGTGACCCCGGCCGGCCAGACGCGGCCACTGCCCGGGAAGGTCAGCGCGATTACCCCGCTCGCCACCATCGTTCAGGGGGTAGCCGCGTTCCCGATCGTGATCACCGTGACCGGGAGTCCTCCCGGCTTGTTCGCGGGCGCGGCGGCCGAGGCCGCGATAATCGTCCAGCGCGTCGCCCACGTCTTGACCATCCCCGCCAGCAGTGTCCACGGGAGCGGCTCTCGGGGGACCTACGTGCTAATCGTCAAGACCGGGCGTGCGGTCAAGCACCCGGTCAAGATTGGCGCGGCCGACGCCATCGTCGCACAGGTGACGTCCGGACTGGCACTGGGCGATCAGGTGGTTCTGGCTCAGATGAACAAGCCCCTCCCCAGCGGCGCCGCCGGTCTGCTGGGACGCCGGGGGGCCGCCGGAGGGGCCAAGGCCCGTCGCAAGGGTGGCGGGGGAATCCCGTGATCGGTGGAGGACCCCGGTCTTCTGATGGGTCACAGCGCTCAGCGCCGATCCCCGCCAGAGTTGCCCGGGTCGAGGCGCCACTCTTGGAGCTCGCGTCCGTGTCAAAGTCCTACGGTTCCGGGGCGGCCCGAGTCGACGCCCTGCGGTCGGTGGACCTGACGGTTGAGCGCGGCGACTACCTGGCCATCATGGGGCAGTCGGGGTCTGGCAAATCCACGTTGATGCACATCCTCGGCTGTCTCGACGTTCCGAGTTCAGGCTCCTACCGGATCGGCGGCGCTGATGTTTCCCAGCTCACCGAGGCAGCGCTGGCCGAAGTCCGCAACCGGAAGGTCGGCTTCGTCTTCCAGCAGTTCCACCTCCTGCCCCGGATCTCTGCGGCCCGCAATGTGGAGCTGCCGCTCCTCTATGGGGGGGAGCGACGCCGAGCGGCGCGGCGAGAGCGAGCCGAGCGGGCCCTGGTCAGTGTCGGTCTGGAAGACCGGCTTAGGCACCGGCCCACCGAGCTGTCGGGGGGGCAGCAGCAGCGAGTTGCGATCGCGCGGGCCTTGGTCACCGACCCCGACATCCTGCTGGCGGACGAGCCGACCGGGAACCTGGCGTCCGATCAGGCCGACGAGCTGCTCTCGATCTTCGACACCGTCCACGACGCGGGGAAGACGGTGGTGCTCATCACCCACGACCCTGACGTGGCGCGCCGGGCTCGGCGCCAGGTGCGGATCCGCGACGGCCAGATAGTCTCCGACGTCACCCAGCCGGCATGAGCTGGCTGGAACTTCTCCGGGGTGCCCTCGACAGCCTGCTCGAGCGGCGCAGCCGTTCTATCCTCACGGTTCTCGGGCTGCTGATAGGTATCGCCGCGGTGATCTTGACTGTTGGCCTGGGAGAGGGAGCCCAGGCTCAAGTCGGCAGCGCGATCTCCTCGCTGGGCACCAACATGCTCATCGTGACCCCCGGCTCGGTGGCGACGGCCGGCCTGAGCGGCGGCCTGGGGTCGGCCAGCACGCTGACCCTGGCGGACGCAAATGCTCTGGGCAACGCCACTGACTGTCCCCAGATCAGCCGGGTCGCGCCGGTCTCGGAGCGCTCCGGCTCACTCACGGCGGGAACCAACAACTGGACCGCCCCCGTCGTCGGCACCACCCCTGCCTACCTCGCCATCCGCGACCGTCAGGTGGTGTTAGGACAGCCCTTCACGACCGCCGCGGTCCAGAACCAGGCTCACGTCGCCCTGATCGGCACCGAGGTGGCCCAGAACCTATTTCCCTCCTCTCGAACCATCGGCCGCACCATCACCATCGATGGTGTCCCCTTCTTGGTGACCGGCGAGCTCAACCCGGCGGGATCGTCGGCCAACGCCAACGAGGACAACCTGGTCGTCATTCCGATCTCGGTGGCGGAAGGCCTCTTCGGATCCCGGGGCCCTTACGCCCAGAGCCTCTCGCAGATCCTGCTTTCGGCCACCGGCCCAACCACGATGAGCGCCGCCTACCAAGAGGCTGACAACCTGCTGCTGGAACTCCACCAGCTCCCCAATGCAGCTGCCGCCGACTTCACCATCACCCCCCAGACCAGCCTTCTCGCTACCGCCAGCTCGGTCTCCAAGACCATGACGGTCCTGCTCGGTGGCATCGCCGCGATAGCCCTGTTGGTGGGTGGGATTGGGGTGATGAACATCATGCTGGTCTCGGTCTCGGAACGGGTGCAGGAGATTGGCCTGCGCAAGGCGTTGGGTGCGACGCCCGGAGTCATCCTGCGGCAGTTCTTGATCGAGGCGTCCCTTCTGGGTCTCGCCGGAGGCGTGCTCGGCGTGAGCGTGGGCCTGGGCGGGTCGCTGGTGGCGCCCTCGCTGCTGCACGCGCCCGTCGTCATTTCGCTACCCGCTGTGGTCGGGGCGGTGGTTGCCGCTGTCGGCATCGGCCTGTGCTTCGGCGTCTACCCGGCGGCGAGAGCAGCCCGGCTATCACCCATTGAGGCACTGCGTAGCGCATGACCTCCTCTCCCAGCCAGCGCGCTCGCGGTCGGGGCGCGCAGGCGCCCGGAGCAGGGCGTCCGACCTTGCACGCCTGGAGGGAGCCAACCGCCCGGCTGGGGGCCACGGTGTTCCTCGCGATCGCCCTGACCGCCTGTGGCGCAGCCACCTCGTCCCCGTCCGGGGGCCCATCCTCCCAAGACAAACCGGCGGCCGGTGAGAGCTACCGGTCCTGCCTGGCCGCCCACGGTCTGGTCGCCACACCCTCGGGAACGAGTTCGCCCTCCTCAGCGCGCACCACGGGCTCGGCGGCAGCCAAAGAGGCCCGCGCCGCCTGCCGCTCGCTCCGCGCCGACAGTGCCCGGAGGGCCTACCGGTCCTGTCTGGCCGCTCACGGCCTCACAGCCAAGCCGGCGGGAGCGAACTCGCCCTCCCCAGCGCGCACCACGGGCTCGGCGACAGCCAAAAGTGCCCGCGCCGCCTGCCGCTCGCTGCGGCCCGGGCGCTCCGCGTCTTCATCGCCATCGCCGACCGCCAGTCCTTGAGCGCGGTGGCACCTCAACTGTCGGCGCGCGGCCGCGCTGGAAACCCGGCATCAACCCCCTCCCAAGCCGGGCACCACCGGCGGGTTCGGGCTGCGTCTGACGCGTCGGCCAGCCAGCACGGCCGCGTGCTGCTAGCCGCCATGAGCGCAGCTGAGGCGAGCGCCAGGCGGCGATCCGCAGCCGTGTTCGGGCTGCGCCAAGGGGCGACCCGTCACCTCCATTGGGCTGCGCGGTCCACGGGCAGGTGGGTAAGTTGGTACTATGATTTACATAGTGTTGGAAGCAGAAGTTATTGGCAGACCCGGGGCGCCGCTCTTGGGAAGTGGACCCGAAGCAGATCAGCTGCTCGTGGCGCTGGTCCGGGTCGCTCAGGCGGGACGGCGCCGGGGTATCGCGCCAGGTCCCGCCGACCCACCGGCTCTGGCCTCGCTGGCGCCGCGCCACCTCGCCGCTCTGACCCAGGTCGTGTTCCACGGGCCATTGACTGTTTCTGCCCTCGCCGAGAGGCTTGGGGTCGCCCTTACCACCACCAGCCTGCTGGTCAGCCAGCTGGCTGATGCCGGACTTGTGGAGCGTCGAGAGGACGCGGCCGACCATCGGAGGACCTTGGCGTCGATCCGCCCAGATCGTTCCGAGGAGGTCCTCCGGCTGGTTGACGCCCATCTCCAGCCGCTCCGCAGAACCTTCGAGAGGCTGGGCCGGCGGCGGGCAGGGGTGCTACTGGAGGATCTCGACGTTCTGACGCAGGAGCTCAGCCGGCGGTCAGTGTCCGCTGCCGACTCTTCGACAGCCGCTCAGCCGAGCGGGGCACCCGCCGACACCGGAGCCGGTCCGTTGCCCACCGGTCGCTGAGCGGGTACGGCGGCCGTGAGCGCCCTCTTCCTGCGGCTGGGACGGCTCGTGGTCACGCATCGGTGGCCCATCGTGGTCATCTGGCTGCTGGGGACCCTGGCGGCCGGACGCCTCCTGCCCTCCCTGGGGAGCCAGGTGAACACCAGCAACAGCGCCTTCTTGCCGGCGACTGCTCCGAGCGTCGAAGCGGCCAGACTCGCCGGCCCGCTAGGGGTCCAGAAGGACATCCGTCAGGTCGTGGTGGTGGCATCGCGGGCGGCCGGCCCGCTCACGGCGGGAGATCAAGCGGCGATAGTGCGGGAGGCGGCTCGGGCCCAGCGTCTGCCCCAGGTGGTGTCGGTGCGACAGCTGGAGACCTCAGGGAATGGCCGGGCCGTTCAGGTAGTGGTCTCCGCCAGCGTGGGCCAGTCGAACCAGGTGGCAACGAAACGGTTGGTGGACGGCATTGAGGGGACCTTCGGGCCTGCGCACCCACCTCCCGGCCTGAGCTTCAACGTGGCCGGTCAGGTGGCGACGGCAGCAGCCAACCAAGCGGCGGCGAAGAGCACCAGCCGCGAGGTCCAGGCGCTCTCGATCCTGTTCATCGTGGTTTTGCTCCTGATCGTCTACCGCTCCTTGCTTGCCCCCCTGGTCACCCTGCTGCCGGCCGTCTTCGCCCTCGCCCTGGCCAGCAGCCTGATCGGAGCCCTTGGGGCCGCCGGGTTGCAGATCTCCCAGGTCACCCAGGTGCTGCTCATAGTCCTGATCTTGGGTGCCGGGACCGACTATGGGCTGTTTCTGGTGTTCAGGGTCCGGGAGGAGCTGCGTGCGGGCAGCGAGCCGGATCAGGCGGTCGTCAATGCGCTCAGCCGGGTCGGGGAGTCGATAACCGCCTCGGCGGGCACCGTGATCCTGGCCCTGCTCACTCTGCTGGCGGCTACATTTGGCCTGTACCACGACCTGGGAGTGCCCCTGGCGATCGGAGTCGCCGTGATGCTGCTGGCGGGCCTGACGCTGCTGCCCGCCCTGCTTGCGATCCTGGGACCAGCGGTGTTCTGGCCGGCCAACGTTGGTCCGGGAGCGGTCCGCCAAGGGCTGTGGGGCCGCGTTGCCACCCGGGTGGTGGCCAGACCGAGACTCACGCTTGCCACGGGCGTGGTGTTCTTCGGAGCGCTCGCGGTGGCGGCTACTGGCTTCCGGGCGGCCGGCTTTGGAGGAACAGTCACGGCTCCGGCAGGGTCGGATGCCGCCCAGGGCAACGCCATCCTGGCACGCTACTTTCCGCGCACAACCGTCAACCCCACCAATTTGGTGTTGCAGTTCGCCACCCCGGTGTGGAGGCACCCGGAGAGCCTGACTCGAGCCGTGATGGTGCTCAAGGCGAGCGGCGAGTTCCAGCAGCTGCTGGAACCTCTGGACCCAAACGGTACGGCGCTGACGCCCGCCGAACTCTCGGCCTTACACGCCAGCCTCGGCCCGGCGAGGGCCCTGCCCCCTTTGCCTCCGGGGACATCCACCCTGCCCCCAGCCCTCTATAGCGCCTATCGTGCGACCGCGCCGCTGCTGAGCTCGAATGGGCTGACAGTCCAGTTCGAGGCCAACCTGGCAGCCGGACCGGCCAGCTCGACCCCGGCGATGGCGGCCATTCCTGCCGTCCGCGCCGCTCTCGGGCGGGCCGCCCGCGCCTCCGGGGCGCGCGCCTACGGGGTCGCCGGCGAGGCGGCGGCCCTCGCCGACGTGAGCGCTCTATCCAACCAGGACCTGCTCCACGTCGTGCCTTTGGCGGTGCTGGCGATAGCGCTGCTGCTGGGGCTGGTTCTGCGGAGCCTGGTTGCGCCCCTCTACCTCATCGCCAGCGTGGTGCTCTCGTATCTGGCAGCCCTGGGGGCGGCAGTCCTGGTGTTCATGGACTTCGGTGGCGCGAGCGGGCTGACCTTCCTCCTGCCGTTTTTGATGTTCATATTCCTGCTCGCCCTTGGGGAGGATTACAACATTCTGGTCATGACTCGGATCCGGGATGAGGCCGCCAAGCTCCCGCTGCGAGAGGCCGTGATTCATGCGATCGGTCGGACCGGGCCGACCGTAACCTCGGCCGGGCTGGTGCTCGCCGGTACCTTCGCCGTGCTCGCCTTTTCCGGAGGCAGCGGGCCCAACGGGACTGAGATCCAGGACATAGGGTTCGGACTGGCGATCGGGATCTTGATGGACACGTTCTTGGTCCGCACCCTGCTGGTGCCCTCCACGGTGGCCATCCTCGGTCGCTGGAACTGGTGGCCGAGTTCAAAGGGCAAGGCCCCCGCGGGGGGCCGGACTCTTGCCCGCTGATTCGGCGACGCCCCCCCCCGGCCCAGCGCTGGGCAAGCCAATCCAGTCGGGCTGGCACCGTGCCCGGCCTAGGTGGGGATCCTCCCCCTTGGTTTGTCGCGTGCTCCGCTTTCTGAACCATCGGCGGGGGTGCCCCGCCGCTCACGGCCTGGGCCACAAATGTCCCCCATCAGACCTGGATCGGTGAGTAAGGGGCTGGGGGCCGGGCAGGCTGGCGTTGGAGGCGTTCGGGGACGCCCTTGGTTTGTGGAGCGGGACCGGTTGTAGGTCGCGGGGGCAGGCAGGACCGGCTGTTGGGCGTTTGAGGCGCGGCCCGAGGAGCCAAGGGGAGGGATCAAGGCGTGCGGCAGCTCCGGATGCTGGGAATGGCGTAACGACCGGCGACCGGGCGGAGGCTCAGGTGACCGAAAGCAGGCGCAACCGGTCATAGGTGGCGGTGAAAGTGTCGGCCCACCACCAGCCCCGCGGCAAGCGCAGGTGTAGTTGCCGGGAGTTGTGGACCACTCGGGCGGGCATCGCAATCAGCCAGCGCCGCAGGGTGGGGCTGGTTCGGTACAGGGGAGCCCGCCCAGCGTCGAAGTCTGGTGGCACCTCAGCTTGGGGGACTACGGTGCGCACTGTGGCCGACAGCATCGCCATCAGGTTGGTGGCGGTGACGGTTGCCACCAACCAGCCGAAGTTGGCCCGCATGGTCCCCAAGGGCAGGTGGATCAGGCCGTTGCTCTTGCCGTCCCGGACCCGTTCCTCGACGTGAGCCCGTTGCCGCTGCCAGAGCTCCTCTGCGACCGCCGGACCGAGTCGGTCCGTAAGGACGAACGAGTAGCCGTAGACCGTGTCTAGCTCTCCGCTGAGGGCCAGGTTCAGTTGCTCAGCGGGGATGGCGCGCCGCCGCCGGGATCGAGGAGAGTGCGAGATCCGGGCCGCGTCCAACCGCACCCGCCGAATCAGCAGCCGCAGGGGCTCGTGCCGCTATCCCGTGGGGGTGTAGCTGGTCTCCGCGACTTCGGCGGCAGCCATCTCCAGCGCCGGCTGCCAAGCTTCAGGATTGATCCTCTCCAGGGCATGCCACATGGCCGGACTCCGGGGCACCGAGACCGCAAAGCGCACGCCGCGGCGGCGGCAGAAGTGAAGCAGGTCGAGGAAGTAGTAGTCACTGTCCGCCCTCAGGCTGACCGGACCGTGCCCTGCGGGCAGCACCGCCAGAGCCCGCCGTACCAAAGCCACCGCGCTGCGCTTGGGAGCGGCCTTGCCCCGCAGTAGTTCAGCTGCCAGCACCCTGGTCCGCTGCGACCAACTGCACAGCTGCGTTAGGTAGCTGCGTTTGCCCTCGTAGTTGAACTCCGCACCCTGCTTCTGGTCCCCATACACCTCGGTCGTGGTGGCATCCAGATCCAGGCTGACCGGGTCCCCCGCGGGCAATCCCAGCTCCGCGTCGAACCGGTTGCCAGCTTCGGCCAGGGCCGCTACCGCTGCGTAGCACTGTCGCCTGGTCAGACGGCGCAGCAGTTGACCGGCCGTGGACGGAGGCGGGGTCGCGGCCACTGCCCGCAGCTCGCTACAGCCGCATCCTGACGCAGCATCTCCAGATGAGCCAGGTGGTTCCCGCCCAGCAGGATCATCTCTGCCAGGCTCACCAGCAGCTCGCCTGCGCTCCGTCCCCGCTGCCGTTGCTTGAACTCGCGCACCGCATTTACGGCCGAGTCCAGCCGCCCCACCAACTCTAGGCGGTGCACCAGCTCGCCGGTGAGCAGCAGCCCCGCCCCTCCAGTCAGGGACCGGTCATCGGCACGGACGTGGACAGGGGCGCGACGTGATGTATCCTTATTCACCAGAAAGGTGCCTCCGTACTGGGCGAGTGGGTGGTTTAACTGCTCCCAATTCTCCCAGCTACGAAGGCCCTTTTTCTATACATGCCGTTCCCCTCGAACCCGCCCCTCCCGTCCCTACTCACCGATCCAGGTCAGAGGGGCGGCCGACTCCGGTCATCACGGCTTCGCCCTGAATTCAGTCGGGCCACCGGATTGCCCCGGGCCGAGGTCGAAGGCCTCGACCCGGGGCGCTATGGGGAGGCGGACGGAGACGCTCCGGCCGGTGGGCTAACCCTAAAACAAGCGAAGAGCTGGTGCGCCCCGCTCCGAAGGCACGCTGCTGCCGTTGAGAGTGGCCCGAGATGGGCAGTGGCGGTCCCCGAGCGGGCCCGCCGGGGACAACTGGGGCGCATGGGCTCACTGACTGGGGTGTTTCGGCCCGGCGAGCTGTGTTTGGGGATGGCCTTGCCAGAGGGGTCTGGCTCAGCGCTGTGAGGGGAAGGTCGGCTACTGGAGGGCGGCGTCGAGGCGGAAGAACACGTGCAGCCAGGGGTTCCAGGCCAAGATGCGCCATCTGAGGACCCGGGCGCCCTTCACGATCTGGCAAGGGAGCTCGATGAAGGCCTGGCGGAAGGTCCGGAACTCCATGCCGACCAAGCGCTTGCGCTCGGCATCGTGGCGCCTGGCCCAACGGGGGGAGACCGGCAGGCAGAGGGCGCACCAGGCCTTCAGCGTCCAGGCCAAGGACGCCATCACCAGGTAGGCCCAGTTGGCGTTCAGGGTGTTGACTGGGGCGTGCAGGGCGCGCACCTCTCCCTTCAACTGGGCGTGCAGGTTCTCCTGGTCGCAGCGCCCATGGGCCTCGGCGACGACCTCGTCTTTAGTCATCTCCCAGTCGTTGGTGATGTAGAACAGGTAGCGGTACTCTTCGAAGAGCACGTTGTCGCCCTGCTCCACCGAGATGTTCTTGCGCACCACAACGACTCGGTAGTCCTGCTGGCAGGCGCCGGGGCGGTAGGAGAACTCGGCGACGTCGACGGACTTCTGGCGCAGGGCCTTGAAGCCACGCTGTCTCACGATGGCATCCTTCACATTCGTCGGGCGCCGCCGGGGCGCTGTCTTGATCGCTCGCTCGGCCTTGGCCACCAGGTCGCGGTAGAGCTGGTTGGACACCCCGGCGGCCTGCTTGACCATGTTGGCCTTGGCGTCGAAACCGAACACGAAGCGCACGCCGTCGGCGTCCCAGCGGTCGAACTCAGTGGTAAGGGAGAAGTCGGTGTCGCCCCGCAGCAAGATGTCTTTGAACCCGCCCTGGCGGCAGAGCGCGATCGCCTGGTCATAGAGGGGGATTACGCCCTCATGGGAGGGCCGGTTGGCGCCCCGGGAGGACAGGTACAGTGGCTCTTTGGTGTTGGCGAGGGAGACCACCAAGTCGGAGTAGCCCCAGGTGCCCTTGTAGGAGATGTCCATCCCCTGTTTGCACTCGCCGTCGGTTTCCACGATGGAGGCGTCCGCATCGATCCGGGCGACCTCCTCGAAGAAGGAGGCAGGCTGGGTGGCCCAGACCTTGAGGCGGGCGGCGTTGATCGCCGATTGGAGGTCCATGATGTGGCTCTCCTCGAATCTCCGGCAGAAGTCTCCCGCAGTGGTCGGGTCCGGCAGGGCGGGTACGCCCAGGGCGTCCAGGAACACCGCGTCATTGCGGCGCAGCTCGATGTCCTCCAGGCGCTGCCCGCCACAGAGGGCGTTGTAGGCAATGTTCAGCACGTGGTCGGACTCGTGGTAGGGGTTGTGGATCTTCAGCAGCTGGAGCGCGGAGTCGATCTCTTCGGCCAGGCCGGCACGCTTGACGACCTTGGTGATCATCCCCATGCCGCCTATGGGCGATCCCCTTGGTGCGCTCGGAGAACTCATAGGCGATGTTCGCGCGGCCGAGCAGCGGGCCGGCCATGTTCAGGGTGACTGCAGCCTCCAGCCGCCGCTGGATGGTGGCTGCTTCGCGTGCCAGTTTGCGGCGCGACCTCGCCTTGGACTCGTTCATGGCGCCTCCTGTCTGTCCGGATGGCCCACAGCCTTAGGATACTATGGTACCAGGACCTACGAGCCCAGAAACTTAAGGAGATGGAACAGGGATGGCAAGCGAAGCAGAAATCGCAGGGCGCATCAAGCGCATCAAGGCCGACCTGGCTCACCTGGGCGATCTGCGCCCCGGGAGCCTATCGCTGCAATACAACGTCTGTCGGACTCCCAACTGCCGTTGCAAGGCTGACCCTCCCCAGAAGCACGGCCCTTACTACCAGCTGAACTACACCCGGCATGGCAGGAGCCGCACCGAGTTGGTCCACCCCGAGCATCTCGACCAGGTCCGATCTCAGACCGAGAACTACCAGAAGCTCAAGCTCCTACTCGACCAGTGGATCGACGCCTCCATCGAGCTCGACCGGCTGCGGCGCTCTGGCAACCGCCCCGCTCCCCGCGACCGCCAGAACTCCTGAACGGACCTTCACCTCAAAACTCCCATACCCTACTCCCCGCCCGCCCTCCGGCTGTTTCAGAATCCCCCAGAACGCAAGGCTTCCCTGCGCTCTCCCCGACCTACCCCTTGGCCCCTACGCTTGCTTTAGGGCTAATTGCCCAGATCGAGGATGTATCCGACCAGTGGCTTCTTCCCATAGAGATGGCGGCCGGTCACGACCAGAACGTCATTGGTCGGAATCGCACTGACGCTCTCCGCCACGGGGGGCACGCCGTGGCCCTCGAACTTCATGACCTTGGTATGAGCGGTCAGGTCCAGCGTCAGGCTCTTTCCATCGGGCTGCTTGATCACGACCGACCCGTGACCCACGCCGCCCGCGCTGGTCTGCGAGACCAAAGAGCCAATCGCCTTCGAGGGGGGGCAAGCCCGCCGGCGTGCCTTGTGCGTGGTGGCGGCGGTGGACTTGCTTGTCGGCAGGGTGGCAGCCGGAGGCGTGGCCGCGGACACGGCGACCGCCCCTGCGATACCGGCCACAGCGGCTCCCCCGGCAAACGCCAGAGCCGTCAGGTATGACTTGCGCACGTTGGTAAACTCCTCCAGTGCCGATGGCGACTCCTGTGCCCGACGCCGATGGGCCCTCTGCTCTCGGATACTAGCCCGGGTCGCGGCACCTCACCTGAGGCACGCCTGAGAAGGTGCTCGGCTCACGCTTCCAGCGGCCACCCCTCCAAGGAAGAAGAGGGTGCCGCACCGAGCCCAGTGGGCCCTGGGCTGCCCGGGAGTGTCGACGTGGCCCTGGGTCGGGCGCTCTCGCTGGGCCTCCAGTGCTAGCGAGCGACGGTTAGGCAGGTGGCCAATAGTTTGGTTCGAACGCTGGGGAGACGAGGGTGTCCATTCAGGGGTAGCGGCGGTCGGGGGTGATCAGGCCGTGATAGGGGTGGGGAGCCAGGGTCGGCCCATGAGGGCAGCGCGGATGGCGGAGATGGCCCCGATGCCGTGATTGCAAGTGGTGACTAGGAGCGTGGGTCAGAACCTTCCCACAGGCGGGGTGAAGATGAGAACATTTGTACATGAGTCCGACTGTCCTGGGCGCTGACGCCGCGCCGGCGCGAAAATGAGCGCGGTTGTCCGTGACGTCGGTGTTTTCTTGGGACTTGAGCCCGAGCTTTAGTCTGGCGCTGGGGTCTTGACCTTGCGGG
>JAJYWM010000425.1 GCA_021791455.1 bacterium | reverse complement strand
GGAGTCCGGGCTCACCGGGACCCGCCGCTCTGCCTTCTCCGCCTCCTTGAGAACAGCGAGCTTCATGTTCGCAATCCTAGCGATCGAGATGGCAGTTGCACGAGGGTGGTTGCCCCCCAACTTGCGGGGGATCCCATTCGGCGGCTACCACCGGGCCCCGGCGGGCGCCGCGGTGGATGGTCCCCGGTGGAGGCGAGGGGGCAAGGCGGGCTGACCGCTGCTCCAAGGCAAGTTCTGATGGGCCCGGGACCCGCCCGGGGCTGTTCCGAAAGCGGGCGGCGACCTGGGTCGGCCAAGCCGTTCCGCGCCAAGGGGGTGCCGTCTCCGTCATCCTATGCGGCATGCCCGGAATAGATTCTTACCTGCGCCGGATGCTCCAGGGTTGGCAGACGATCGTGGTCGCCAACCGTCCCCCGATAGACGTCCGCACCGGCGATGATGGCGTCGAGCGCGTCACCCGCGGTGGTGGCGGCCTGGTGACGGCCATGGCATCCGTGGCCAAGTCCAGCAACTCCACCTGGGTGGGAGCGGCCAGGGGTCAATCGGACCTGGATCTCATCGAGCGGTTCGGCAAAAACGGCGTCGTGGAGTTGACCACGGAGGACAACGAGAGCTTCCGGGTGGTCTTCGTCGAACCCGATCCGGAGGCCTACGACCTCTACTACAACCAGATCAGCAATCCCCTGCTCTGGTTCATCCAGCACTACCTTTGGGACCTCGGCCGTCAGCCGATCCTGGACTCCAGGACAGGGCGGGCCTGGCGCGAGGGGTACGTCAGGGTGAACCAGGACTTCGCCGACAAGGTGGTGGAGGTGGCGGGAAGGTCGCGCTCACGTCCTCTCGTGATGACCCAGGACTACCACCTCTACCTCATGCCGGGAATGGTCCGGGCTCGCCTGCCGGAGGCTCGCCTGCAGCACTTCATCCACATCCCCTGGCCCACGCCGCAGTACTGGAAGGTGATCCCGCGACACATGCGTGACGGCATCCTCACCGGGTTGCTGGGCAACGACGTGGTGGGCCTGCAGACCAGCCTCGACGTGCGCAACTTCCTCATGACCTGCGAGGAGAACCTGGGCCTGGGGGTGGATCACCGCCAGCGGATAGTCTTCTATGAGGGCAGATCGGTGTGGGTCAGGGCCTACCCCATCTCCATCGACATTCGGGGCATGACGGAGATGGCGGCGAGCCCGGCCGTGCACCGTGAGGAGGAGCTCATAGACTCCTGGCGGCCGGAGTTGCTGATCCTGAGGGTCGACCGCACCGACCTCAGCAAGAACATAGTGCGAGGATTTCTCGCGTATGAGCGGCTGCTCGAGACTCATCCTGAACTGCGCGGCCGGGTCGTGTTCTGGGCCCTCCTGCAGCGCAGCCGGCAGAATGTCGACGCCTACCGCTCATACCTGGGTGCCCTGGTGGCGGCCACCGCGAGGGTCAACCGCCGCTTTCAGACCGGTACCTGGCTGCCGATCCGGCTGGAGGTGGCGGACAACCTGCATCGTGCGGTGGCTGCTTACAAGTCCTACGACGCGCTGCTGGTGAACCCCATCTACGACGGCATGAATCTGGTGGCCAAGGAGGGCGTGCTGTGCAACGAGCGGGACGGCGTCCTGGTGCTGAGTGAGAACGCCGGCAGCTACGAGGAATTGGGCCAGCATGCCCTGGGCATCAACCCCTTCGACATCGACCAGACCTCCGAGGCACTCCACACCGCGCTCACCATGCACAAGCGTTACCGGGCGAACCGGGCCAGGCAGCTGCGGCAGGTGGTGCGGCGCAATGACATCACCCGCTGGATCAGCGACCAGCTGCAGGACTTGAACGATCTTCTGGCGCAATAGGCGCCGGACTCAGGCGGGCGCCCCGGGGCAGGCTGTCCGCCAGCTGCTGCAGCAGCTCCGCCCACGCCCTTGGCCCGTCCAGGCAGCGGTCCGCCACCTCACCAAGACGCGGGCTGCCATCCTGCCCCAGGATCCCGATGGCCAGCGCAAGCTCCATGTCCTGGCGCCGACGGTGGAGCTCCTCCATCGCCGGGAGGTCGCCCAGGTCGTCTCCGGCGAAGACGCACCCGCGCGGCTCCAGCCGGTCTAGGATCGCGGCCAGCGCGGTCCCCTTATTGCCACTCCGGGGGGGCCGGAGCTCCACAACCAGCTTGCCCCTGACCACGTCAAGACCCTCATGCGACGCCACCTGGTCCACCATGCGGCGCACCAGCTGCGCCGCCCGCCTCGGTTCGGGCGAGTTGCGGTAGTGCACCGCCACTCCCATGGCCTTGGTTTCCACCTGGACGCCCGGGAGCCAGTCGGTCAGATCCTGGAGGTCTCGGGCAAGGCGAACCAGCCGCTCCGATGGCGGTGGACGGTCCGGTAGGCGCTCGTCTGAGGTCAGCCGCATCCAGGGCTCCAGGCCGTAGCTGCCCAGCAGCAGCACCCCGGGGATGGGACACTGCTGGGCCAGGTTGGCGAGGTCGCGAGCGCTGATCACCGCGACAGGGGTCTTGGCGGCGAGCTGTGCCAGGGCCCGGCTGGCCTCGGGCAGCGGGCGGGCCCGTCTCGGGTCGCGGACGACCGGCGCGATGGTGCCGTCGAAGTCGGTGGCGATGAGCAGGCTGCCCCTTCGGGCCAGGCGTAGGAGGGGCGCGACCAATGGCAGACGGCGCGTTCCGGCGTGCGGTCCCACCTTCTGATCATAGGAGGCATGGCCCTGGGACCCCGCATCCGGTAACCTGCACTGGATGCTAGACCCGCACTCGTCCGACGAGCCCATCTCCCAACTCGTCCAGCAGCTGGGAGACGACCTGCGCCAGCTGGTGGCCGACGAGGTCGCGCTTGCCAAGGCCGAGCTCAAGCACACAGCCAGACGTGGCATTCGGGTCGCCGCTGGGGGAGCGGTTGCCGGGGTCGGGCTCGGGCTGTTCGCCATGTTCGCCCTGGTGACCCTGGTCGAATGGCTTCCGAACCACACTCTGGTGGCGGGGATCGTGGCCCTTGTCGGACTGGCGATGTTGATTGGGGGAGCGATGGTGGTCTGGGCCAACCGCCATCTGTGGCCGTTCACCGCTAGCAAACAGAGCTTGAGTGAGGACCTTGAGTGGGCACGACAGCAGACCAAGCGCGCGCACAGGTAGTCGCGACCAGATCTCGGGTGGACTCCACCCTGGACCGGATCGAATCGCGCCTGCGCCAGGAGCTCGACCCCAAGCGACGGCTCCGGCGTGACGGCCCGAGGATCGCGTTAGCGGTCGGGGTCGCGGGGGTTGTCGGCACCGTGTATCTCCTGCGCCAGAGGCGCCGCCACGCAGCCGACCCGGAGACTCGTGACTGGATCGAGACCATGCCCGAGGAGTGGCGGCTGCGGCTGCAGGAACTTCTGGCGGAGGCCGCCGGGCACGCGGACCCGGCCGGCCATGGCCGCGGCTCCAAGAGGTCTCGAGGCCTGGCCCAGTCGCTGGCGCTGCGAGTCGGCAAGATGGCCCTGCCCATCGCCATGAACGCCGTGGCGGAACGCCTCGCGGGCCGCCAGGGGGAGCAGTTGGCCTGACTCCTGATGACCGGATGAGGGGACTTCCCATCGGGAGCAGGCGAGGGCCACGGCTCTCCCTGCCCCCCTCATCAGGGTGGGATCGCACGGCTGCCTGCTGCTCAACCAGCCGTCCTGTCGCCAGGTGCACATGCCCAAGTCCCGGCCTTTTGGCCACGGTTCTGATGGTTGGCCCGCCGCGTTGAGCGAGACTGCTCCTGATGGAGAGAGTGGGCGACAGCACCCCGGCCGAACCCTGTGATGATCTCGGGTTGACTTGGTGACGGCCTCGCCGTCGGGTGAGAGGTCGCATCTGTCGACCACGGCTGGTGTCCCCATCCGGCCGCTGACGCTTCAGGATGCGGCATCGGTCGGCAGCATGCTGGCTCGAGCCTTTGCCGAGGATCCGACCTCTGCCTGGCTCTTCCCCCGTGAGACCGACCGAGCGAGGGCGCTCCAGCGCTGGTACGTCCTCAACGCCAAGATCCTGATCGCCACCGGCGAGGCTTGGGGCACCGCCGACCTCAGTTCCGCCGCCCTCTGGCTCCCCATGGGGTTGCCCTCGCGGGGCTCACGGCGTCCCTTCGGGCGCGTTCTGGCCTGGAATCTCAGGACCGTCTTGATGCTCCGCGCCAGGGTCCTCTCCGCCGCCGCCACCACGGTGCGGATGCAACGGCTGCATCCCAAGGGGCCGGGATGGTATTTGGCAATTCTCGGCACCGAACCTGGGCGGCAGGGCGAGGGCCTGGCGTCCCGGGCCATGGCGCCCGCCCTGAGCCGCTGCGATCGCCTGGGCCTGCCGGCCTACCTGGACACGGCCACCGAGCGCGACGTTTCCTTCTACCGCGCCCGGGGATTTGTGGTGGTTGGTGAGGTCGATCTGCGACCCGCCCCGCACTTCTGGGTGATGACCAGACCGCCGAGCATTCGCGCTGGTCCAACCTGAGGGAGAGCGGCCTTGACCGAGAGTGGCGCGGGTCATCTGGATCGCAGGCGCCGAGAATCGAGGGGATGCTCCTTTCGTGGCGCTTCGCTCCGGCTCGTCAGCGAGAGGTCGGGATTGCCTCGCCCCTCGCCGTGATCGCCGCCCTGGCGGCGCTGGCGTCACTGGTGGTGTTGCCGGCGCCGGTTCTGAGAGTCGAGTTCCAGCCCCAGCGACCGGCGGCGAACGGACTTCCGTGGCTCTCGGTCAGAGGCAGTGAGATCGTCAACAGCCAGGGCCAGACAGTGATCCTGCGCGGCTTCAACGATGATGCCCTGCTGCAGACCGGTCACCACCCCCTGCCGCCGCCGCTCAAGCCCTCGAGTGCCGCCCTGATGGAGGCCGAGGGCTTCGACGTGGTTAGGATCCCCATCTCCTGGTCCCTGCTCGAGCCCACCGAAGGGCACTTCAGCCAGTCCTACCTGGCCAAGATCCAGGCCATGGTGGCACTCTGTGCCAGCGACCATCTGTACGTGGTCCTCGACATGCACACCGTTGACTTCGGGGTTGCGTTCGGCGGCAGCGGCGCCCCCTCCTGGTTGCGGGTGCCCGGTGTCCCCGATTGGCATCTGCCGCTGCTGAGCCGGGACTGGCAGCGCGCGGTATCGCCCGCGGTGAACGCGGCCCTGGTCGCATTCTGGACCGACCCGGGGTGGCAGCGACTCTACTGGGATGCCTGGGACTTCGTGGCGGCGAGCTTCAAGGACGACTCCAACGTCGCCGGATTCGACCTTTACAACGAACCCCACCCGCTGCCGCTCCCCCCGGCAATCTTCGGCCCCCGACTCCTGTTCCCGTTCTACGCGCGTGGGATAGCCGACATCGCCAAGGTTGACCCCAACCACCTGTTCATCCTGGAGGGAGACCTGCTGGGGGACCTTCCGACAGCGGTGCGGCCAATCCACGCTCCCGACGTGGTCTACTCGACTCACCTCTATTCCGGGAGCATCGTGGGGCCGACCTTCACCGGCAATCCCTCACCCCTGCGGGCGGAGCTGGAGCAGGGGCTCGAGGAGGCCGCCCAGTTCCCCGCGCCCTACTGGTCCGGGGAGCTGGGCATAAATCGGACCCTGCCGCTGGCCGCTACCTGGGCCGAGGATGAGATCGCACTCTCCGACCGGTACCTCACGGGCTGGGCCTGGTGGCAGTGGGACGACTCGGCCGATTGGGGGGTCACCCAGAATGGCGGCCCGCCCGACCTCGGCTGGCTCGACGTGTTGGCCCAACCATTTGTGAGGGAGGCGCCGGGGCGGCTGGATGAGATGTCCTACAACCAGCAGCACCGGCGCCTGGCCGTCAAGATATCCGGGGCGGCCAGAGGGGACCTGGCGGTCGTCTCCTGGCCCGAGTCGGATGGCTTTGCCCAAGTCGCTGGCTCCTGTGCGCGGCCAGTGGGCAGGCAGGACCCCAGCTCCGGCAAGGTTGAGGTGGAGCTCCTGCGGGGCTCCTGCTCCTTCAATATCTCCGCCACCGGATGAATCATCTTCGGGGTTCGGTGCCGAGAACGTCAGGCGTCGAGCGTCACTCGTACCGGAGCACTTCCAGCGGCCGGATCCGCACCGGACCCCAGGCGACCAGGGCCGCGGTCAGGACCGCCACCAGGATCGCCCCTAGAACTATTGCCAGAGCCAGGGGCGCGGGTATTCCGAGGGAGATCTTGATCACGAGTTTGCCCAAAGGAAGCAGGACCAGCGCGATGGCGAGCATCCCCCCGGTAGCCCCCAGGTAGGCGACCGCTGCGGTCTCGGTCAGAACCTGGGCGAACACCGCCCGGCTGCCCTGGCCGACAGCCTTCTGGATCCCGATCTCCCGCCGCCGTTCCAGCAACGCCAGCGCCACCGAGTTGGCGATGATCACGATCCCCGCCAGCAGGGCCAGGGAGGCGATCGCGGTGAGGAACAGGATGGCGTTGTTGAGGAACTGATCGATGATCAGGGTGAAGTCCGCCAGGCTGATCACCTGAGCTCCGGTGACCTTCTCCCGAAGCTGGGTGGCGGCCGCGTCCGCACGACTGGGAGCGAACTTCATCTCCACAACCTGCATGGCGCTCGCCCCACCGAGAAGAGCGGTGGTCCTTGTCGTGGCCAGGATGGGCGCGACCGTGGTCGTGATGGAGATGCCGCTGTGGGCGTTCCTGGTGGCGATGGTGTAGAAGCCGACAACCTGCACCGTGACGATCTGGGAGCCGCGGGCCAACGGGTCCAGGAGGGCTATGTGATCCCCAACCTTGAGGTGGTAGGGGGACTTCTGCATGACGTTCTCCAGGAGCACGCCGTTGGCAGTCTGATCGGCCTGGTCGAGCTGGCGCCCCGCCGTGATCTTGACCGGTGGCACGATCCCGCGCTGCACCGCGAAGCCCTGCATCCCGCTCAGCAAGGAGACCGCGGTCTGACCGCGGGTGGTCCTGGAGGTCGAGTGCACAGCGCGCGCGAAGGGGACGCCGTTGATGCTCACCGGCTCGCTTATCGCCGCGTTGGAGGTCAGCTGCTGGTGCGGGTGGAGGCTCGCGACGGCCGCCTTGAGGGCCTGGGTGTCGGAGTTCGGGGCCACGGCGATGACGTTGTAGGAGGTGGACTGGGTGATGATGCTGTCGAGATCCGCGCGGATGTCGGTGCCCAGCACCAGGATCAGCCCCACGGCGAACACCCCGACGAACAGGGCGACCGCGGTCGCCGCGGTCCTGGTGCGCTGACGGCTGGCGTTGCGGAAGGCCAGCCGGATCACCGACTGCGCCGGCCGGGGCAGCACCACGACCAGATAGCCCAAAAGGGAGACCGCTATCAGGAGGGCGCCGACGGCTCGGAGGCTGGACACGGTTGTGATCGCGATGGAGACGAGGAGGGCCGCGGTCACCAGCGACAGGTGGCTGGCGCTGAACCGTTCCGGGACCGGCAGCCTCCCCACGACCAGCAGGGCCAGGCTGAACAGGCCTGTCAGGATGAGCAGGGCGATCCCGGTGCCCACCACCAGGCCGAGGGCGAGGCCCGCCGAGCCCAGGATCGCTGACGCGAGGATCCAGAACAGAACCCCAACCAGCGCCAGCAGGAGAGCGCTCGAGCCGATGACGACCGCGCTCACGGCCGCCGGGTCGTCGCGCAGGACCGAGATCGGGCGCACCCGGCTCAGCCTCACGATCGGAAGGATCGCGAAGATGCAGGTGGTGGCGACGCCAATGCCGACGCCTGCCAGGATCACCTCCCAGTCCAGGACGAAGCTGATGTCAAGCGAGGCTATGTTCTGCAGCAGCAGGCGGATCCCATCCGACAGCCCGATGCCGGCCAGGGCGCCGGCGACTCCTCCGACCAGACCCAGCAGGGCGGCCTCCAACCCGAAGAGCAAGTAGAGGTCACGCCGGCGGTAGCCCGTCGTCTTCAGCATGGCGATCTCCAGACGGCGCCGGGACAGGCTCACCTGCATCGTGTTCACAATGCCGATGCCGCCGATCAGCAGGGCAGCCAGGCCGGCCACTGAGAGGAATTGGGTCAGCTGTTGGCTCGCCTTCTTGTCTGAGTTGAGGGCCTGTTGCACGGTCGAAACCGTGGCCAGCGGCAGCGCATTCTGCAGTTGCGGCGCGAGCCGGTTCGCCTCCTGAGAGCTGGCCGTGGTGATGTACACCTCGCCGTAGTCGACAGGCGACGACTTCGACAGATTTGAGCTCAGGGTCGAGTTGGAGACGATCACGTCCTGGTCCATCCCAGTCGGAGCGCTGGACGAAAGGACTCCTCCCACCGTCCAGTAGATGGGGTGGAGAGCGCCCGCGGCGTTGACTCGCACCCGGGATCCGACCGCCGCGTTCAGGAGGGTCGAAACGCTACCCGACAGGACCATGGTGTTCGGGCGGCGGATCAGCTGGGAGAAACTCCCCTCGGCTCCCGGCTTCAAGGCGAGCGTGCCCACCAGGGGAAAGTGGCTCGAAGCGACGGCGTCAATGGTGGTCGAGACCCCCTGGCCGTTGCTGCGGATCAGGGTCGCCTGGTACTCGCGCACCGCGGTGTAGGCCGTTATCTGGCCCTGGGCCTTGAGTTTCGAGAAGGTTGCCAGCTCAGAGGCCGGCAGGGGAACTGCCACCGAGACGACAGAGATGTCGCCTCCGTTGGCCTGGCGGACGTTGGCGGTCAGAGAGGCATTCACCATCGCCGCCGCCAGCTGGAGGCCGACGATGGCCATCACCCCGATGCCCACGCAGAAGGCCGCCAGCACCGTCCGGCGGCCCCCTCGCCGCAGTGACCTAGTGGTGTAGCGGAAGTAGAGCCCGGATCTCACGGAGCCGATGCACGCGGTCCCGGCTGGTCGCCGATCAGCTGTCCGTCTGAGAGCTGCAGCATCCGGGTCGCGTAGTTGGTCACGGAAGGATCATGGGTCGCGATCACAAAGGTGGTCCCCATCTGCTCCTTGAGCTGCCAGAGCAGGTCCAGGATGTCCTTGCCCTGGGCGGCGGCCAGGTTTCCGGTCGGCTCGTCGGCCACCAATAGCGGAGGTTGGGTCGCCAGAGCTCGGGCGATGGCCACACGCTGCTGCTCTCCTCCCGACAGCTGGGACGGCCGGTGCTCGAGCCGGTGCGAGAGGCCCACCAGCCCCAGCAGCTCCTCGGAGCGGGCGGTCGGGGAACCCTTCCATGACCCGGCGTAGAGGGGGACCTCCACGTTCTCCCGGGCGGTCAGGGTGGGGATGAGATTGAAGGCCTGGAACACCATGCCGACCGTGCGGTTGCGGATGCCCGCCAGCTGCGACTCTCGCATAGAGGAGATGTCGGTGCCGTTGAGCAGGACCTGCCCCTTGCTCGGGGTGTCCAGGCCGGTGATGCATCCCAGCAGGGTGCTTTTGCCGCTCCCCGACGGCCCCATCAGGGTCACGAATTCGCCCGCCGGGATGGCGAAGCCGATGTCCTTCAGGATCTCGATCTGCTCCTCGCCCAGGGAGAGGGAACGGCCGAGGTGCCTCACCTCCAGCACGGGGACTCCGTCGCTGGGCGACGCTACGCCCATCCCGCCCGCGGGGGAGGCTGCGGGAGCGAAGTCAGTCATCGACTCGATTGCGGACCTGGCCAGTTTCCGAGTCTGGGGGAGGCACCTCAGCCGGACTCAAGTGTGCGCTCCGACACTGGTCTTCGCCATCCGCCAGAAGAGTGAAATTTCGCATCTGCAGCCCGGCCAATATATTGGACTCACCGTGTTTCCTGTCGCCGCCAGATCGGCGGAGCTGTCGATGCCCCGCAGAGCCGAGCTGCTTGGTGTGGAGCGCGCCCTGGATCTGCTGGTGCCAGCGGTCGGGGTGGTGGGGCTGACCGACAACCATATGAGCAGGCCCAGGCTCTCCCCCCTAGCAGCCATCCCGGCCTGCCTCAGCAGAGGACTCATGCCGATCGTCCACGTATCCTGCCGCGACCGTAACCGCCTCGGGCAGCAGCAGCAGGTGATGGGGGCGGCCGCCCTGGGAGCCCTGGGAGTCCTGGTCGTACGTGGAGACCGCGGCGTCCTGCCCGCTGACGGCGGGGTCAGCGTGGTCGAGACCCTGGCGGCCGTGCCGGAGTGG
This sequence comes from bacterium, assembly GCA_021791455.1. The sequence continues at coordinate 3,672 of JAJYWM010000425.1, read as the reverse complement.
GCTGACCCGGGAACTCTGGTGCGTGGCGTCGTCGCCAACCCGTTCGCCCCCCGGGTGCGGGAGCTCCGACTCCTGGAACGCAAGCAGAAGGCCGGCATCGATTTCATCCAAACCCAGATGGTCTTCGATCTGGACCTGTTGGACTCGTTCCTGACCGACGCGCGGGATGTGCTCGCCCCCCAGGTGGCGGTGTTCGCGAGCGTCGGCTTGATCCGGTCCAGGCGGAGTTTGGATTTCGTGTTGCGTTCGTTGCCTGACTGCCCCATTCCGGAGCCGCTGGTGCAACGGGTCCGGTCCGGGCAGGGGGTTGAGGTGAGCACCGAGCTGGCAGCCGAGATCGGCCGCCGAGACGGGCTGCGATTGCACCTGATCCCTCTTGGGGGCGAACGCCACGCTCCCTTGCTCAGCAAGGCCTTTGCCGCGGCCCGGGCAGTGTCGACAGAGGCCGCCGGGTGACCGATCAGGACCCGCCCCAGGGGGAGCCCCCGGCCCGCCCTGAGATGAGCGCGGAGGAATTCCGCCGCTACGGGCACCAGGCGGTCGAGCTGGCCGCGGCCTATCTGGAGGGGCTGCCCGACCTGGCGCCCCTGGCTGGGGTCGAGCCAGGCAGCGTGGTGAGTCAGCTCCCTCAGCAGGCCCCCCTGCACGGCGAGGAGATGGCGGATATCCTGGCGGACTTCGAGCGCCTCATCGTTCCCGCCACGACGCACTGGAACCACCCCAGGTTCTTCGCCTACTTCAACAGCTCCGCCGCCGGGGCAGGGATTATTGGCGAGTTCCTGACAGCGACTCTCAACGTCAACGCGATGCTCTGGAGGACAGGACCGGCCGCCACTGAGCTGGAGTGGGTGGTCTGCAACTGGCTGGCCCGCCTTCTGGGCCTCCCGCCCTCGTTCGACGGTCACATCAACGACACCGCCTCATCGTCTACCCTGGTGGCCTTGGCCGCGGCCAGGGAGGCCCTCGGGCTTGAGGTACGTGACCTGGGGCTGGCCGGACGACCCGACCTTCCGGGGCTCAGGGTGTACGGGTCAGATCAGGCACATTCGTCGGTGGAGAAGGCGGCCATCACCCTCGGCCTGGGCCGCATCGGCTACCGCGCCATCCGTTCCGACCAGGGATTCCGCATGGATGTTGCAGCCCTGGAGCAGGCGATCTCAGAGGACCTCGAGGCTGGTCTCCGCCCGATGGCGGTCGTCGCAACCGTCGGGACCACGGCCACCACCAGCATCGATCCAGTGGGTGCTATCGCGGCCATCTGCCGCCGCCACGGTCTATGGTTGCATGTCGATGCCGCCCACGGAGGTGCCCTCGCCGCGCTGCCCGAGCACCGAGACCGGGTGTTCGCAGGCGTGAGTGAGGCCCAGTCGGTGGTGGTCAACCCGCACAAGTGGCTGTTCACCCCAAGCGATTGCTCTGTGCTCTTCACCACCAGACCGGACCTGGTGCGTCGGGCGTTCTCGCTCGTCCCTGATTATCTCAGCACACCAGAAGGAGACCGCGATCAGGGGATGGGGGCACGGAACCTGATGGACTTCGGGGTCGCGCTCGGACGTCGCATGCGCTCGCTCAAGCTCTGGATGGTGCTGCGGTATTTCGGACAGGAGGGAGTCCGGGCGCAAATCCGGGGGCACATGGAGATGGCGCGCTGGCTGCGGGCCGAGATGGAGCACGCGGAGGGTTGGGAGCTAATGGCACCCGTACCGATGTCGACTCTGTGCTTTCGGCACCACCCGCTGCATATCCAAACCGAGGATCTGTTGGAGCGGCACAACCGACAGATCATGGCCCGAGTCAATGGGGGGGGGCAGGTCTTCCTGTCTCACGCCGTGCTGCACTCCAGGTTCTCGCTGCGGGCCACGATCGGGGGGCTCCGGACCCGGGATGAGGATGTTGAGGTGCTGTGGCGGGAGCTGCGAGCCGCGGCGGAGTCCCCTGCGGACCGTCCGTCCTAGGTAGCGCGTCATCCCCGGCTGATTGAGGCCCCAGACCGGTCCAGGGCCATGCCTTGACAGAGGTGCCGGAGCCAGCGACGCTCGCCGTTGTGGGCAGGCCGCAAGCGGAACCAGGTCGGCGCCTCTGGCCCGCAGCCGCTTGGCCGAGACCATCAGCTGCTCAAGCCGCGGGCCGGGTCGGGCGAGCTCTTTGCCGACCAGCTGGGCACACTCCCTGGCGACTGAGGCGCGTGTCATTCGTTGTTGCAGCGCTGCGCGGCCCCCCGGAACCTCGGCAACCGCCATCCCCGGTGCCGACAGTTCCACCTCGGGACTCTTTCCGTCCGGTGGGCTCCGGTCCACCGTCTGTTGGCGGAGATCAGCAAATGTGGCGTGGGAGAGCGTCCTCCCATCCCAGCTCGAGTTCCCACTCCAGATTCCTGGCCATACGAGCTGCCTGGGTCAAACACGGTCGTGCACGGTCGTGGCGCCGGCAGCTCTCGACGAGTCGCTGCCCGCGCTGCTTGACCTGGCGGACCGCCGCGACGAGCCGACCCCGCAGGGACTGATCCAGCTCATCAGAGAGGAGGATGTCGGTACTTCCGCACTCGCCTGCCACCAGGACTGGGCTCAATTCCGTGCGGCTCAGTCCGGTCGGCCGCACCGGTGCGGCTCTGGTCACCGTTCGGCCAGCACCGCACCATCACCGTATTCCCGTGGCGACACCCACCCGCCCGTCGCCGCGCACTCCTCGACCACCGCTTAAACTTCGGTTGGACATGGTCACAGTTCCCTTCCGCTACCTGCACCATCTGGTCACGGTCCCGGTGCTCGTTGGGGGCATCGAGACAACCTTTGTGCTGGACTCCGGGATCGGTCTGACGCTTGTCTCGGGCTCAGTGGCGACCTTGGCGGGCTGCGAGCGGACCGGCGCGACTTATACGGGACGCAGGATGTCCGGCCAGGAGGTGACGATCCCACTTGCATCCCTTGGCTCACTCGTCATCGGGGGCCACCGCCGTGAGGACCTTGACGTCGGCATCTTCGACATCGCTGGTCTGGACGGTATCGGCGGATTCCTGTCCCTCGACTTCTTTCGGACAAAACCGGTGACGGTCGACTACCCAGCGGGAGCAATCGAGCTCGAAGAAGCGGACTCCTTGGCTGCCCGAGCTGGATCCGGGATTGCCGTCGACGTACGAGTGGAGCAGGACGCGCACTCCACGACGGTCTTCCTCCCCCTTGACGTCCCCACACGGGGTTCGATCTCGGTGGAGGTCGACATGGGTAGTGACTCGCTGATTGTTGACGAGGCGCTAGCAGGCGATCTTGGGATCAACCTCACAGAAGCGAGCACCCAGAGAGTCGATGGGCGGGACGAGACCGGCTCCGAGTACACCCGTTACTTCACGCAGCTCCGAGGAGTGGTGAATGTGACGGGAGCTCCGTCCATCTGCCAACGAGATCCCAAGGTCATGGTCCAGAAGATCATCTACGATGGACTTGTCGGCGATGCGTTTCTCAGGAACTTCATAGTCACGTACGACCTCCAAAACGCCCGGATGATCTTCGCGCGGCCCAAGGGGTGACGGAGCACGCCCCAATCGGTGCGGGCCGTAATTCGACGGAGCCGCCCGTCGGGGCCGACGGGCGGCCGGGCAAAGCAGGCGGCCCTCGGCGCCGAGGTCGCCTCGCGAAACTAACCGAAGAGCGGCGCCTGTGCCAGCGACCGCGTCTC
>JAJYWM010000435.1:11254-13953 GCA_021791455.1 bacterium | reverse complement strand
ACGGTCGCCGTCACCCCTGCCAGCACGGTCGCCAGTCCTGAACGGAGCACCCTCTCTCGGGCGAAGTGCCAGCGTGTCGCTACTCCACCCCCGCCAGTCGTGAACCCCGACTCCTTGGGATTGTTCTCATGACTGCTTCTTCTCTCCGGCCGAGGGCCGCCGACGGGCTCGTGATGACGGTGGCGCACCGGCTGACGCAGCGGGACCGGATCATCTTGACCATGTTCTATCGCCACCGGGTGTTCACGACCGACCAGCTGGCTGAGATGTACTTCGACAACCTGAACACCGCCCAGCACCGCTTGACCACGCTCTACAAGCTCCGGCTCGTGGACCGCTTCCAGCCGATCGACCACCGCTACGCCAGCCTCCCGTACCACTACGTGCTCGACCAGTTGGGCGCCATGGTGGTCGCCGCCGAACGGGGCGAGGACCCCGACAGGTCGCGCTGGCGGGCCGACAAGGCGCTCGCCATCGGAAAGTTCCAGCGCCTCCGGCACCTGGTCGGGGTGAACGGGTTCTTCTCGGCCCTTCTCGCCGAGTCGCGGCGGCGGGAGGACTGCGACCTGTCGCTCTGGTGGTCCGAGCCTCACTGCATGGAGCAGTTCGACCGGATCGCCCAGCCCGATGGGCTGGGCGCGTGGGAGGAGGCCGGCAACCGGGTCGTCTTCTGCTTGGAGTACGACCGCTCGACCGAGACCCTGGAGCGCCTCGAGAGAAAGCTCACGAGCTACGAAGACCTCGAGGTCGCTTCCGGGCTCGCCTACTGGATCTGCTTCTGCTTCGGCCACCCGCGCCGGGAGGCCGGCGCCCGCCGGGTCCTGGCCGAAGCCACCGTCCCGGTGGCGACGACCGCCCTGGGGCCGACACAGCGGCCGCAGGACGCCATTTGGACGCCGATCGGCGGCGAGAGCGTGCGGTTGCGCCTGGCCGAACTGGCCGGCGTGCCCATTCCGCCGGAATCCGAGGAACGGATCGCAGAGACCCAGGCGTACCGGCGGCGGGCGGCCGAGGAGTGGCAGCACGTGTAGCGAGCAGCACGCCCTGACGCATCCGGAGTTGGCAGTCCGACCCACGTAGACCGGAAGACGAAGGCGCAACTCGGGGGCCGGCGAGTCCAGGGCGCACAGACCGGCACTTCGGAGGCGGGGCCACTGCGCGATAGCGGGGCACCGAGGCCGCGCGGTAGGCGGCACGTGCGGCCACAGCGACGTCGCCTCTGGGCGCCGGCCGCCTGGGGCAAGAGTCACGGCTAGCCGGCCCAGGTACCTCGGAAAGCGATGGCAAGGACCGCCATCCATGGGAGCATGATCCGCTCAAGCGGCCCCTCGTGTGGAGTTGGTTCTCCGAATGAGTATCTGGGAGTCGCGGCCCGTGAACGCTGCGAATCCCAGGGACCTCGCCGCGCTCATAGTGGGGTAAGCGCGGAACGCGTTGCCGAGTGCCATCGCTCCAGTTCCCATCCTGGATCGATGCGACGAGCCCGATGAACATGACATCGCCGGCCTCGCCCTCATGAGAGTCGGCAACCTCGCCGACCCGCAGCTCCCCGGCGACCAGCAGCGGGAGCGTCGGCTGCCTTATCTATTTCTTCCACAACTCGCCCGACAACGCTGAATAGGCTGCTCGAGGTCAGCGACCGTTGACCCCAGCAAAGGTGGAGCGACCGGCGAGCGATCGTCGTGGAACCCGCTGGCCTGGGGCAACCGTCCCTGGACCTAGGCGCTCTGTTCACCGCTCGCAGATGCCAAACTTCTAGTATGCAAACATGTGGGTTCGTCCAGAGGACTGCGGTTGTATCGAATCGGTGTTCTTCTTCGAACTGAAAAGGCGTGATTCAAGGGGCACTGACATCTCTACTGTGATCAAAGGGTTGTCAGGCGACACCGATCAACTGACACCCTCCAACCCGTCCTCAGCCAGCGAATGGTTCGTCAAACCGCTTTACGAACTGACGCACACAGGCCTGCGCGAAGTCCATGCCTCAGGAGGTGCGAAGATAAAGCCGTTCCTCCGGGTCCAGCTTGCGACCATGTCGCGGGGGGAAGTGGGTGGAGACCAAAGACATCCCCCGGACGACTGGTGCCGTTTCCTCATCGTCCATCGGACGAAGCCGGTGAGCTGCGACCGGCAGTTGGCGGTGGAACTGCAGCGACTCTACGTGAGCTCGCACGCACGACCCTCCATCAAGACGCACGGTTCGACCGTTCATCTATCATGGATTGCCACGAAGACGGCCGACAAAGGACGGGAGGTCTCGATCTGCCAGTTTAATGCGTCACTGGACCAACTCCGCCTATGGCAGTGCCTGGACGCCGCGGTGGACTGTGAGCCGCTGGGCGGAGCGATCGCACTACTCGGACCGCGCTTCGCTAATCGACAGGGCACCGAGTACGTTGTCAGTCCGGACAATTGGGGCGCAGACGACCGGTGGCTCTGGATGATGACGGAGTGTCCGCCCCGCGTCGTCGACAATTGCGGAGACCACCTGGAGCAAAGGGACGCGCCCCACGCCGAACCGAGCGACCTCTTCTTCGAGATCGCTGGTCGCAAAGCGTGCGTCGGCCGTTATGCAACCGTCCTCATCGACACCCGAACGTTGGATGGTGACGTCATTTGCCACCTCGGGCAGTCGCAGGGACCATGGGCAACGGCACCACCAGCCGCAGGGCCATCGCTGCAGTGGAGCCTGCTGTACG
>JAJYWM010000435.1:0-11244 GCA_021791455.1 bacterium | reverse complement strand
ACGGCTACGTGCACCGATGGCTCACCGAGTCCCTGGTGGTGGCCATGACCCAACGGGCAGTTCTCTATCGCCTCTCCTCGGAGCTGCTCAACCGGGAGACTCGAGACAATTTTGCTGGGTTCTTACAAGAGTTGTTCGCGTTCCGTCGGACCTTCTGGTGGGAGCACCTGCATCGACACCCCACGGCAGTGGCGTTCTCGCGGTTCCAGCAGTACTTTCGACTTCCGAGCCTCATGGCCCAGCTCTCCAGAGAAGTCGAGGACTACTACCAGCAAGAGCAGCAGAAGTCCGGCGCCCGCCTCAACGACCTCGTGGCGCTCTTCGCTGCCATCACCGTTGGTCTTGGCCTCCTGCAGGTGAGCAGCCTTCGCGGGTTCGACGCGCCCTATTTCGCCATCGCACTGGGGGGTATCGCCGCGCTCCTCTTCGCCTTCGTCCTTGTATCTTGGATCCGCCGACGTCGCCGACCTCCGAGCCCCGTCGGCGTTCATCGGTGAACCCGTGGTGCGCCAACCGTGGCGACGTTCTGAAGCACTTGGTTCTATGTGAGTTGCTCGTCCGACTCGAGAGGGCTGGCGTCACCTACGTGGACGCCTTCGCTGGTCGGCCTTTCAACCACCTGATGCAGGCGCAATACGAGTTCTCGCGACGGCGGGTTCCGCATGGTGGGTGGGCCGATCAGTTCTTGGCCGCGGTTGAGGACGCCCCGTGTCGACAACTTGCCAACTCACCGTATGTGCGGCTGCTCACCGCGTCTCACCCAGAGGGCACGTTCTGGCAGAACGGATCGGTGGCCGTGGACCCCGTGTACCCTGGATCGGCCGGATTCGCATGGCTGCTCTTGGGACCCACAGCCCGATGGATCTGTGCCGATACGTCGGGCACTGACCGCGGCGAGCTCACGGCACTCTTCGGCCGCGACGCAGTCCTCGATGACCTCGTCGGCATCCCTGAAAAGTGGGAAGAGATCCTCAGTGATTCGGGGCGAACCACGTTGGTCTTGGTCGACCCCTTCGATCTGACAGCCCGGGGCAAGCGCGGTGAACCCGCACGCGACTTCGTCTACGCCGCGGCACGTCACCACGCCACGGTGGCGGCCTGGTACCCATACGGACCGAGGTATGACCCCCAAGCCATCGTCGACCTGGCAATTCGGCTGAGCAAGCTCACTGTGCCGGTGAGCACGATCGAGTTGTCTTGGGGCGAGCTCGCGGGGACCAGCCTCAACGGGGCTGGGATGTTACTGGTGGGGCTGGACGGGCAGGAGGCCACAGAGATTCGTTGCCTCGTGGAACTGGTCGATAAGCTCCCATTCTGATCAGCCATACGTGCGACGAGGGGGCAGCATGCTGGGCACAGCGAGCGACTCAGGCCGATTGTGAGCGGGCGAGCAACTGCGTTCGACCGAGTGGTGATGGTGGACTGGAGCGCCAACAACGGTCCCAAGCGCGGCAAGGACAGCATCTGGGTGGCCGTCGGCGACCGAGCAGGTACCGTCCAGGCCACCAACCACCCCACCCGACCCGCCGCGCACGCAGCAGTCACGGCTCTTCTTGACGAAGCGCTGCGTGATGGCACCCGCGTGCTGGTGGGGTATGACTTCGGGTTCGGCTACCCCGCCGGCTTCGCACCGACCTTTCCGGGCCCACGAGGCCCGTGGGAGAACCTCTGGGCCTACCTCGAACAGGTCGTCACCGATACGAACACCAATGTCAACAACCGGTTTCAGGTGGCGGAGACCTTGAACGCGAGGCACCGGGCGGCCCTCTTCTGGGGTGTGCCCCAGCCACTCCCGGCATTGTCGCCTCGCCGCAAGGAGCCGCCGCAAGGGCTGTCGGACAACCCATTCGCCGCTTTCCGAGTGACCGAGTTGGCGGCGTCGAGCCAGTGCGGAAAGACCATAAAGAGCGTGTGGCAGCTCTACGGTGGCGTTTCCGTCGGCTCGCAGGTCCTCACCGGGCTGCCCTACCTCGAGCGGCTGCGACGGCGGTACGCCACACAGCTGGCGGTGTGGCCACAGGGGACCGGTTTTGTTGACGACCCCTTGGTCGGCCGTCCGGAGTCGATGATCCTCCTTGTCGAGATCTGGCCCACGGCGTTTGTACCCACGTATGTCGACGGGGCCGGTGAGCGCGACGAACAGCAGGTCTCCTGGGCCGTGCGAGCCTGCTTCCGCCAGCAAGCCACGGGCGGGATGGCGCAATGGTTCAACCCAGCCTCGGTGCGCAAGCTGGCACCTGCCGAGGTGGATGTCGTCCGCCAAGAGGAAGGCTGGATTCTCTGCGTCGAGTGAAGCCATCCGGTATGGCTTCTCCGGTGTGGTCCGCCGGCGGATGGGCCGTACCCTAAGCGGTCTGCAGTGCACAATGTTCAGCGTTGAGGACGCCCCGTGCGCCGCCCCGGGGGACGATCTCTACGTAACAAAGGCGTCAAGGCGTGGGGTTGTGAGGTCGACGGCCCGGCCGGCTTGGCGTCGCCCGGATAGTCCTCAGTGCGCTCCGTAGAAGGGGGCGGTGACCGGGAAGATGCCCCGTCGGAGGCCACCTCCTAGTATCCCCCGGTGGCCGGGGTCGGTGCGCAGCGAAGGGCCGATCTGGCGGAGTCGGCGCGGACTCAAGTCGGGATGGGAGCCATCGAGGTCTACCGGGACGTGTTCGCCCACCAAGGTCCCGACGGCCTGCTCGTTCAGCGCGCGCTGCAGCGTAGTCCGCGCTTCTCAGGATTCTCGGCGTTCACGAAGTTCTGGGACCCGACCGTCCCATAACACCAAGCTCCCTTCCTTCTGTTTGGCGCCCCTACCGCCGGGTACGGGCCCAGGGTCCGCACTGGAAGCGCCATCCTGATGGACATAGGTAAGCCAACGTTGCGATGGAAGGCCGATTGGCATAGCTGAGGCCGTATCCAGCTGCTGAGCTCAACCAAATGCACGCCTGAACAGCCACCGCAAGCGCGACTGCCGATGGCTTTCCGGAGGCAAGACAGCGCGATCGCGCTGTGCCCGGTGCCGGGCAGCAAGAGGATGCGGTCCGGTGACTTCCAGGCCGGTCGCCTCTCCCTGGGCCAGCAGTCGAGTTGAATAGAGACAGCCATCCTCGCATCCAGCAGCTTCGAGGTCGACGGTGCCGGTTGTGAAATGAAAGAGCTGGGCTCCCACATCGGCGATTCCCGATGGGGCAACGATCATCGAGATGAACTGGTTCAGCTCCGCGGCGGCCGCTGCCATCGACAAGTTGAAGACATTCTCGCCGGCGAAATTGCGCCGAGCATCGGCAGGGAGGTTCTGGATGTAGGAGGGCTCCTCCAGGTAACCAAGACGCTCAGTGCCGACATCGGCGGGGTCGTACTGCCCCAAGCACTCCAGGCAGCGTCGACCGGGAGCAGCGACATGCGCCCGCCACTCGGCGCCCTTCATTCTCCCATTGGCAACGTCGATGGCCACGCCCCCGTCGATGACCGGAATCAGGTGGGCATACGCGACCAGGTTGAGAACAGCTCGTGGCCATGGCCGATCGACACAGCAGAAGAGCACATCTTGGTCGAGGGCCAACTCGAAGCCCTGCGGCTCCACCACGCTCAGTTCATGGGCGGAGACCTCGAACGACGATGCCGATCGAGCCGACTCAAGGGCCACAGCGAGTACTTCCACCTTCGAGCGGTGGTCCTCCACGTCCCGACGGGTGGCGTGAATGAGACGATCAAGGTTGTGTAGCTCAACCGTGTCGAAGTCCATGATCATGAGGTCCCTGATCCCGATACGGGCCAGGCCCTCAGCCACCAAGGCCCCGACGCTTCCCGCACCGATCACCCCGACTCGGAGACGCACGAGATCAGCCTGAACGGATTCGCCCCACGCCGACACCGTCCTGGACTGCGTCGGCTCCGTGGCGGGCGCGGGGCGAGACTTTGGGTTGAAGCTGACACCCAACTTTGCTCCGATCGCCCGGACCGACTCGCAGTCCTGCGGCTCGTAGGTCCTCGCGCCCCGGCGCTGCCAAAACCGGGCACTGACGTGCCCATCGCCGCCGGCATAGGTCATCCCCAGCATCGGTAGACCAGTCAGTACCTCGGCCTGAGCGGAGTGTCCTGACTCGGCGGCGTAGTCGTCCTTGCTCATTGACTGCCAGCCGACGCCGCCGGGATGGCTATGGATCAGACCGATGCCGGATCCGCTCTCCGATGCGGCCGCTGCGGCCCGAAGGAAGTAGTCATCCTCGAACGAGACGTTGCCATGAACGTGGCGCTCACTTGGCTGGGGCAGGACGGCGGCCGTCACCAGCGCTGTAGCTCGGGACCGACCGATACTGGGCTTCCAGAGAAAGAAGGTGAGATCTTCTTGGCCATCGTCCCGAGTCACCTGTGACTCAAGTTCCGCGCGGACGGCTTCGGGCATCGCCACCGACAGTCTTGGCGCTTCCAATCCCCTCCAGGCACTCATAATTGGGCGAACAGTGCTCGGACGTGAGCCAGGTAGGAGCTGGCCGTGCGGTCCGTTCTCGGCCAGTTCGGGAAGGGCCGGCTCCAGTAGGCCCAGTCCGAACCCAGCGGCGAGGCATGGACGGCACCGGAGGGATGGTTGATCCGCGGACATACATGTGGCCCCGTCGGCGGCGTGGCAGGGAAGTCAGCCGGGATCTGTAAGCCCAGCCGAACGACCTCGCCCACCCGGGATCCCAATGGGACCGTGAAGGCAAAGACCAAGAAGTCCGACTGCTGGCCGACGCTGAAGCCCAGCTCGTGGAGCTGCCGGGCGAACTCGGGGGCCCCTACGCCGGTGATCATGAGGTGGGCGTGGGTCCCAGCGAGGCGGTGACGAAGGTCATCTTGTCGTGCAGCTCGATCTCGGTGCCGCCCCGGTCCTTGTAGGACGTCTGGTGACGCCCCTCGACCAGGACCAGGTAGCGCTCGGCCGGATTGTCCCCGGCCAGACGGAGGACCTGGTCGGCGGTCAGGGTCTTGTAGGGGGTCGAGACGTCTTCGCCGTCGACGCTGAAGTGGATCTCATGAGTGGTGGTCTCGGGGGGCAAGGTCTCCTCCTTGGGTTGCCCGCCATGCTGGGCGGTGCTCAGTCAGCTTAGCATCTCTCGCTAAGGAAAACAAGTCTTGCGCAGTTGACTTAGCGCGAGGTAGCTTGTCTACATGCCGGCGATGCAGCAGAAGGACTTCGGTGCCTACCTCAAAGCACTAAGGACGGCGTCCGGACTGACCCTGCGCGATGTCGAGACCCGCACCAACGGTCTGGTGAAGAACGGTTACCTCAGCCAAATCGAGCACGGCGCCATCCTCCGAGTCTCGGCGGGCATCCTGTGGGAGCTGGCCGCCGTCTACGGCGTGGCGTGGCCCGATCTTCTGGAGCGGGCCGGACATCGTGTCCCGGCTGAGACCCTCAGTGTCACCCCCAAGGCCATCGCCGGCCTTCCCCTCCAGGCTCTCGAGGACCTCGACGACGAGGACCGCAAGGCGCTCGTGGACTTTGTCGCCTTCCTCCGACAGCGCAAAAGCAGCTGAGCAACCGGTCGGTTACGATGACAACTGGTGTTGACACAACCGGTAGCTATCCGCGCCCGGCATGGCCCGGTGTTCCTAACATCGCCCACGGCGAACGCGCCGTTGAGGGCCAGGACGGGTACCGAGCGTGCTCGGAGCCTGGAGACCTACTGTCGGCGATGACAGAGGGAGGATGGTGGGTGACCGACAAGCCGGCATCGGACGAGGAAGGTCACACCGGCCCCGTATCGTCCGCCCCCGTGAGCAATGAACCGAACCAGCCACCGCCCGGTACCCCGGAGGTGGAGGATGATGATCCTGACGCCCTGCTGGGGCGATGGCTGGGCCAGATCCGAGACGCAGAGCGGCGGGCCGAACGAGACACGGCCGCCATCCGCCTGCGCTGACCCCCACCCACCTTGCCCTCGCTGTTCGAGTGGTCCCCTGACGACGAACCGGCCTCGACTCGTCAGATCAGCGCCGCCGCTGACTGGCAGGCGCTAGCAGACTTTTACACCGAGGGGCGGCCCAGCCCGCAACTGTTCCGGATCTTCGAGATCGCCGAGCAACACAAAGTTCGCTCCGTGCTAATCGAGCACCGGTACATCGACCTCGACTGGCGCGCCGAGTACTCCCGGTTCTACTCCACGACCTTCAGGCGGTACCCGTCGGTATGCCATCGTCTGCATTTCTTCACCAAGCCCCTGCCCGCAGATCTGGGCGACCTGTCCGGGCTCCAGGGGGCGTACCGGGGCTACTCAATCATGAGACCCATCCCGTGGGCACCAGTTGGCCGGACGATGATCGCTCCTCCCCCCGAGCTGGACGCCGCCGTCGGGTGCTATTCAACCGAGGAGGTCGACCTCCTCGGTTGGCCGTTCAAGATCACGTCCGTTCCCTTCGTGAGCCAGGACGGTGAGTACCTGCGTTGCGCGCACGCAGCCATGTGGATGGTCCTCCAGCACGAGCATCTTCGGCAAGGCCTGCCGCGCCGGAGTCCCTTCGAGGTCCATGACGCCGCCCTGGGGGGTGTCATTGTCAATCGCCAGGTTCCCTCCGACGGGTTGTCTATCCACCAGATGCTGGCCGGTATGACCGCGCTGGGTCTCTCTCCTGGGTTAGTCCGTTTGCCTGCCAGCAGAACCGAAAGCGCAGGCGCCGGCTTCCTATCCCTCTATGCCATTGCTTGTCGCTACATCAACTGCAACTTGCCGCCGATCATCATCTCAGAGGAACACGCCTGGATCTGTGTTGCCTACGCCAGGAAACCGTCGCCTGGGCACTCTCGCCTGACTCTTTACCGACACGATGACGCCGCCGGGCCCTATATCGCGATCGACGATCCCTTTGACGAGCCGAACGAAGCGCATCGGCCCTGGCACAGCGCACTTCTTCCTCTGCCGCCCAAGATCTACATGACCGCCGAGCGCGCTGAGGCGGTAGGACGATGGTGGTTCACCCGCCACTTGAGAACTGTTGGAGGCGATGACCTTCTCGCCCAAGCCCATGCCGGTGACCACCTCACCTTCCAGGCCTATGGACAGCGAAGTTCGGTGTATAAACAGGCCCTAGTTCTGAGAGCCGGATTCGATCCGGGCCTCGCTCGTGAATACCGGCTCAGCAACTGGCCGCGGAATCTTTGGGTCGTCGAGGCGATCGACCGCCGGCTGCGGGAGGCAAACCAGCCCTGCGTGTTGGGCGAGGTGATTGTCGATCCCACCGCCCACCATGAGCCGACCGCTGTCGACCCAGGCATCCTGGCCACGCACGCCTCGGGCCGCTACGAGGCCACCAGCCCAGATCATCGCCTACCCCGGTGGTTGGCAACCTCTGCCGAGCCCTACCAGTCGGGCCGCGACGTGCGACCGACGGAACTGCAACAAGCGGCAGCCGCTCCATGATGGTGCCTTCGAAGGGGGCCGATGACGGTCGCCCCCGACGGCCTTCGGGCACCCCCGGTGCTGGCGGAGTAGCCACATTCACCGAGGCAGACTCAAGGGTGGGCTTCGTCTACGTCAACAACCCTCATGGTGGGACCCCTCGGTGACTTGCCCGGGCGACCAACTTGGTTGGGGCCGTGTAGGCCGCCCAAAGACCGGGACCGGCTGATCCTCGCCCCTAACCCGCGTCCCATAATCCCGATCGCGGGTCGACCCGCCGCGTCCCCAACCGCCGGGTGGTGGACATTCGCGACAAGGAACGACGAAACCGGACGCGGCCGCACTTTCACTCTGACGCAGCGTCTGAGGCACTATCGCGGCGTCAACACACAGAACTCGTGACCATCGGGATCGGCCATGACCGCCCAGCTCACCTCGCCCTGGCCGATGTCGACGCGAGTCGCCCCGAGGGAGACGAGACGATCGACCTCTGCCTGCTGGTCACCTCCGAGTGGTGGGGCGACGTCGAAGTGCAGCCGGTACTTGCCGGTCTTGGGCATGAGGGGTGGTCCTCCCCAGGTGATCTTCGGGCCACCATGGGGCGAGCGAATGGCGGTCTCTTGGTCTTGATCCCAGACCAACGGCCAGCCGAGTGCCTCGTGCCAGAAGTACCCGACCTCCTGTGACCCCTCACAAGCCAGTGCCCCGATGAAGCCGCAGTCAGCCAGGAACTTGTTGTCTGGCTCGATGACACAGAACTCGTTGCCTTCGGGGTCTGCGAGCACCACGTGACCCTCTTCGGGACGTTGGCCAACGTCGATGTGACGGGCGCCGAGCTCCAGCGCCCGATCAACCGTCTGCCGCTGGTCCTCGAGGGTGTTGCTCGTCAGATCGAGGTGCATCTGGTTCGGGCCCGACTTCTGCTCTTGGGTGGGGAAGAACTCGATGCGGAACCCGGTGTCATCGTTCGGCAAGAGGGCAACGCCGTCTGGCGACTCGTCGACCATCTCCCAACCCAGGACGCCGGCCCAGAACCGCGCAAGCCGGAGCGGATCGTTCGCATCGAAGCAGAGCGCGACGAGCTGACAAGTCATTGCGCTCTACACCTCCCGGCGGTGGCCTGACGAGCACCCAGACAGTATCCCCAAAAGTCGAGCCGCCCTAGCGGTAGAGGGTCGCTCCGATCGCCGGCTCGGCGCCAGGTCTTCGCATCCGAGGCGACTCTGTTGCTCACTATTGCAAGCCCCACCGAACATCCGATCTGGAGCCGTCACCGCGATCATCCCGAGCGGAGGAGCCCCCAACCACCGAAACAGTGCGCGCCCGGATCATGCCCCAGAGGGCGGTCGACACCGGTGGCGCCGGAGCGACCGAGAATCGGGTACCCGGTGCCCGGTACCATCGCTGCGATACGTTGAAGCACCATGAACTGGCGTGGTCGGCCACTCACGAGCTTGCGGACCATCATCGAACTGATCTCGGCGACGACAACTACGACCGGGCTCACGATCCAGGCCGCAGACGACCCGGACTGGTCTCCGACCGGCGTCAAGATCAGCGACGCCGAACTGGCCGCCGTGCCGCTCACCCGGCACGAGTGGCACGGTGACTGGAACTACACCGTCAGCGCTCACTCAGTCGTGGCGTGAGGCCTAACCCTCGAGCTGGAACGTCCAGCCTTCCTGCCAGCTGAACTCCTCGGATAGGAGCTCGGCGAGGCTCCGCCCTTCTAGAGCACGCTCAAGGCCCCAGCGGGTCGCCAAGTGTCCGATCACGAGCACGCGCTGACCGTCCCAGCGAGGACGCAGGTCGGCGCAAAACCCGGCGACGCGATCGGTCGCCTGCGTCCAGCTCTCGCCACCGGGATAGGGATTGTCCAGGTGATCCAACCGCATGCCGTGCACCTCGGCGACAGGGGCACCGTTCAGCAGCCCGAAGTCGCACTCCCTCAACCTCCAGTCGTGGAGGATCGGGACTGATGAGCCTGCAAAGGCGATCTCGGCCGTCTCTACCGCCCGAGGTAGATCGCTCGTGAAGACGGCCGCGATCTGGTCGTCTCGGCGACGGCCTCCCAGGGAGGAGGCATTCTCGCGTCCCGCAGCCGAGAGCCGGCCACGCAGCCATCCCGTCGCGATCCCAGCCTCGTTGTCCTCGGTCGTGCCATGGGTTTCAAAGACGATGTCGACAGCCATCGAATCGTTTCTACCGGCTCTTACGTCGCTCCAGCACATGGACGACGGTGACGCCAGGCTCGGACGGGATAAGGAGCTTCTTCCAGTCGGACGAACACCACCCCTTTCAGCCGCCGGCCGGGCTATCCCCGAACGCGTGCTGCTCGCGTAGGCCGCTACGTGACGTAACGCCGGTCGGGAGGCGCGTAGGGCATCTCCAGCGAAAGAGCGATCTGTCGCGTTCTCGATTGGACACGCCACACTCGGAGCCGTCGTTCCGGCGGACCAGCGGACTCATACGAGGACACGCGGCGTTTTCGTTTTGTGGTGAGCTGACCGCCCTATCGTTTGCACCGTGAGCAAGCCGGGCCGTCGGCAGGGACGGTGCATCTTCTGCCAGGCTGAGGGCAAGCTGACGAAGGAGGACGCCACTCCTCGATGGCTCAGTCGCATACTCAACCGGCAGTGGCCACCGCAACACCGGTGGGAGCTAGATGTGATCCAGTTTGGTGGTGATCGTCAGTACAGCAAGGACACTCGGGTCGTTGGAGGAGCCAGTGTCCACAAGCCGTTCGTGGCTTGCGCCAGCTGCAATAACGGTTGGATGTCCGGTCTTGAGCAAAGCGTGCGCCCCATCCTGCAACCGCTGATCTTGGGTGAACCCAGACGGCTTTCCCAAAGCGACAGCGTAATCCTGGCCAGCTGGGCAACGAAGACGGCCCTCGTGTACGAGTTCGTCTACACGCATCGACAGGGCACGACGGTCTCCGCTACCGACAGGAAGCGATTCGCTGACGATCGAGCTCCTCTGCCTGAGAGCCGGATCTGGCTGGGTCGGTACATTGGGACGGCAGGGCCGGCGATCATCCGCCGCAACACGTTGTTTCTCTATGACCTCGATGACAGCGCGCCGTCACCCGAGCCGAGCGCCGTCACGATGACGTTCGTGTTCGGACAGGTCTTCATCCGACTCGGGCTCTTCCGTAGCAACCCGACGTATCCAGCCAGCTACTCCGTCGCGGAGGGTCCGCACATGCAGCTGCTCTGGCCGAGCGCCAGGGAGCTCGACTGGCCTCCGCTAGAGGTGGTGGACGACACCACGCTGCCGCTGTTCAGCGCCATGCAGCGATAAAGCTCAGCCGAATACCGCTGTCGGGGTATGAGGCAACGTAGCCCTCTCGCCCCGCGGCCGCTACTTTGCTAGGAGACGCGCGCTCAGGTGGGTGGTTGGTAGCCAGTAGGGGGCCGGACTTGGGCCGCGAGGGACTCACATGGCGAACCGGGCCGGAAGTAGACCGCCCACTTGGCTGCCTCGATCTGCCAGGTGTTCAGACGCTCGACGTAGTTCGCACCGAGCTCCGCGTAGAGGTCTTTCGGGCCGAGGGCCGCCAGCAGTCTCGGGCCGAGTGGCATTGCGACCAAGGCGGCGCTCCCTATAGGGACTCCGGCCGCGACTCCACGGGCATGGCCGGTCGCGTCGGTCGTAATGACGGGCACGTCGCCTATCAGGAACTCACTTCCGGCTGGCGGCCGGAGGACTTCGAGTCCCGCGGAGCGGATCAACGCCGTCGCCGCGCGGAAGTAGTGCTGGACCCGAAATCGAAAGGGTGCGGCTCCGCTGGAGTGACGGGCCTGACCCGACTGACGCATCGCCTACCAGGCAGTACATCGCCGGATTAGCCAGCAGCCAAGTGCTGCCTTGACCCCAG
>JAJYWM010000206.1 GCA_021791455.1 bacterium | reverse complement strand
AGCTGCGCCAGCCCTGTCACAGAGAAGATCCAGATACGGTTGATCGGCCCGAGGTCCTGAGTGGGTGTGGGAGTAGCACACCATCGCGCCTCTCAGGCCGGAGCCACAGGCAGTGGCTACGGCCCTACGCACGGCCGCAGTCTGAGGCACCGAAAGTCCGACGTTGTCGACGGTCACAAGAACACCCCGTCGGAGGCCATCGTCAAGGACCAGGGCAGCCACCTCCAAGCGGTCTAGGACTCCAACGGAGACCCCTTCGCGGTGATAGCCCTCCAGAGGGTAGCCCACCTCGGGGGTGATATCGGCGACTGCCGCGCCTGCTTGCAGAATCTGCGCCACCTCCCAGCACCGTAGAGCTCGCGGCCAGCGTAGCGGATGACCGAGGTCGTGGTACGGGGCCGGACGCAACCTTAGGCACCGATACCGCTGCGAGCGTTTGTGGCGTGGGCTCTGCCTCGCCTTGTGATGGCGCGCACGGCGTGCGGTCGGTCAGCGGCGGACAGCTAGCCAACCTAGGTCACGGCCCGCCCCGGTCGCTTGCGCTCTTTGGCCCATCTCGGCATCATGGCCGCATGACCGAATGGGGTCGCGCGCTCCGGGCGTCGGCAAGTCGCCGGCCAGGTGCCAAAGTGGGGATCACGGCGACGAAGGGATCGCGGTAATCGGCCAATGAGCGATCCGAACGCGCGCAAGGTACCGACACTGCCCTTCATGGTCTCCATTGGCCTCATCATGCCCTTGGCGATGTGTGCGGCCGCGATTTTGTTGGACAAGTTTGTCTTCGGGGCACGACTGTGGATCTTGGGACTTGTGGTAGGTTCGCCGATCGGGTGGGGGACCGGCCTGGGTGCTCTGCGCCTCTGGGCGGGGAGGCTTCCCCCAACCGTGTGGAGCGAGTCGGCTCGTTAGGCCCGGGACGCTCCGCCCGCCTGCTGATCAGGCCATCCGGACCCTCTGACGCCGAAGGGTGGGCCAGTCTGGTCCTGTAGTCTGTCGGACTGAGCCCAGGGTCTTGTCGGCGCTGCTCAACCACCAACCTGCCGAAAGCACCACTCCCTACGAGGCCGCTACACCAGATTGGAGGCGAGCTAGTGGAGGCCAAGGTGAATCGCGGGGGGTTGCCGTCAAGGGCATCTGGGTGGCGTCCAATCCGCTCGGCATCAGGGCTCTAATTGAGATCAAACTGAGGGTACCGGGGATGGGAGTCGAACCCATACGCTCTTGCGAGCTGCGGTTTTTAAGACCGCTGCGGCTACCATTACGCCACCCCGGCCCCGACGGGCGAATCGCAGATTACCGCCACAGCCGGTCGGTCCGTTGGTTTGAGCCCCAAATCGGTGCCCTTCGCCCCGGGCGTTCCAACGAGATGGATTACGCTCTGAGAATAGGGGGCGGGCATCATTACCGGCTTGCGGAGGTTGCCAACTTGACGTTTCTATTCCTGTTGACCGCCGGCCCAAGAACGGATGCGGCGGATACGGTGACCGAACTGGCGGCGGCGGCTCAGCAGCTGGGGCACCAGGTCACGGTGTTCTTGGCTGGGGACGGCGTGGCCCACGCCGGCAGCCTGGCGGGTCGGTTCGCGGTCACGCTCTGCGATGCGGACCTCAGGTGGCGTCAGGTGGTGGCGGCCGAGACGCCGGGTGTGACCCGAGGAAGTCTGGCCGACTTCGCCAGGCTCGCGCGCGGAGCCGACAGGATACTCAGCTTCGGATGAGGTCCACGGAGGGTACCGTCATGGTGCTGGCGAGAGGAGCACTTGCTGACGACCGGGCGGCGCTGGCCTTGAGGGTCGCCCTGGCCCTGCCGCTGGGCTGCCC
This sequence comes from bacterium, assembly GCA_021791455.1. The sequence continues at coordinate 12,303 of JAJYWM010000206.1, read as the reverse complement.
GTCTGTGGTGTTGGCCCTGGTTGGGCCGGCAGCGGCTCTGGCGGTGCCGGGAGCTGCTCCCGGAGGCAGGGCGACTCAGGTTGCCCGCGAGTTGGCGGCCTTGGTCGACGACGAGGAGGTGCCGGTGTTGGTGGAGCAGGAGTCGCTGGTGGCAATGGGGCTTGAGGACAGTGGCCTGCATCCCGGCGTGTCCCAGATCGCCCGCTGGGAGATCCACCGGGCCTGTCTTGAGGCGAGGTCCTGCATTGTCATCTGAGAGCGGCGGGGTCCTCCATCTGATCACCAGATTGAGTGACGAGCGGGCCTGGAACGTCGCGTCCCTGGGTGAGAACCCCGTGATCGTGCTGGCTCACGACGCCGTCATGGAGACGCCGGCCTCTGTCGGCGCCCTAATGGGGCCCACCAAGGCCACCATTTTGGCTGTGGAGCGGGACGCTCTCCGCCGTGGGGTAGGCGCCAGGTGGCCGGGCGTCGGATATCCAGAGCTCATCGAGCTCATGGTGGCGGCCGACCGGGTGGTCTCATGGTGAGGGAGCCATCGGCCGCCAGCGCTCCTAGCACCTTGTCCGACGCCGAGGTGGAGCGCTACAGCCGTCAGCTGCTGGTACCCGGATTCTCCGAGAGGCAACAGCTGCGGCTGGGAGAATCCAGGGTCGTCATCATCGGCTGCGGAGGTCTTGGCGGCCCCGCCGGCCTTTACCTGGCGGGGGCTGGCGTGGGCCGCATCGATCTGGTAGACCCGGACCTCGTGGCCCTCGACAACCTGCACCGGCAGGTCGCGTACCGAACCGCCGATGTGGGCAGACCGAAGGTTGTGGCGCTGGCCGAGGCTCTGGTGGCCCTCAATCCCACAGTCAGGGTCAGAGCTTTCCAGCGGGCCCTGGGGGATGCCTCATTCGATGAGATCCTCGGGGACGCATCGGTGATTGTGGAGTGCTCCGACAGCCCTGGCCTTAAGTTCGCTGTCAATGACTGGGCGGTGGCCCTGGGGATTCCCCTGGTGGTCGGGGGCGCCATCGGCTGGACAGGGCAGGTGACCACTGTGCTACCTGGCGGGGGTTGCTTCAGGTGTCTGTTTGGAGGGCCGAGCGAGGAGATGGAGCGAAGCTGTCGCTCAAGTGGTGTGATCGGACCGCTGGTGGGGGTCATCGGGGCCCTACAGGCCCAGGAGGTAGTCCTTGTGCTGGGCGGAGGGGGTGGGGCAACCAGTCGGCTCACCGACTTCGACGCCCAGAGCGGTCGCTGGCGCACCCTGACCGTGGCGACCACCAGCGAATGTTCGGTGCACCGCCTGGAGACCGCCGCCCGGCCATAATTGGGCGATGCTCTCGCCAGCCGCAGTTCCGATGCGTCCGCCGTTGCCTTCTTCTGCCGTGCTCCACCGCTTCGGTGAGGGGACGGAGCCGCCATCCATTGACCACCTGGCAGGAGCCAAGTTCGGGGCCGGAGGGACGTTGTGACTGCACCCGCTCTTCCGCCACCCAGCGAGCAGGGGACCCGGCACCGGGTGGCCAGCTCCGTCGAGCTGTGGCGCCGCACTCGGCTGATTGTCATCTATATGGCGGTGGTCTTCCTGGTGGTCGAGGGCATCACCGTCTACGGCCACCATCAGTTCGATCCCAGCTACCTCGTGGTGTCGGCTGTTCTGCTGCTGATGGCCGCGGCCATCTATCTGCGACAGCGCACGCACTATGTGGAACTCGGCCCGGACGGCCTCCTCCTGCGTTCGTCGTTCAAGAGCGCGGCAATCCCCTACACCCTTCTGCGCCAGAGCCGTTGCCAGACCCTCCGCCAGTTCTTCGACGCACCCACTCGCAGGGAGCTCCTCACCGGTAGCCTGAGCCGCTTCGCCGGGATGTCGGCCTGCATCGTGAGGGTCGACCTGGATCCGGCCGAGCTACTCCAGATCGGTCGTCTGTTGGGACGACGGACGGTGCTGGAACAGGACTTGATTCTGGTGGTGCAGAATGCAGCCGCGCTCGACCGCGGCTTGCAGCTCCGGATCAAGAAGAGGCCCCCCGCCCCCGCGGCCCGTGCCGCTCGGCGGAAATGAACGGGGAGCTGAGACAGAAGGTTCGCACCGAGGGTCCGTGGGCGCTCGCAGCCGCCCTGGTGTTCAGCTTGGCCAGCGTGGTCCTGGGCTGGCCGATGAATCCCTTGGTGGCGATGGTCATGGCGGGGTCGGTCTGGGGGGTCTCGTTGCTCCTCCGCCAACACCGGGGGATCACAGGCATAGACGGGAAGGACTGTGTGATCGCCGGAGTTCTGATCGCGGCCGCCCTCGGGGTCAGACTCGCGAGTCCCATCTACTTCGACTTTCTACAGGGAAACCTGAGCCCTGTCAGCACGGTGGCGGCGCCTGCCGGGGTCCACCGGTCGCCGACCCACGACATCTTCGGGATCGGAGCTTGGGGGCTCGGCTATCCCTACAACAAGGCGGGTTGCACCGATGCTCCGGTCGGCCCCCAAAACCAGGAGAAGTACACCTGCGGGTACGTGTTCGACGAGGTCTACTTCCCGGTCGACGCGCTCAAGGACCTCAAGGGAATTGACTTTTTTGATCCGGAGCCACCGCTCACCAAGCTGATCATCGCCGGCGGCATCAGCTGGCTCGGTTTCAACACCTGGGGCTGGAGGATCATGTCGGCCATCCTGGGGAGCCTGGTCATCGGCGTCCTCTATTTCATCGCCCGCAGGCTGTGGCGGCGCAACCGGATCTTCCCAACCCTGGCAGCACTGTTCTTCAGCCTGGATGGCTTGGAACTGGTCGAGTCCAGGACCGGAGTGATCGATGTGATCGCCGTCTTCTTCGTGATGCTCGCCTACTGGATGTTCTTGCTCCACTGGCACGCTCGCACCAAAAACCAGTGGCGCGCCACGCTCTACCTGACCGCGGTCGCCTCGGGGCTGGGGCTCGCTTGCAAGGCGGACATGATCCCGGCCGTCCTGCTCATGGTGGTGCTCCTGCTTGGGCGCTTCATTAGACCCCACCTCAGGGTCCGCCTGGGAACAGGGGGCTCGTCGCGGTGGCTCGTGCCTCCCGCCCCCGATGACCCCCTGGAGGCGGCGCGCCGGACCATGGTGGCGGGGCTGGCGTGGACATGGCACTACCTGCTGGCGGGCGCGATCATCCTATTCATCTTTTACTTGTCGTTCTTTCGCTACTGGACCATCTCCCACAGCCTCTACGTCAACTTCGCCAACACCCAGGGACCCACGGCGACCTGTACCGGATTCGTCGCCAAGGCGTCGGTCTGCGACCTCCCGGTGGCGATGCCGCTCCAGGAGTATCACCTGGCGTCGGTGGACTTCTGGCTCCCCACCGGCTTCAACCTCATCCAGTCGCTGGCGGATGTGGAGTGGAACAGCCTTGGCAGCCTGAGCTACCAGGCGACGCTGAAGGCGACGCACCCCTTTGCTTCGCCCTTCTACTCCTGGCCCCTGGATGCTCATCCTGTGCTCTTCTACGCGACCTACACCGGCAACGGCGTCACCACCGTTGCCGGGCAGACGGTCTCCAACTACACCTGGATCTCAGACATGGGCAACCCCGCCATCTTCTGGCTCGGAATGTTCGCCCTCGCCTTCCTGCTGTACCTGGTGATGAGACGGCGGGACCGGGTCGCCCTCTTCATTCTCGGAGGCTTTCTCTTCGACTGGCTCGTTCTGTGGTCCTGGCCGTCTCGGATCCTATTCTTCTATGAATATATAGAGGCCCTCCCATTCGTGTGCCTGGCTCTCGCCTACGTCTGCGCCAGATTGATCGACCGTCAGGCGGTGATCCAGGTGGCGAGGCTGCGACTCGGAACCCACAGCCTCGCCCCCATCTCCGGAGCGGTGGTACTGGCGGTCATCCTCTGCTTCGCCTACTTCTACCCCCTTTGGACCGGCCAGCCGATCCCGTCCACCGACTTCTTCCAGCACATCTGGATCCCGGGCTGGTACTGACGGCGGACCCACCTTGCTTGGAATAACCGCCTACTGGGTGCTCGTGGCCCTGGCGGGATTCGGCCTGGTGGACCTGATCCCGCGTCGCTGGTTTCCCCTGGAGCGGCTCGCAGCGAGTCTGGCGGTTGGCCTGGTGGGCTCGACCGCGCTGAGCTTCGGCCTGTCACTCTGGCTCGGGGTGGGAAGCCTGACCGCCCTGCTCGGCCCGACCCTGATTGCGCTCACAGCGGGAGGGCTGGGGTGGCGCAGATGGGCGGCCAGGGCCAATCGGGAGTGGCTTGGGGATCAACTGCGTCGGCCGGGCAGGTGGAGCCGCGACACCCGTTGGGCCACCGCGGTGACCGCCATCCTGGGCGTCGCGTTCTGGCTCCTCTTCCGGGGCGCACTCTACCCCGGCCCCGGGGGACAGCTGCTGGCCAATGGCCATGTATGGGCGGACTGGTCGGTCCACGCCAGCTATGCCCAGAGCTTCTTTTTGGGGCACAACCTGCCGCCCACGGACTCGCTGGAGTCCGGCACCGCCATGCGCTACCCGTTCCTGGTCGACTTTCAGCCGGCGATGCTGGAAGCCGTAGGACAGAATCTGTACGGAAGCCTCGACATCGCGTCATTCCTAATCGGCTGGGCCGCCAGCGTGTTGATATGGCATCTAGCGCTGAGGGTCACCCGCCGCCCGGTGGCGGCGACGGTTGCCGTCGCCCTGCTGCTCCTGGGCGGGGGCCTTGGGTTCGTGGGCCTGTACTCCGACGGGTGTCGTCAGGTGGCGGGATCGGCGACTGCGGCCAACGCCTGCACCACGCTCACCCCGTCAACTCCCAGCGCGGTCCTCGGCTTCATCACCCACCTGCCGACCCTGCTCACTCACCTGCCGCGTTCCTACGACGGCGAGGGACCGGCGGCGCCCGCCCTACCTGATCTTCAGTGGTACGAGCCGCTGTTGGTCTACTGGATGCCCCAGCGCGACTTCGCGTATGGAATGGCGCTGGTCGCCCTGACCGCGTCGTTGCTCTGGGAGTCCGCTGTCGTGCGGCGGCCCGGGCTGCTGATCTCGGCCGGTCTGTTGGGTGCGTGCCTCCCGTTCTTCAATCCGTTCGGATATCTCGTTGTTGGTTTGCTCGGGCTCTGGTGGCTTGCCAGAAGCAAGCTCTGGACAGGGCTCGGGGCCTTCGGCCTGCCCCTGCTCCTGATCGGCTTGCCCCAGCTCTGGTTCGTGGTCTCCGGCCCAAAGGGGCAGCTTGGGGGGCCGGTCGGAACCAACCTCTTTCCTCAGATTGACCTCGGCTGGCTCTCCCACGCGGCGGTTGCGTGTACCGCCGGACAGTTTCGGGCCGGCGACGTCTGCGACAGCCTCTATCTGGCGGGAGCATCGCTGCCGACCATGATCGCGTATGTCACCAAGACGCTGACTGAAGGCTCGTTCTACACCTCGTTTGCGGGCTTTTGGATCTCCAACACCGGCGTCTTCATCCTCGCTGGACTGCTGCTCGTGGGGCTGGCCCTGTGGCGACGTGGGGCGTCCGGGGACATCCACCGGCTCCGCCTGATCTCCTTCTGGGCCCCATTCTGGTTTCTCTTCCTGCTGGCCAACGTGGTCATCACCCAGCCCTGGAACTGGGACAACACCAAACTCCTCTCCTACTGGTATCTCGGGGTCTCGATTCCCGTCGCCTGGCTGCTCACATCTGGGCGCTCCCTGTGGCCTCGGGTGGTCGCGGCGGTCGCCGTGGCCTCCCTGTTGCTCTCGGGGATTCTCAGCTTGGACGCCGCCTTCGTGGGGCAGAGTGCGGCGGCCCAGGAGGCACCGAGCGGAGCCAGCGCCACCTTTGCGAGCGTGGCAGCCGAGCAGGTGGCAGCGGTGGTCCGGGCACGGACCCCGAGGGACGCGATCTTTCTCACCGAGGGACAACCGAACGATCCTGTCACGACGCTGGCCGGTCGGCGAGTTGTCCTGGCCTACGACGGCTGGCTTTGGAGCTACGGCCAGCCCCTCACGACTCGCTTTGACGCGGTGGCCACGATCTACTCAGGCTGCGGGACGGCAGCCTCCTGCCAAGTCGACGCTCTCCTGCGACGTTATCGAATCCAGTACATCGAGTTCGAACCCGGGGACTACAACGACCTGGTGCTCAATAGGGGCTGGTTCGAGAGGCAGCACCTGCCGGTGCTGGTCAGGCGAGGCGGCTATCTCATACTTCGGGTCACCAGCCTTTGGCGTTCCTGATTTCCCCATTTGAAGGCAGCTGAGCAGTGAGCAGGGCTGGCGCCGGATCTCCCCGTGGTGGCGTCTCAGGGCGTAATCTTGCCTCCATGACCCTCTCGGGGCGAGTTCATTTCCCGGCCCGGGTGAAGGGCTCTGGGCGGTCTTCCCATTCCCCCAGGAGCGACACCGACCATGATTGACGGACATTGCCACGTGCTGCCGCCGGAGCTCAGGGAACCGGGGTCGCCGGCCTGGGAGGACCCCTGGTTTGCCGTTTGCCATGCGACCAAGTCGCCCCGGTTCGCCGCGGGCCGGGACGTGCTTGCTGCCATGGATGAGGTCGGCATTGAACAGGCGGTGATCTTTGGATGGCCGTTCGCGGACCCTGGCCTGCTGCGCGAGAGCAACGACTACACCGCTTCCGAGGTCAAGGGCGGCGGTGGGCGTCTGCGGGGCATGGCCACGGTGAACCCTTCTGACCAGGGAGCCGTCGCGGAGCTGGCGCGCTGCCAGGCACTTGGCCTCCGGGGCCTGGGGGAGCTGAACTGCGACGCCCAGGGCTTTGAGCCTGTGTGGGGTGGCGGTCTGCGGGCAACTCTCAAGGCCTGCGAGGAGATGGATTGGCCGGTGCTCCTCCATGCCAGCGAACCGGTGGGGCACCCCTATGCAGGCAAGGGGACAGCCACCCCCGCCAAGATGTGGGGTTTCCTGCCTCCTCTCCTCGACGAGGCGCCGCGCCTGCGCCTCTGCCTCGCCCACCTTGGAGGGGGCCTTCCGTTCTACAGCCACATGCCCGAGGTGAGGTCCCTCTGCAAGCGTCTGTGGTTCGACACGGCGGCGATCCCGTTCCTCTATGGGACCGAGGTGCTACCCGCGCTGATCGCGCTGGTCGGGTCTGGTCGCGTCTGCTTTGGCAGTGACTTCCCGCTGCTGCGCCCGTCGCGCTATCGGGCCCACCTGCAAAGCCTGGGCGAGGGGCCGGGCGGAGCCTGGTTGGCTGCGTCGACTCTCTCATGGCTCGGGGACCCCTGATGGCGGTGTCGGAGGGTCTTGGGGCGCACCCGGATCACGCGCTCCCTCTGGCCTTCGCCGTGATCTCCATGGAGGGCCCGGATCAATACAGCCAGGCCGGTGGCCTGGGGGTGCGGGTGTCGCAGCTGACCCGGGGCCTGGCCCAGATGGGTTATCCGGTGAGCCTCTTCTTCGTGGGTGATCCGGCCCTGCCTGAGCATGAGCGCCGTGATGGGGTTGACCTGGTGCGGCTGGCCCAGGAGGTCTCAGCCCTCTTCCCCAAGGGCATCTACCAAGGGGAGGAGGTCAAGAGGGACCACCTCACAGCGACTCTGCCTCAAGCGCTGGTGAGTGAGTGGGCCGAACCGCAGGTGCGGGCGGGCCGCACCCCCATCTTGCTCTTCGAGGAGTGGCATACGGCGCAGTGGACACGGATGGTCTCGGACCTGCTCTGGCGGCTGGGACTGCGCGAACGCTGTGTCCTGATCTGGAACGCCAACAACCAGTTCGGCTTCGAGACGATCGACTGGAGGGCTCTGGACTTCACCGCCACCGTGACCACCGTGAGCCGATACATGCGGGTGCTGGTCCGGGGGCGCGGCGTCGACGCCATGGTTATCCCCAACGGCATACCGAGCGCGCTGCTGGCCCGCCCTGACTCCGCCGAGGTGAGGCTGCTCCGCCGCGCCGGAGGGGAAAGGCAGACAATCTTGAAGATTGGCCGATTCCATAGGGACAAGCGCTGGCAACAGGCGATTGCGGCGCTGATCCACCTGCGCTCCCTGGGCCACCCGGTGCGCCTGCTCGCTCGGGGGGGTGGCGAGCCCTACGGCCAGGAGCTGCTCGCCGAAGCGCGCGCGGCAAACCTGGATGTGGTGCGCTGGACCAGCCGAGTCGACAGCGCCGCCGACCTCGCGCGAGCGCTGCTGACCCATCCTGATGCGGACCTCATCGAGCTTGCGAGCTTTCTTCCGGAAGCGCTGCTCCCCTCGCTCTACTCCTCGTCTCTGGCGGTGCTGGCCAACTCTGGTTTCGAGCCCTTCGGTTTGGTTGGCCTGGAGACGATGGCGGCCGGAGGAGTCGCCGTGGTGGGGGCGACCGGGGAGGACTACGCCCGCCACCTGCACAACTCCTTGGTGGTGCAGACCGATGACCCCCTGGAGCTGAGCGACGGCGTGATCCGGCTGCTCCGGGATGGATCCTTGAGGACGAGGATCCGGCGGCAGGGAAGGGCCACCGCGAGAACCTACACCTGGGAGGAGGTCATCTCCACCGAGCTGCTTCCCCTGCTTCCCCTGATGGCCAGACATCAGATGGCGCTATGGCCTGAGCCCGGAATTTGAGGCCGGACCCGGGCACTGGGGCCGGGCGGCGCCCAGGTCCGGCGCTCTTCCTCATCACCTTCTGGATAGGGTTCAATCTGCGTGCGTCGCTGCTGGGGGTGCCACCTGTACTCTCTGTGATCCGCGCTGACCTTCACCTCAGCTACACCCAGGTTGGGCTGCTGAGCGGGGTACCCATCTTGTGCTTCGGCCTCAGCGCCCTGCCGGCATCCGCCATGGTCCGCCGGTTCGGGAGCTACCTGGTGGTCGCCTTGGGGCTGGGGTTGGCTGCGGTCGGAGAGTTGGCGCGTGTAGTGCCCCTCGGGGGCGCTTTCTGGTTGTTTGCGGGGACCGTCCTCCTGGGGGTGGGAATCGCTATGACCCAACCCGGGCTCCCGGCCCTCTTTCAGCGCTGGTTCTCCGGTCGGGTCCAGCAGGGTTCGATCACGCTGACCCTGGGGATCACGACGGGCGAGATGGTTGCCGCCAGCATCTCTCGACCGGTCCTCTACTCCGCGCTGGGCAGCTGGCAGGCCACGATGTTGGTATGGGGGCTGAGCGGAGCCAGCTGTTTTGCGATTTGGGTGACACTGGTTCCCAGGGCGCCGGTCGGGCTGGCATCCGGTGAACCCTGGGAGCTGCTGCCGCTCCTCAGGTCGCCGAGGATGTGGGCCCTATACCTCTGCTTTGGCGGCCAGTCCCTGGTGTTCTTCGCGGCCAACACTTGGATCCCGATCTCGGTGCCCGGGGGGCCGCACGGGGCGCTCTCCAGCATCACCTTGGGGGTGCTGAACGCGGTCATGATACCGGTGGATGTGGGGCTGATCCTGGTGCGGCGTCGCTTCGCCACCGACCGGCGCTTCTACCTGGCCAGCAGCCTGGTCACCGTTGCGGGCGCCCTCGGCTGGCTGGAGCTGGGGGGCCGCCTGCCGCTTGTGTTCGCCGCTCTTATGGGAGTGGGAGTCGCCATGAACTTCGCCGGGCTCCTGGCCTATGCGCCCTTGGTGGCGCCCCCAGGCCGGGTCGCGCCGCTCACCGCTGTGATGCTCACGGTCGGATACATCTGCGCCTTCTGCGGGCCGTTCCTGGGTGGCCTGGCAATCGACCTTGGCGGGGGAGACCGCTCTCCCTTCATCCCCATATTGGCGGCAGCCATCATGATGGTGGTTGCGTCAGTGGGCATCCGGCCGAACCTGCCGGCATCCATAGGCGTCGGGCCGGCACCGGACTTACTCGAGCCCAGCCGACCATGAGTGATCTCAACTTTGGGTAGAGGAGGTGAGAAGGTGGGAGATCTGGTGCAGGAGCCCGAATGGGATTACGAAGGAGAGGTCCTGGTCAGGCGGCGTCGGGTGGGCCCGTATGACAACTCCGCGTACGTGGTGGCCTGCCTCCAAACGAAGGCCGCAGTTCTGATCGACGCCGCAAATGAAGCGGATCGGCTCATCGAAGCGATTGGCGACCTGAACTTGGTCGCCGTACTCGAGACCCACGGCCACGCCGACCACTGGCAGGCGCTGGCCGCGGTTCGGGACCGGTTCTCGGGGGCGTGGGTCGGAGCCCATGAGGCGGATCTGGAGATGTTTCCGCCGCCGCCGCCCGGCCACCGGTTCGAGCACGGAGAGGAGATCGTGTTCGGGACCTGCCGTCTCAGGGTGCTGCACACCCCAGGACACACACCGGGGAGCGTCTGCTTCCTCGGGCCTGGCATGGTCTTCACCGGGGACACCCTGTTCCCGGGTGGCCCGGGAGCCACCCGGCCACCGCTTGGCGACTTTCCCGCCATCCTGGCCAGCATCAGGACCCAGCTCATGGGTCTTGACCCGGCGACCCTGGTGTATCCCGGACACGGCGAGTCGACCACAATCGGGGCGGAGGCGCCTAGCTTTTCGGAGTGGGAGAGGCGGGGAAGCTGAGCCGGGGCTCAGCCCCGCATGACCCCTCAGAACGGCAGCGCATCGTCGAGGTGGATGAAGGACAGGCGGTGGTATGGGCTCGGGCCCAGCCGCCGCAGTGCAGCCATGTGCCCCGGGCTGCCATACCCCTTGTTCGCCGCCCAGAGGTAGCCGGGGGCCCGCGAGTCGAGGTCGCGCATTAGGCTGTCGCGGTGAACCTTGGCCACGATTGATGCCGCTGAGATCGCGGGCACCAGGGCATCGCCACCGATGACGGATCGGTACGGCCTGGCAGAGTTAAGGCGGAGGTTGCCGTCGACAAGGAAGCTCTCCGCCTCAACCTGCTCCATCAGCTGTTCGAACGCCCACCGGTTGGCCCAGCCGATGCCCCTGCCGTCGATCTCGTTCGGCCCCACCTCCACCACCCTGCAGACTGTGGCGACCTCTCGTATCACCGAGTCGACCCGCTCGCGCTGGGTGGCCGTCAGTCGCTTGCTGTCGCGCAAGAGCGGGTGAGCAAACTGGGGCGGCAGCACAACTGCCGCTGCCACCAGCGGCCCGGCCAGCGCCCCGCGACCCACCTCGTCGAGTCCGCAGACCGGGACATAGCCCTTTGGGAGCTCCCCTGAGGGCACGGCTGAGGACACGACCGCAGTGTAACCTCCGGGGCTGGGAGGCCTCTTTGGCTGTCCCTATACTCGGAAACTGCATGACCAAGTCACCGTCCGGGCGGAGCCGCGAGGTGCAGCGCGATCGCCGTGCCGAGCTGCAGCAGCGGGTGAGAGCCGCCAACCTGGGCGGACCGGAGCGCTACCGGAGTCGGCTAGACAGCCAGCGGAAGTTGCCGGTGAGAGACCGCCTGGCCCTTCTGTTCGACCCTCAGACGCCGTTTGTCGAAGATGGCCTGCTGGCCAATTCGGAGAGCGAGGAGGAGATGGGGGCGGACGGAGTCGTGACCGGGCTCGGCTTGGTTCACGGCCGGCGCGTGGCGGTCATGGCGAACGACCCCACCGTCAAGGCTGGCTCCTGGGGACCGAGGACGGTTGAGAAGATCCTGCGGATCCAGGAGCGGGCCGAGCACCTGCAGGTCCCACTTTGCTATCTGGTCGACTCCGCAGGGGCCCGGATCACGGAGCAGTTGGAGATGTTTCCCGGCCGGCGACACGCGGGCCGGATCTTTCACAACCAGGTCCGGCTCAGCGGCCAGGTACCCCAACCGTGCGTCCTGTTCGGCCCCAGCGCCGCCGGGGGCGCCTACATCCCCGCCTTCTGCGATGTCGTCTTCATGGTGGAGGGCAACGCGTCCATGTATCTCGGTTCGCCCCGGATGGCCCAGGAGGTGGTCGGCGAGCACGTGACGCTGGAGGAGATGGGAGGCGCTCGGATGCACTGCACAGTGTCCGGCTGCGGCGACATGCTCTGTCCGGATGAGCGCTCCGCCATCGATGCTCTGCGCACGTATCTCGGCTTTTTTCCTGCGAACTGGAGTCAGACGCCGCCCGCCACGGCTCCCCGGCACCCTGCCTCGTCCGCCGACATCGCCGACCTGCTGCCTGCCGAGGCCGCGCGGGGCTACGACGTGCATGACGTGCTCGAGGCACTTTTCGATGCCTCGTCGTTTCTGGAGATCAAGCGGCTCTACGCCCGGGAGATAGTGTGCTCTCTGGCTCGTCTGGGGGGGCGGCCGGTTGGGGTCGTGGCGTCTCAGCCCGCTCACCAGGGTGGCGTGCTGTTCGTGGACTCATCCGACAAGGCGGCGCGCTTCATCAGCCTCTGCGATGCCTTCGGGATACCCCTGATATTTCTGGCCGACGTGCCGGGGTTCATGATCGGGTCCGCGGTGGAGCGGGACGGGATCATAAGGCACGGGGCAAAGATGATCGCGGCCCTCAGTTCGGCCACCGTGCCCCGCATCTGCGTGGTTTTG
>JAJYWM010000378.1 GCA_021791455.1 bacterium | reverse complement strand
GCCCTGGACCCCGATCCCCAGACAATCCTCGTCGATCATGAACTGGCCGTGGTGGTGCTGCCTCACCATCCCCTTCTGCTTGTTGCCCGCTCCGATGAAGAAGAAGGCTCCTGGGGCCTCCTTCTGATAGGCGGAGAAGTCCTCGGCGCCCATGGTGCGGTCGTTCACGACCACCGCCTCGCTGCCGAGGGCCCCCACCAGGGCCTCTCTCACGACCTTGGTCGCCCGCTCGTCATTGACCACGGGGTCGTAGCCGTAGTCGTAGTGGAAGGTGTACTTGGCCCCGTGGGCCTCGGTGACTCCGCGGAGAACGCGGTCCATCAGCCGCTCCGCCTCTTCTCGCATCTCCCGGCGGAAGGCGCGGACCGTCCCCACCATGTCCGCCGTCGGCGGGATCACGTTCTCTGCCGTCCCGGCGTGGAACATGGTGACTGAGAGCACCAGGGTGTCGAAGGGGTCGGTGTTGCGGGCCACGACCTGCTGCAGCGCTCCGACCACCTCGGCCCCGATCGCGATCGGGTCAACCGCGAGATGCGGATAGGCGGCGTGGCCCCCATCCCCTTGGATCTGAATCCGAAACTCGTCCGCCGACGCCTGCACAGGGCCTGACCGAAGGCCCACCTGCCCCACTTCCATGAGAGAGCGCACATGGGCCCCGGCCACCATGTCGACGCCCTCCATGACCCCTGCCTTGACCAGCTCCTGAGCCCCTCCCGGGGCGAGTTCCTCGGAGTGCTGGAAGATGAAGCGCACCTCTCCGGGGAGATCGGCACGCCGGTCGCTCAGGAGCCTGGCCGTGCCCAGCAGAATGGCGGTGTGGGCGTCGTGCCCACAGGCGTGCATCACCCCCGGGACCTGGGAGGCGAAGGGCAGCCCGCTCTCCTCGGTGATCGGGAGGGCATCCATGTCAGCGCGCAGCGCTATCACGGGCCCTGGGCGTCCGCCTCTCAGTCGTCCCAGCACGCTGGTCCTGGTGGGGTGGGTCACCTCGATGCCTCCGAACCCCTGGAGCAAAGAGGTGACGTAGGCGGCGGTCTGCTCCTCCTGGAAACCCAGCTCTGGATGCTGATGGATGTGGCGTCTCCAGCCAACCACCTGGTCCATTACCGCCGCCACCTCCGGGTTCAGCTCAATGCTCATCCCCCATGCTCCGGCCCGGCCCCGTCCGGGGTCCTCTCCAACACGGAGGTCCGGGGGCGGGACTCTGAACGGTGCGTCGCTGCTGCCACCATCACGAGAGCGAGTAGTCCTGGGGATAGAGCTCAGTGAAGACCCCCTGGGGCAGGAGCCCGTGCAGGTTGCTCTTGTACATGGTGAGCTGGAACGGCCCATTGGGCAGGTACAGGAAGGGCAGCTGCTCGGCCACGTAGTTCTCGTACTTGAAGACGGCCGCCTTCTCCGCCGCCGCCGTGGGGGCGGTGTGGGTCGCCTCGATGTTGGCGTTGTTCTGGGCGCTGTTGTAGTCTCCGGCGTTCACCGCTCCCGGGGAGAAGAAGACCCCGCCTGTGGGAATAGCCTGGGGATAGGTCCAGGTCGCGGTCACCCCCCAGTCGACCACGTCCCAGCCGCTGCAGGGTGAGCTGAAGGTGCAGTTGGTGAAGGCGTCGCCGATCACCTCGGCGAATGAGGCCTGGGAGAGGGTCATGTCGATCCCCGCCTTGGCCTTGAGCGTCGACTGCAGGGTCTCCATCTCATTGGTCAGCTGGGTCGACCCGCTGTCGTAGAGCATGGAGAAGGAAGCCGGCTGGTTCAACTTCACGCCGGCGCCGCATTCGCCCGATCCCGACCCTGGCTTGGCGCAGACGCTGGTGCCGCCGGGGTTCACCGTCCACCCGTGCTCCGAGAGCAGGTGCACGGCCGTCGTGGGGCTGTAGGGATAGACCTTGCCGCTCGCCTCCAGCGGGCTCACCCAGGGGTTGTCCTTGGGGAAGGTCGGCACCGGGCCGTCGTCGACGCTGCCCTGGCCGTCAGCGAACACCTTTATGTACTGGGGCTGGTTCACCAGATCCTGGATCGCCTGGCGGAAGTAGAGCTGCTGGAACATCGGCCCGACCGTCGGGTTGGTGAAGTTGTAGGGAGAGACGTTGACTCCGAAGACATACCAGGGGGCGTACTTGTACCCCTCTCTGGCCTCGAGCGCGGCCTTCTGATTGAGGTCCTGCGGGGGGATGTAGCCGATGGTCAGCGAGCCCTGTTCGAGGGAGTCGAACTCGGCCGAGTCGCTGGTGAAGGGAAGCTCCTCAAAGGCCGAGATCGTGGGCTTGGGGGAGGCCGAGTACTCCTTGTTGGGAACCATCTTCACAAATCCGCTGGTCGTGAACTGGGTGATGTGGAACGGTCCGTCCACCACCTGCCACAGGGGGTTGGTGTCGTAGGTGGAGAGGTCCTGGGACTGGAGGTTGAGGAACTGGGCGACGCCCAATGCGCCGCTGGTCGCGGTGCCCGGGTTGGTCGTGATATAGCAGTCGGTGCAGCTCTGTGAGGAGCTGGTTGGGAGCAGGGTCCGACTCTCCGCGGAGGCGTCGTAGTTGCCCACCGCTCCCGAGGCAGAGAGCCGATCCCAGGAGGACGTCGGCAGAGGGTAGATCTGGTTCAGGTTGTTGTCCAAGAACCAGGTCGGGTTGTACGAGGCGTTGAGGTGGAGGACGACCGTGTAGGTGCCGGTCTGCTGGTAGCTGACCACGTTCTCCGGGAAGCCTCCGGCGTTGAACTCTCCCCATCCCGGACCGGGAGCGCTGCTGCTGCCGATGACAGGGGCATTGGGATCGGTGACGGCGCTGAGCAGGTTCATCCAGAAGATGACGTCCCGGGCCGTGACCGGCTTGCCGTTGGACCACATCCAGTGCTTGAGAGTGATCGTCACCTTGGTGTTGTTGTCGGAGAAGACCGGGGGTTCCGCCATGCTGAGAGAGGTGTTGAGGACGGGCTCGCCGCCGGCGCCGAAGCGATACAGGGGCATGTACATGAGCTCCGAGAACTGCCCCGAGTTGTTGTCGTCCAGATAGACCCCGCTCTCCAGCGGCAGGATGTAGTTGGGCGGCGTCTGGGGCAGCTCGGCATAGGTGACGACCCCGCCGGAGCTCGAATGGGTGGAGGAGGGTGTCGTGCTGGCGCACGCCGACACCAGCAGGGCCGCCGCCGCCGCCAGAACCGCGGGCCGGGCGACCTTAGTAAAAACGGACGATCTCATGGCAAGGTCTCCTCCGCACTGTTTGAGCAAAAAGGAAGAAGGTGAAGCTGTTCTCGATGCTGCAGGCCCGGGGCGGGCGGCCGCCACCCCGCCACCCTTGGATGGGAAGCGTCCTCCCCGTTCGCGTCCCTCCCAAAGGACGCCCAGACCGCCCTAGTCGAATGTCCGGCCATCAATCCCAGACCTCCAGTCCGGCGAGGTTAGCAGATTTCGTGGTGCTTGGTCGACCGGGGTCAAACACACCCTCGGCCCGGGTGCCACGGGACCGGTCGGCCCGCACGGGACCCTTTGGGGCACGACTCCTGGGCACCCTGGCCAGCTCCCTCCCGACCCCGGCACTGGTGGCCACCGTGCGGGGCGGAGAGAGGGCGGGCAAGGACCGCCTATCTTCGCCGGCTGGCGGCGCAACTGCCCGGGCGAGCCGGAGCCCTCAAGTCATCGCCTGTTTGGAGCGCGGTACTGTTGACACCGGTCCGTCCTGTATCCAGAATCCAACAGGTGAGCTTGAGACGGGGTGGTGGAGGGACGTGGGAGGTGCCTGCATGAAGGTCACGTCCGGGGGTGCTCCGCTAGCTGCTGCCACCGGGCCCACTCTCATCGCGCGACCCTCGCGCCTGGCCGAGGTAGCCGCCGACCAGCTCCGCACCCTGATCTTCGATGGCACGCTTCCGCCGGGGAGCCTGCTGCGGCAGGAGGACCTCGCCGCCAGGCTCGGAATCAGCCGCACCCCACTGCGGGAGTCGCTGCGTCTGCTGGACCTGGAGGGGCTCATCGAGACGGCCCCCAGCGGGGCCAGCCGGGTCGTGGACCTCAACGGGGCGGCGGCCGTGGAGGCTATGGAGGTGAGGGAGGTCATCGACGGCCTGGTCGCCCGCCTTTGGGCCAGACGGGGCCTCCCGGCCGCGCGCAACCGGGCCCTCGCGGCCATCGTCGACCAGATGGACCGCGCCAGCTCCCTGGGAGACAAGAAGGAGTACATGGCTGGCAACGCCTCCTTTCACCTGGAGCTGTTGCGGGGGCTGGAGCACCGCTGGCTGGACCAGTTCACCTCTCTTGTCAGGGTCTCCTCCCAGGCCACCTACCTGCGCCTGGAGAGCGGGACCGATCGTCTGCGCCTCTCCGCCGCGGAGCACAGAGCCATCCTGGGCGCCATTGACGCAGGAAGGCCGGAAGAGGCCGAGCATCTGGCCAGGGAGCACGTCGCCAACGCTGCGCGTCACTGGGTTCTGGGCCGCGGCGAGCAGGGGGGGACGGCATGAGCCGCTCTCCCTCCCCTGTCCCCCGAAGGCCCTATGATCGCCGCTCACAGATCCTTTCACCCAGGCCCGGCCGGACCTTGGACCAGGGTTCGGCTCAATGGGACCCGACGGAGAAAGAGAAGACCAGGAACAACAACCTCGGGAGGAAGTAAATGCCCTATCTGCGCCATCACAGTAAATTGCTCACCGCCCTGCTGGCGGCGACGGCAGGGGTGCTGGTCGCCGCCTGCTCGTCGGGTTCAGGGGCCTCGACCGGCACCTCCGGGGGCACAGTCACCTTCGCGGAGGCCCCTGGGAACGCCCCCAACTACATCTCGCCCATGACGGCTGGGCCGTACTACACGGTCTCCAACACCTCCGACTTCTCCTACTCGTTCTACCCGCCGCTCTACTGGTTCGGGGACAATGGGGAGCCGGTGTTGAACGAGCAGCTGAGCGCTGCGGCGCTGCCCGTGTACTCCGACAACAACACCGTCGTGACGATCACCCTCAAGCACTGGATGTGGTCCAACGGCAAGCCCATGACCGCCCGGGACGTGGTCTTCTGGATGAACCTGCTGAGCGCCGTCACCGACCCGGCGGCGCCCACTCTGGGCAGCAGCAGCGCGCCCGGGCCCGGCTGGGGAGCGGCGGTGCTGGGCGCCTTCCCCGAGAACGTGGTCAGCTACACCCAGACCGGCACCTATACGATCCAGTTCAAGCTCAACGCCTCCTACAACCCGACCTGGTTCACCTACAACGAGCTGAGTCAGATCAATCCCATCCCCCAGGCGGCCTGGGATCGCCTGTCTCTCTCCGGTCCCGTGGGCAACTACGACCAGTCGGCCCAGGCGCGCATGGTCGCGCCCGCCTCGGACAGCCTTCCCGCCAACTCCTACGTGCCCGTGAACCCGGGGACGGCCACCACGGGTGCCCTGGCGGTCGCCCAGTTCATCAACGTGCAGTCGCAGGACCTGTCCACCTACGCCACCAATCCGATGTGGCAGGTGGTCCTCGGCCCCTTCAAGATCAGCCAGTTCAGCAGCAGCGGCTACCTGAAGATGGTGCCTAACAAGGACTACTCCGGCTCCCCCAAGCCGACCATCGCGGCCCTGGTCGAAGATCCCTTCACCAGCGACACCTCGGAGTTCAACGCCCTTCACAACGGCGACATCACAATCGGATATATCCCCCGCGCCGACCTGGGGCAGCGGGCCGCGCTGAAGAAGCTGGGCTACAGCTTCAGCCCCTGGTATTCGTTCTCGGATGCCTACATGCTCTACAACTTCACCAACACCTCGGTGGGTAGCATCTTCAAACAGCTCTACTTCCGCCAGGCGTTCCAATCGCTGGTCAATCAGCCCCAGTACATCAAGGACTTCTACGGGGGCTTCGGCACCATCAACAACGGCCCGGTGCCGGGCTATCCCCGCAACAACCCGGACGAGAGTCCGCTGGAAGCCAAGGGCCAGTACTATCCCTTCTCTCCCGCCAAGGCCGTGAGCCTGCTGAAGAGCAACGGCTGGGACGTGCAGCCTGCGGGCATCAGCACCTGCGCCAGGGCCGGGACCGCGCCGGGTGACTGCGGCAGCGGGATAAGCGCCGGGCAGCCCCTCACCCTGAAGCTCCTCTACGCCAACGGCAGCACCGCCTTGACCAACGAGATGGAGGCGATGCAGTCGGAGATGAAGTCGGCCGCCGGGATCAACCTCGAGCTGTCGACCGAGACCGGTGCCGACGTCTTCAGCACAACCCTTGACAACTGCACCCCGTCCACCCCCTGCAACAACTGGCAGATCGCCGATTGGGGCGCCGCGTGGGTGTACTCTCTCGACTACCTGCCCACCGGGGGCGAGATCCTGGCCACCGGCGCTTCCAGCAACGGTGGCGACTACTCCAATGCCACCAACGACCAGAACATCGCGGCCAGCCACGTGGCCCCGACCAAGGCGGCCGAGACCGCCGCTCTCTTCAAGTACGAGGACTTCGCCGTCCGCCAGCTGCCACTGGTCTGGCTGCCCAATACCCCCTACCAGCTCACGGTCTACAAGAGCAACCTCAAGGGCCTGCTGCCCCAGGGGGTCTACGAAGAGCTCTACCCCCAGTACTACTCCTTCGGCTGAGGGCCGCCAACCCGCGCCTGACGCGGGGATCGGCGGATGCCACGGGGGCCGGCCAGCGGGCCGGCCCCCGTGGGGCCATCGGGTCGGCCGTGGTCAGGCCGGCGAGATCCGGCGCCTGACCTCATCCTGGGGCAGCGCCGAGACCGTGCGCGAGCAGAACCCGACCATGCCTTGGGCGGCAAAGAGGGCGTTCAGAATCCCTTCCTCGGTCGCCTCCACGGCCGCTCGCAGGAATCCCCCCAGCAGGTCCTCGCGGAGTACTGGCTGGAGGTGCCAGGGCTGTGCCCGCTCCTCCACGGTGCCCTTCGACGAGAAGGCGAGATAGATGTCGCCGCTGCCCTCGCTCCCCTGGCTGCCGACCCGGGCCATCCCGAGGGCCGCCCTCCTCGCGACCCTGCCCAGCTGGTGGTGGCCCAGAGGCGCGTCGGTCGCCAGGACCACGATCAGGGATCCTGAGGGCGGCGTCGCCCCGAGCCGGTCGCGGGTGACCTCACCCGGCAGGTGACCCATGTGGTGCCCGGCGACGATGAGGTCGCCGGGTTGGCCGAAATTCACAAGACACAGAGCCCCGAGGTGGTGCACCTGGCCGTCGATCTCGAGGCGCCTGGACGCGCTGCCCACACCGCCCTTGAAGCCGAAGGAGACCATGCCCGTGCCGGCTCCGACCGCCCCCCACTCCGACTGGCCTCGACTCGCGTTCGTGATCGCGCGCTCGACATCCGCCGGGGCGATGGCGGGGTGGCGCGTGTCCGAAAGCCACATGTCATCGCACTCGGCGACAACCGGCAGGCATGGCTCCCGGCTCCGGCCCAGTTCCGGGCAGCGCTCGAACATGTGGTCGGAGAGCCCCTGAAGAACCGTGGGCACGGCCGCCGTGCCGGTCAGCGCGACCGGCGTCTCCAGGCTTCCCCACTCATTGACCTGGTGAAATCCGGTCATCTCTCCGGTCCCGTTGAACACCACCGCCGCTGCCGGAAGGCGCTCCCGGGGCAGGTCGGCATCGGGGACGACCACGGTGACCCCGGTTCGAGAGATGAACGGCTGGTCGCGGATCACTGTCGCGTGTCCCACCCGAATCCCCGACACATCGCAGATGGAGTTCTTCGGGCCGACCTCCATCTGCCAGGGGGAGAGTCCCCAATGGCGTGGGCCGATTAGCGGCTTTCGATCCGGCATGGGGTGGCACGGTACCACTCGGCGGTGGGGTAGTGGAGTTGGAGTGGCCAGCGCCTTGACAACTTCAAGTTCTGTATCCAGAATCCAATATTGAATGCTCGGACCCCGCCATGGTGAGTTCCACGGATGGGCGGACCGAGGCGGGCGGACCGCTCGGTTGCAGGGGGCGACGGTGGGCGAGGGGCGATCACGAGATGAGACATTACATTTCCTCCGGCGGACCCAGGGGCGCTTCCGCCGAACATATCCGCCCACCGTGGCAGCGCAACAGCCCATCGCCGACACCGACCCTTCCAGGACGCCAGGCAGCAGGGTCGCGAGCGGCGCCACGGTCACCAGCGGAGCCCCACTCGTTGGTTGCTCAGAGCGGGCGTCCAGTCAGCAAGGGCTTGAGGAGAATGGGTTTGGCCCAACCGCTGTGCGATGGCGGCAGAAGGCGCAGTGCAGGGCGATCTGCCCCAAGGAGTGAGAAATGGTCAAGATCAGCGACCGCCACCGGGCGGCCATCATGGCGGTTCAGCCCATGGAGACCGAGCTCGAGATCGAGCGCGGCGAGGGGTCCCATCTTTTCGCCGCTGACGGGCGCACCTACCTGGACCTCGCCACCGGCATAGCGGTCAATGCGGTGGGCTACGGGCATCCCCAGGTGGTGCGGGCGATCGAGGAGCAGCTACATCGCCACCTCCATCTCTACAGCGGGACCGGGTACCAGTCGGCCCTGGTTGCCTACGCCGAGGCCCTGCTGGAGGAGCTGCCCCAGGGTTTCCGCCTCTTCTTCGGCAACTCGGGCACGGAGGCGGTCGAGGCGGCGATCAAGATGGCCCGATTCGTCACCGGCAGGCCGGGCATCATCGCCTTCCGTGGTGCCTTCCACGGCCGGACCATGGGCAGTCTCAGCCTAACCGCCTCAGCGGCGCGGTACCGCGCCCAGTACGAGCCCCTGCTCCCCTCGGTCTACCACCTCGACTATCCCGCTCCCACCCGGCTCGACCTGGCGCCCGATGAGGCCCTCGAGCACGTGCAGCGGCAGATGAGCGCCCTGCTCGAGACCGAGATCACCCCAGAACGGGTTGCTCTGGTGTTCGTGGAGCCGATTCAGGGCGAGGGTGGCTACGTGATCCCGCCGGACGCCTTCCTGCCCTGGCTTAGGGATCTGACCGCCCAGCACGGCATCCTGCTCGCGGTCGACGAGGTGCAATCCGGGATGGGCCGCACCGGGAAGATGTTCGCCTACCAGCACTCGGGGATAGAGCCCGACCTAGTTGTGATGGGCAAGGCTCTGGGCGGCGGGCTTCCCCTCTCCGCTCTGGCGGCACCCGCGGCGCTCGCGGAGCGCTGGCCAGAGGGTGCCCACGGCACGACGTTCGGGGGCAACCCGCTCTCCTGCGCGGCGGGGCTTGCGACTCTCCAGGTGATCCGCGAAGAGAACCTGATGGCGGCCGCGGCCAGGCTCGGCACCTTTGCGGTCGAGAGGCTTGCCCCGCTTGGCGACCTGGAG
Organism: bacterium; assembly: GCA_021791455.1. The sequence continues at coordinate 5,060 of JAJYWM010000378.1, read as the reverse complement.
GAGATCCGCGAGGTGAGGGGACGTGGGCTGATGGTCGCAATCGAGTTCCGGGGACCAAGGGCCGGGGATCTCGCCCAGCGGGTGATGGCGACGGCGGTCGCCCGGGGAATGATCCTTCACACCGCGGGGCTGCGCCACGAGGTGATCCGCCTCATGCCTCCCCTTAACATCGAGGAGCAGATCCTGGCGGACGGCCTGGACCGACTGGTCGCAATCGTGCGCGAGGTCTGTGCCGGTGGCGCTTGAGGCGTTTCGCAACGAGCCCTTCCTGAACCTTCACTCGCCCGACGAGATCCGGCTCTGCCAAGGCGCCGTGGCCGAGGTGCGCTCGATGCTCGGCGGCGAGTATCCCCTGAGGATCGGCGGCCTGGACCGCTCCGGTCAGGCCGTCTTCGAGTCGCGCGACCCCGCCGATCCGGCAACGGTGGTGGGCCTGGTCCAAATGGGGGGCGCCAGGGAGGCTCGACAGGCGGTCCAGGCCGCGAATGAGGCTTTCCCCGCCTGGGCTGAGGTAAGTCCCTTCGAGCGGGCCGCACTTCTGCTCAGGGCCGGCGATGTTCTGCGCCACCGCCGCCGGGAGATGCTGGGCTGGGTCGCCTTCGAGGTGGGCAAGAATTGGGACCAGTCCGATGGCGAGATCGCGGAGGCGATCGACCATTTCGAATGGAACGCGCGCCAGCTGCTGCTGTGGGAGGAGGGCCGGGACATCCCCGGGATTCCCAGCGAGATGAACGAGTACCGTTACCTGCCGCTCGGCGTCGGTGTCGTCATATCTCCTTGGAACTTTCCCACCACACTTCCACTGGGCATGGTGGTGGCGGCGATTGCGGCTGGCAACACGGTTGTGCTCAAGCCCGCGGAGGAGGCTTCGGTCGTCGCCCAGCAGCTGTACTTGGTCCTGGCCGAGGCTGGGCTGCCTGATGGGGTCCTCAACCTGGTGCCCGGAGCGGGCCCCGAGGTGGGCGACAGCCTGGTGCGGGACCCGGATGTGCAGTTCGTGGCCTTCGTCGGGTCCCGAGCGGTGGGAACCTCGATTCACGCCCGGGCTGCGGGGCTGGTGCCGGGGCAGAGGCAATTGAAGCGCGTGATGACCGAGATGGGCGGGAAGAACGCCACCATCGTCACCGGCCAGGCCGATATCCCATGGGCCGTCCGCGAGGTCGTGTCCTCGGCGATCGGGTACCAGGGTCAGAAGTGCTCCGCAACCTCTCGGCTGGTGCTGCTGGACGAGATCCACGATTTGTTCCTGGAGCAGCTGCTCTCGGAGATGGACCGGGTTAGCGGCGACTGCGGCCATCCCGCCGAGAACCACGCCTACGGGCCGCTCATCACAGAGGCGGCCAGAGACCGCGTCGCCGCCTACGTCATGAGGGCCGAGACCTCGGGCCTCGTGCTCCGCCGGGGGAGGGCCCAGGCCCTGGGTCACACGCTGAGCCCGACCGTGGTCTCTGAGGTGGCGGTCGATTCCCCGATCGCCCAGGAGGAGATCTTCGGACCGTTCCTGTCGGTGCTGCGGGCTCGCTCGCTGCCGGAGGCGGTAGAGATCGCGAACTCGGTCGAATACGCGCTCACCGGCGCCGCCTTCTCCAGAGACCCCAGGGAGCTGGACTACGTGCGCCGCAATTTCCTGGTGGGGAACCTGTACCTCAACCGCAGCTCCACGGGGGCCATGGCCGGGGTGCATCCCTTCGGTGGGTACAAGCTCTCGGGCACTGGTCCTAAGGTCGGTTCGCCGGACTACCTCGGCTTCTTCCTGCAGGCGCAGACCATCACCCAGAAAGTGCGCTATCCGCGGGGCGTCTGACGCGGTGGAGCGGGTCTCCGTGCGGGAGGCGGTCAGCCGCCACGTCAGGGACGGCCAGTCCCTGTACCTGGCCGGGTTCACCCACCTGATCCCGTTCTCGTTCGGTCACGAGATCATCAGGCAGGAGCGGCGCCACCTCACCCTCTGCCGGGCGACCCCGGACCTCGTCTACGACCAGATGATCGCCGCCGGAGTCGCGGACCGCGTCGTATTCAGCTACGCGGGCAATCCCGGCGTCGGCCTGTTGCACTGCTTTCGCAGGGCGGTGGAGGGCGGACTGATCGAGATCGAGGAGTACAGCCATTTCGAGCTGTTGGGCAGACTGCAGGCGGCGGCGTCCGGCTTGCCGTTCTGGCCGCTCCTCGCCCTGGACAATGACCTCACCAGGCAGCGCGGGCGGCCGGTCGTGGAAAGCCCGTTTGGCCCGGAGCGGGTGGCGGTGGTCGAGCCGTTGCGCCCGGACGTGACCCTGGTGCACGCGCACATGGCCGATGAGGACGGCAACGTCTACTCCTGGGGACTGCTGGGTGATGTCCGCGAGGCAGCGCTGGCCGCGGACAAGGTGCTGGTGTCGGTGGAGGAGATCCTCCCCGCCGAGGCCCTTCGGGAGCAGAGGGATCACCTGCTGCTGCCGGGATTTCGGGTGACGGCCCTTGCCCTGGAACCCTGGGGAGCGCATCCCTCCTACGTCCAGGGCCGCTACGACCGGGACCAGCTCTTCTACCAGGAGTGGGATCACCTCTCGCGAGATCCCGTGGAGGCGACCGCCTGGTTGGAACGATTCGTGCTCGCCGTGGCCGACCGCCGGGCTTACCTGGATCTCTTCCAGCCCGAACGGCTTGAGCTCCTGCGCCGGGCGGCCGGGGATGGATGAGTCGCGGCGCCGGGACATGGCGGTGGTCGGCGCCCGCCTGCTGCGCGACCGGGAGCGGGTTCTGGTGGGGGTTGGCATGCCCAATCTGGCGGCCAACCTGGCCAAGCGCGTGCACGCCCCCGAACTGGTCCTCATCTACGAGTCCGGGGTGATCGACGCCCGACCGCCCCGCCTTCCCCTCTCGATTGGGGACCCGGACCTGGTCAGGACCTCCCTGTGCACACTTCCCATGACGGACCTCTTCTCGCAATACCTGCAGACCGGATGGATAGACGTCGGCTTCCTGGGGGGAGCCCAGGTGGACCGTCGGGGAAACCTCAACTCGACCGTCATCGGGAGCTACCGAAGTCCCGAGGTGCGCCTCGCCGGCTCGGGGGGAGCCGCCGACATTGCGAGCTTCAGCAAGCGCACCCTGATCGTGATGCCGCATGAGCCCAAGCGCTTCCCGGAACAGGTCGACTTCGTCACCTCGCCGGGGCATCGGGATGGCAGGGTCCAGGGGCGGGGGCCGTCGCACGTCATCACGGACCTGGGGCTGCTCGACTTCGACGAGCGAGGCGAGATGCGCCTCATCGCGACCCACCGGGGGGTGACCGTGGACGAGGTGCTGGAGCGCACCGGGTTCAGTTTGCAGGTCTCCTCTGAGGTGGGGGAGATCCCAGCGCCGACCGCGGAGGAGCTCGCCGCCTATCGGGAGCTCGCGGGCCGGCCCTCATGAGTCATGTCTTCTATCGGTCCCCCGGGGCCGACTACCCCAGAATCTCCCACGGCCAGGGGGTATTCCTATTCGACACCGACGGCAAACGGTACCTGGACGGCTCGTCGGGGGCCCTGGTCGCCAACCTGGGCCACGGACGTTCAGAGATCGCCCGGGCGATGCAGGAGCAGGCAGCCCGGGTCGGCTTCGCCCACACCGCCAGGTTCACCTCGGACGCCCAGGAGGAGCTGGCCGATCGGATCGCCGGGCTGCTGCCCTTCGGCCTGCACCACAGCTACTTCGTGTCCGGCGGGTCGGAGGCCACTGAGACGGCGGTCAAGCTGGTGCGCCAGTTCCACCTGGAGCGGGGCGAGCCCCAGCGGCAGAGAATCCTCGCCAGGTGGGCGTCCTACCACGGCAACTCCCTGGGAGCGCTGGCGGCATCGGGGCACATCGCCAGGCGGCGACCCTACCTGCCGCTGCTGAGCCCGGCGTTCTCCCACTTCGCCCCGCCGCTCGAGGAGTGCCCGGGGTCGTCGTCTTCGACGCTCTGCCCCTGCCTGGCAGCGCTTGACCAAGCCCTTGAGCGAGCCGATCCCCGGTCGGTCGCGGCGATCATCCTGGAGCCGGTCGGAGGCTCCGCCGACTCGGGCCTCGTGCCCCATCCGGGATACCTGGCCGGGGTGCGCAAGCTGGCCGATGAGCACGGCGTACTGCTGATTTCAGATGAGGTGATGACCGGGTTCGGGCGCACCGGCGGGATTCTGGGAACCGTTCATGATTGCGTCGCCCCCGACCTCATCACCTGTGCCAAGGGCCTCTCGGGCGGCTACGCGCCCCTGGGAGCGGTCGTGACCAACGACCGCGTCCACTCCGCGATCGCCAACGGCAGCGGCAGGTTCGCCCATGGGTTCACCTACGGTGGGCATCCGGTGGCATGTGCCGCCGGGGCCAGGGCCCTGGCGATCCTGGAGGAAGAGCGCCTCGTGCAGCGCAGCCACGAGAGCGGAGCCCTGCTCCGCCGGGGGCTGGAGGAGGTCGCCTCGCGTCACCCTCTGGTCAGCAAGGTGCGCGGCCGCGGGCTGATGCAGGGGATGGTGCTGCAGACCGCCGCGTCCCCTGGAGCCCGCGCCACCGCGCTCGCGGACATCGCCTTCGACCTCGGCCTCATCGTCTACCCGGGTAGTGGGGGTGCCGATGGTCCCCTCGGCGATCACATCCTGGTGGCGCCTCCCCTGGTGATAGAGGACGCCGAGATCGATCAGCTGCTCGATCTGCTGGAACGAGCCCTGCAGGCGCTGGACTGAGCTTGAGCGGAGACCCGATCAGCCCTCGAGCCGGCGCCTGATCGCCGCCTCGGCCTGGGAGCGCTCATCCCAGGGCACAGAGCCCCCTCGGCCGATGATGGATCGCTCGTGGCCCTTGCCCGCCAGCAGCACCGCGTCCCCGGGCACCGCTCCCTCCACGGCGATGGCGATCGCCGCCGCCCGGTCAGCCGTGCGGTGCAGATTCTCCCCCTCGACCGCGCCCGCCTCCTGGGCCCCGCGGCATATCTCAGTGATGATCGCTTCCTCGTCCTCGCCCCTCGGGTCCTCGGTTGTGACCACCACCTGATCCGCCAGCTGGGCGGCTATGCGGCCCATCTCGGAGCGCTTCTCCACGTCGCGCTCGCCCGCGCTGCCGAA
>JAJYWM010000100.1 GCA_021791455.1 bacterium | reverse complement strand
CGACCCCAGGGACCATTGGGGACCGGCCCGCAGGGGGTGCAGTCGACATGGTCCCCATCTCGCAGGCTCGGGACGGCGTCGCGTCGTCCCGAGCAACCGCGATGGCGGCCGGGCCTTTGGGGAACCAGCCGCAAGCGGACCACAGCTGATCTGGAGCGGAATCGGACCAGCCGATCCTGGGCTCATCCGCCGGTGCCGGCTCCCCCTCAGCTGGTCCCCACCTCGGGACGCAGATCGGCACGAGGCTCCTCGTAGAAGCCGAGCCGGGCCACCCACGATTTGACCCCCCTGGGGGCCCACCAGTTCAGCGGACCCAGCAGCCTCATCAGCGCCGGGACCATCACCCCCCGGACCAGGGTCGCGTCCACGGCGACCGCGATGGCCATGCCCACCCCGAGGATCTGGATGTCGAGGACGTGGCCAAGTGCGAAGGCGGCGAAGACTGTGATCATGATCAGGGCCGCCGAGCTGATCACGCCTCCGGTCGCGGCCAGCCCCTCCGCCACGGAGCGCCGATTGTCACCTGTCTCCAGGTAGCGCTCCCTGATCCTGGTCAACAAGAACACCTCGTAGTCCATGGAGAGGCCAAACAGGATGGCAAACATCAGCACCGGGTCGGTCGCCGTTATCGACCCGGGTGGCGTGAATCCAAGAATGTTCGAGAGATGGCCCTGCTGGAAGATCCAGACCATCGCTCCAAAGGCGGCGCTGATCGAGATCATGCTCATCAGCACCGCCTTGACCGGCAGGACCACAGAACCGAAGGTCAGGAAGAGCACCAGCATCGTCACCGCCACCACCAGGAGCACCGCCCACGGGATCGTCTTGGCAAAGGCGTTGATGAAATCCACCGACTGTGCCGCACCACCGGCCAGCAACGCCGTGGTGCCGGGGGGGCCGGGGATGGCCCTGATCGCATGGACCAGGTTGGCTCCCGACTTGGAGTCCGGGCCGAAGCTGTTGGCAACCTCGAACTGGGCGATTGGCCCGCGGATGTTCGACTTGATGTAGGTGGTCACGGCAGTGGGCCGCAGTCCCCCCGGCAGCTGAAGCTCCTTCAGGTATGCCGCCTGGCTAAGCCCGGGCGGCGGGTTAAGGACGCCGTCGATACCCTCCACCCCGGGCAGCGCACGTATCCGGGCAAGGTAGGCTCCCAGGGCGGCTTCCTGGCCGGCGCCAAGGCGTCCTCCAAGGCCATGGCCATAGCGCAAGACCAGATTCATGTCGTCAATCCCACCAGCCTGGGGGAAGGAGTCGGCCAGGATCGCATAGCCGGTGTGGGCGGGACCCTGAGGAATCTCGCTCACGCTGCTCCCGGTGGACAGGCGGAGGCTGAGAAACGGGGTGCCGGCGGCGAGCAGGATGACCGCGATGGGTAGCGCGATCGCGATAGGGTGGCGCATCACCCGGGTCGCCACCCAGCCCCAGAAGCTGGAGTGGTGGTCAGCCGGGGAGCTCGCCCGATGGAGGCTCCGCCGGATGCTGAACCTGTTGATCCTCGGCCCCAGCAGGGCCAGCACCGCCGGCAACGCGGTCAGCGCGAAGAGCAGGGTGCAGGCGACCACCACGACACCGCCGATCCCCATGCTGGAGAGAGCTGACGTTGGGAACAGGGTGAGGGAGCTCAGCCCCACCGCGACCGCGGTGCCGGATATGGCGACCGCCTTGCCTGCACTGGCCGTCGCCGCCCTGACCGCAGTGGCGACGTCCGAATGGCTGAGCTCCTCCCGATACCGCTTGACGAAGAACAGCGAGTAGTCGATGGACAGTCCCAGCCCGACGATGGTGGCGACATTGGTCACAAAGATCGACATCGAGATGTGGGCCGAGAGCAGACCGATGATTCCGAGCGCCGTCGGCACCGCGATCCCGGCGATCAGGAGCGGCAATAACGCTGCCAGCACCGACCCGAACACGATCAGAAGGAGCAGCAGTGAGATCGGCAGAGCGATCAACTCGGCCTTCTTGAGCTGCCTTTCCAGGGCGGTGTTGTACAAGGCGTCGATCGCCGGCGCCCCTGTAACCCACATCTGCAGGCCTGTCGGCCGTATCAAGTAGGACTCCAGGCGGGGCAGCTCATCGGTGGCCTTGGTCTCGCTCAGCTTGAGGTTGACAACCGCGAACGTGTCGTGTCCGCCACCGCCTATGAACAACGCCTGGCGGGTGTTGCTGTAGTCGAGGACGCTGGCGACTTGGGGTCGTGCGGCGAGCCGTTTGAAGCTGGACTCGACCTTGGCCTGAACCGCCTCCGTTGAAGCATCCGGGAGAGGGCTTCGGTACACCAGGAGCAGCTGCGTGGTGGCCGCTCCAAAGTACCTGGCGAGAAGGGTCGTGGCGCGCTGGCTCGGCGAACCAGGCACGCTGAACCCGCCCGCCGACAGCTGCCCCCCGAACGGGCCGGACAGGCCCAGCATGAGGAGCATGAGGGCGATGGCGGCGAGGGGGATGATCCGGCGGTGGCGGATGTCGAAGCTTCCCAGCCTTGAAAACATCGGCTCTACTCCCAGGCTATCTGAGGTGGATCACGGGACTCATGAATGAATGTTCATTCATGTAGACTGCCAGGGTAGCAGGTGGGAGTTCTCTGGAAGCGGCGGGAGAGTGAGCATCGTCGAGCGAGAAGCCGAGGTTCCGTCCCACGCCGACCTGGTCCGCCAGCGGATTCTTGACGGCGCGGCCCGCGCCTTCGCCAGATCAGGCTTGCAGGGCACCAGCGTCCCCGACATAGCTGCCGAGTGCGGCATCTCGGTAGGGCTGCTCTACCGCTACTTCAGGAGCAAGGTCGAGCTCTACACCGAGATATGCAGCGCCCAGACCAGGGCCGAGGCGGAGGGCTTGCGGCTCGAGCTCTCCCGGATCTCCGATCCCCGCCTGTGGCTGGAGCGAGCGGTCGACTACTACCTGAGTCGCCTCTCGTCCGATGGTGGCGCCGGGCTTCTCCTCAGCGCGCTGGCAGAGGCGCCCGCCAATGAACTGGTACGGACCTCATTGCTGCTGAGGCGAGATGTCATCAACAGCTTCATCACCAGCTTCATCGAGAGCCGCATCGCTGCTGGGGAGCTCCCCCAGGGGCTGCCGGTCGCCCGCTTCGCCCGGGCGATCGCGATGGCGCTGGACGGCGCCGTAGTCGATTGGGCCGTGGCCGGAGACGAGCTGGATCCCAAGGCGGTCCGTGAGGCCATCCTGGAATTGGTGGGAGCCATGCTGAGGGCGGCCCGCGATCAGCCCGGCAGATCGGCTGCCGCCAGCGCCTGATCGAGATCGGCCAGCAGGTCCTCCCTCCCCTCTAGTCCCACCGAGAGGCGCACCAGGCCCGCGGGTAGATGCTCCTCGCCCTCCCAGCGCCCTCTGCGCTCCAGCAGGGATCCGACCGACCCCAGGCTGGTGGCATTGACCCACACTCTGGTCGCCGCACAGAACCGCTCGGTGCGCTCCTTCGTGGCTCCCAAATCGATGGACACCATCGACCCGTATCCACCCCGGAGTCGCTGAGTCGCCAGGTCGTGCTGGGGATGGTCAGGCAGACCGGGATAGTGCACCCTGGTGATCGCGGTGCGAGCTGACAGCTCCTGCGCCAGCCAGCGGGCGGTCTCCATCTGCCGGCGTAACCTGACGTCCAGGGTCTTGAGCCCGCGCAGGGCGAGCCAGGCCTCCAACTGGCCGGGAGAGGCGCCAAAGCTGGTGCGGTAGCGCTGGAGCCGCGTCAGGAGGGTCGGGTCGCGGGCCGCGACCACGCCCAGAATGAGGTCGTCATGTCCTCCTATGAACTTGGACGCTGAGTGCACCACCAGGTCGGCCCCCAACGTTAGCGGCTGGCACAGCAGGGGCGTGGCCAGAGTGTTGTCGACGGCCAGCAGGGCCCCGGCGGCGTGGGCTATTTCCGCCGCCGCCGCCAGGTCGGGCACGGTGAGGAGCGGATTGCCCAGGGTCTCGACCCAGATCAGGGAGGCTCCCCGGGCGGCCCGGGCGAGCTGCTCCAGGTCGGTCGCATGCACCATCTCCACGGCGAATCGACCTCCGGCCCTAAGGCTCTCCAGCAACAGCCGGCTGCCCGTGTAGGAGTCCCTGGCGATCACCGTCTTGGAGCCGATGGAGATGAGATCGAGCACGGCCGCCACCCCGGCCATTCCCGAGGCGAAACTGACGCAGCCCGGCGCCTCCTCCAGGTCTGCCACCGCCGCCTCCAGCAGGGCCCAGGTCGGGTTGTGGTCCCGGCCGTAACTCAGGCCGAGCGGATTGGCATGGTCGAAGGTGGCCGAGACGCTCAGAGGCGGAGTGACCGCTCCCGACCTCTCGTCACGAAACCCAGATCCGTGCACAACCCTGGTCGCCTGGGACAGCCTGGGGCGCGAGGGCTCGGCTCCACTCAACCCGATTCCTCCCCGCTGCGCTGCATGACAGCCTCCGCCATGCGGCGATTGGCCTCATCGACCATCTCCTCGCCCAACCGTGACGCGCCGCCCGCGCCGGCCACCTGCGCCAGCACCTCCCTAGCCCTTTGCACCTGCGCCGTGCTGGGAGCCATCAGCCGCTCGATGGTCGCAACCTGACTCGGGTGGATCGCCCACTTGCCATCCAGCCCGAGTGCCGCCGCCCGCTGGCAGGCGAGCTCGAGGCCGGGCTCGTCAGCGAGGGCGGCGTAGGGGCCGTCAACCACCTGGAGACCCCTGGCCCTGGCCGCAACCGCGATCTTGAAAAGAGGGAAGTGCCAGATGTCACCCGGATATCCGGCGGGCTGGCCACCGATCGTCGTCTGCGGCATGCCCATGGCGGCTGCGAAGTCTCCCGGTCCGAATATCAGGGCCTCCAGACGGTCGGAGCAGGAGGCGAGCGCCGGAAGGGCTTCCAGCCCCACGGGGTCCTCGATCTGGATCTCCAGCCCCGTGCGATGGTCGCGACCCTGCTCCAACGCCTCCAGGCAGTGCTCCACGAAGCCGATCTGGGATGGACTGGACACCTTGGGAATGACCAGACAGTCGATCCGATCGCCGACCCGCGGAATCAGGGTGAGAAGGTCCTCGAGCGCTTCCCTGCCGCCGACCGCATTGATGCGCACCGCAACCGTTCTGCCGCCGAAGTCGGTGGATTCGAGCAGGCGGGCGAGCTCCTGTCGCGCCTTTGCCTTGGCCTCTGGGCTAGGGGCGACGGCATCCTCCAAGTCGAGCACGACCTCCCCGGCGGGCGTAGAGGCGGCCCGGGCCACCATGCGAGCGTTGCCCCCGGGAGACACCAGCACGCAACGCCGACTGCGGTTCACGAAGGTGGGCTGCCGCCCTCTTCGCCGCCCTGGCCAAGCCGGCGCATGAGATCCTCGATCATGCGGCGGGCTTCCGGGTCTTCCAGCAGCCGTTCCTGGAAGGCCTCCGCCGCGTGACGGATCTGAGGGTCATCCATGAGCCGTTCCTGCATCTTGGAGAACTGGTCCATCATGTCCTTGGCCGCAGTCTCCTGGGCGACCTGGAGCAGCACCGGCTGGGAGGCCGCCGCGACCACCGCCTCCAGCTGCTGCCGGATCATCTCCACCCCCTTGCAACCAAGGCATTCCCCCCGGAGCTGGCAGTGACAGAGCTGGCGCTTGAGTCGATCCAGCTCCCCGTGAACCCCGCTCAGATCTATCGGCTCTGCCACAGCGCCTAGGTTACGCCGAAATCGTCAGGGCAGAGGGTTGAGCGGTCGGCGCGCCCTGATCAGGGCCTGCCAGTAACGGTGATAGAAGCGCCCCTCGCGCCATTGCGGGGTCAGCTGTCCCAGGACCGCGGCGGGCGCGGTCTCGTAGTAGTCGAGCAGGCGGCGGCGGTCCCGGGGAGCTACCCCAGCCCGATCGAACCACTCCAGGATGTCCTTTTCCTGCTCGACCCTCTCCGCCAGCTCCACCGTGAATCCCAACGCCTGGAGCAGGGCGCGCCACTCCTCCAGAGCGCGGCTGCGGAAGTGGGAACGCTCCCGCCCCGCCTCCACGACCTCCAACCAGTCGCGTACCACGGGCGGCGGGGAGCAGTCGCTGATGGCGAACACCCCGCCGGGGACCAGGACTCTGTGCGCTTCGGCCAGAGCCAGGAGAAGGTGGGGAAAGTGGTGGGGGGCGGACCTGACCAGCACCCGGTCAAAGCTCTCCGCAGGAAACGGCAGGGCCTCGGCGTCGGCGAGGACGAAGGTGACGTTGCGCGCCTCCTGGGAGGCGGAGAGAGAGCGGGCCTGATCGAGCATCTCCTCGGCCACGTCCAGAGCGACCACCTCCCGTACCAGAGGCGAAGCCGCCATGGCCACGTGGCCCGCCCCGGTGGCCAGATCCAGCACCCGGTGATTGGGTTTGAGGTCGCAGATCGAGATGAAGCGCGCCAGGAACACGGGGTCGGAGCGCGTCTCACTGGTGTGATAAGCCTCCGCCACCCGCGAGAACTGGTCCCGGCTGTCGCCGGGCCCTCCCTCGGGCGATGGCTCCCCGGCCCAACTCACAAGGGGTAGCCGGCCAGCAGGGTGTCCAGGGGAATGGGATCGAGCGACTGCGGCCCCCCGAAGCGGACATCAATCTCTGCATCGAGGTCCTTGATGAGGTCCCTAAGAGGTGCCAGATCCGCCTCGGGGGCGGCGTTGCCGCTGTAGGCCCCGACCAGCCGGCCGTCGTCGAACAGAGCTACCCCGGTGCCCTGGTCGGACTGCACCACCAGACCGCCGGAGGCCGAGTGCTTGCTGAGATAGCTGCGCAGCCCGTCCATATTGATGAACATCGCCCCCAGGCCCCGGAAGTGAACGGGGGCGTGCAGCAGCAGGCCCAGGCCACGAGCGATCTCCCTCGGGTAGATGATCACGTTGAGGATGTCCTGACTGTTGGGAAAGCTGGGGAAGGACACCCTGTTGGTGGTGGTAAGACGCCCCTGGGAGTCGGAAGCGACCGCCACCACGTAGCCGTCCACCAGGACTATGTAGCTGTTGCGATCGTCGAGCGAGGCCACGTGCATGACGCCGGTGTGGCCCTCCCCGGCCAGGTGCCGCAAGAGTCGGGCTGGGTCGGTGAACCCCGAGCGCAGGTTGCGGAACAGGACGTCCCCCTCGGGGAGAGGGAATGCGCGGGCGTCCGCCACCAGAGCGGCGGCCCCGACATGGCGAGCGGGTTCCTCGACATGGTAGATCGGAGTCGGCGCGGTGACGGGCTCCGGGGCAGAGATCTCGAAGGGGGTCTCGGCAACCTCCACGACCGGCTCTTCGACTACCTGGTCTGGGTCGTAGGACTCGAAGGACTCGGCGGGTGCATCCACCTCAGGAACCACGTCCAAGGCGTCGGGCGCTTGCGCTACGGTCTTCGCCTCTTCGGCCGGCGCGTCCAGGTCTTCTGGCGCTCGTGCCCATTCTGAGTCACCGGATGGAGCCGGGTCGGTGGCCTCCGCCTCTACATATTGCGCATCTCCGAATCCGGCATCGCCAGAGGATGGGGTCCCGGAGCTTGCCCAGTACGGCACGGGCTCGGGCGCCTGCGGCCAGCCGCCAGGTTCATCGTTGGCCGCCTCCTCCGCGCTGGGCACCCCACCAAACGGACTGGGATCGGGGTCCACGCCGCTGGACCACGGGGACAGAGGCGACGCCTCCTCGCCCGACGTGGCGCCGAAGGATGGGAACCCGCCCTGGGATAGAGGGCTGGGCGTCCACGCTGGCAGATCCTGCGGATCGGCCGCCGGCTCGAAGGCGAAGGGAGAGGGTTCCGTCGCCGGGTCGTCAGGTGCTGTGCTGGACCAGCTGGATCCGACCGGGGACGTCTCCAAGCCCGGTTCCGGGGCCAATTCGGAGCGCTCGTCATCGGTCAACGCCGAGGGGACCGGTTGGACCTGCTCCGTGTACTCCTGCGAAATGCCCTCCTCCGCGCCACTCGGCGGTTCAGCGGAGATCCCTTGACCCTGGACCTCCGCGTCGGCGGCGGGAACCGCCTGCTCGTCAGGGCCCGAGGCGCCCTGTTCCTTGTCCTCATCCCGGCGCCGCCCGAACACCCTGTGCAACGGCAGTTCCACGGGATCGGGCCGAAGTGGCGCCCTCCCGGAACCGGCTCCGGTCGCTATGGGGACGGGCACCAGCTGCGGCGGCTGGAATCCGCCGGCGAGAAGGTCGCGCAGCCTGCGCAGAAAGCGTGGGCCCCGAGCCGAGGCGTGGTGGATCCCGGGGGATATTTGGGTCTTCTTCATGTCATCAGCTCCTGTGGAGCCACAGCCTCCCCTGCGAAGGGCGGGCAAAGGACTGGGCGCGGAGGCAACTCACTCGCGAAGTGTACGCAACAATCCGCTCCGATGGAGCCACCTTCCTGACTGCGGGCGGGCCGGACTCGCTCAGGCTGGCGCTGGGGCCGCTCCCGGAGCCGACCGACCGACCTCTTCTGAGAAGCCCATACGTCTCAACCAGAGCTCGGGACGGCGGACCTCGCTCCACCCGGGGAGGCTGTCCGGACCGGCCCAGACCCGATCCAATGCGGCCTGACCGCCAACCTCCTGGATTGCGCGCAGAAAGCGCTCCCCCTGCTGGTACTGCTGCAGCTTGAAGCCGACCCCGGAGATGAGCAGCATCAGCCTCTCCATGGAGCTGGGCTGCTCGTGGCGGCGATGGAATGCCTCATCGAGGGCGTCGAAGTCGGGAATGTGGCGGCGGCCCGCCTCGCGCATGATGAAGTTGCCATGCCCCTCGAGCACCGCCATGACGGCCTGGACCCGCCCGATCAGGGCCAGCTGGGGCCTGAGATTACGGGCGGTGCGGATGATCTCCTCAACTCCCTTGGCCCCTCCGCCCTTGGGGAGGCGGGTCAACTCCTCTACCATCCCGGTCAGATGCGGGGCCAGCCAGGGGTGCATCTCGAACTGCCAGGCGTGGGTGAGTTCGTGGAGCATCAGCCAGCGGCGCAACGAGTCGATGGGGAGCTGCGACTTTTCGGCGAACTCCCTGACGTTGGGCTCGACGATCAGCAGAGCTGGGGTGGGCAGATCCTGCTCCTCCAAATCTCTGAAGCTCAGCACCGGGTCGTACTGCCCGAGGACCCTGCGCCCCATGTAACCCAGAAGACCTCCCAGATATAGGCTGGTCGGCACCTTCATGAGGGTGGAGGGCCGAAAGTTGCCCAGCGCGCCCTGGGCCCGTTCCACGGGCGCCACCATCCGCTTCATCATGGCCAGGTTCTGGTCGAGAAAGCCGTGGCGTCCGACGACTCTGACCCGCCCGAAGCTGTTGCCCTGAGCGCTGGTTCCGCAGGCTTCCGCAATCAGCGGGACCAGCTCAGCTACCAACGGCTCATATTCGAGCGCGGCGCTCTGGGCCTGGGTCGCACCGTCCTGCCCGGCTCGCTGGTACGCCGTGCGCCGGGCCATCTCCCAGTCCAGCATGGACTCGTCGGAAGCCGGCCTCATCTTGGAGACGCTCCGTTCGGCTGCGATGGCCACCCCGGCCGCCACTGCGGACCAGGCCAGCACCGACTTCAGGTCGGGCATGCGGGGATCATATGCCGATGTCGGCCGGGACGCGGCGCCTGAACGCCAGCTCCCGCCCCACCAGCTCGAACCCGAGCCCGTGGTAGAGGTTCCCGAGCTTGGGGTCGCCGAAGCACAGCACCGGGGTCAATCCCTGGGCCAGCGCCTCCGCTGTCGCCGCCGCCACCACCGCGGTCGCAGCCCCGCGCCGGCGCAGCTCTGGGTCGGTCGCGACACCTCCGATCTCCACCGCCCTTCCGAAGGACTTCGTCCACCGACCGGCCGCCGCTGGGCGACCCGCTATCTCGGCCACCCAGGTGCGCTGCGTTCGGATCCGCTCCGCCCAGCCGTCGGCGGTGTCCAGCCGCATCCAGGGGACCGGATCGTAAATCCGTCTCAGATCCTCTGCGTCAGCGATCCGGGCCGGACGGACGAATACGGGTTCGCGACCGGCCAGCCGCAGCGTGGACGCGACCGTCATCTCCTTCACGTACACCTCGAAGTCATCTCCCGGGTGCGCGGGCAGCTGCGACTCGAGGCAAGAGAGACGATCAAGGGCCGGCCCCTGCTGAGTGAGAAGGTCCGCCGCCACCGCCAAGTCCTCTTGGAGTGGAACCAAGAGCTCCGCACGACGGCCGTGGATGAGAGCCACGGCCCTGACCTCGTCGGCTGCACCTCTTAGGGCCAGGACCCGATGTTCCTCGGACCCGGTGTCCAGGCGCAGCAGGGTGTCGCCTAGGTGGAGCCCGGCCCACCCCTGAGCGAGGAGGAAGAAGCCCACGGCATCCCGCTCCTCCCTTGTGCGCACCCGCTGGAATCGCCGCCGCAGGGGGCCCGAGTCAGACACAGCTGACATGATCCTGGATTGGCCCCCGCCCCGCTCTGGCACTTGCGCGGGGAGCCTGCTAGCACTCGGAGCGCGTGAGTGCTAAAATGGCGGCACCGAGTGATCGCGTTGATCAAGTGGGGACATTGAGGAGAGAGAGCACATGCCCAAGCAGTTGCTATTCGACACGGAGGCACGGGCCGCGCTGAAGCGGGGGGCCGACAAGGTCGCCGACGCGGTTCGGATCACGATCGGCCCCAAGGGCCGCAACGTGGTGCTGGACAAGAAGTTCGGCAGCCCCACCATCACCAACGACGGGGTGACGATCGCCAAGGAGATCGAGCTGGAGGACCCCTTCGAGAACATGGGCGCCCAGCTGGTCAAGGAGGTCGCCAGCAAGACCAATGACATCGCCGGCGACGGCACCACGACCGCCACGGTCCTGGCCGCCGCGATGATCAACGAGGGCCTCCGCCACGTGGCCCATGGGGCCAACCCGGTCCAGGTCAAGGCGGGGATCCAGAAGGCCGTGGACCTGGTGGTCGCCGACATCAAGAAGCACTCCGTCTCCATCAGCGAGCGGGAGAAGATCGCCCAGGTGGCGTCCATCTCCGCAGCCGACCCCGGCATCGGCGAGACCGTCGCGGACGCGATGGAGAAGGTCGGCAAGGATGGGGTCATCACGGTCGAGGAGTCGAAGGGCATCGAGACCGAGCTCGACCTGGTCGAGGGGATGCAGTTCGACAAGGGCTACATCAGCCCCTACATGGTCACCAACACCCAGGCCATGGAGGCGGTCCTGGAGGATCCCTACATCCTGATCACGGACCGCAAGGTGTCCGCGATCGCGGACCTGCTGCCTGTGGTCGAGAAGATCCACCAGTCGGGCAAGCCCCTTCTGGTGGTGGCTGAGGATGTCGACGGGGAGGCGCTGGCCACCCTCATCGTCAACAAGATCCGGGGCATCTTCACCGCGGTTGCGGTCAAGGCGCCTGGGTTCGGCGACCGGCGCAAGGCCATGCTGCAGGACATCGCCATCCTGACCGGAGGCACTGTGATCAGCGAGGAATTGGGGCTCAAGCTCGAGAGCGTCCAGCTCGGTCAGCTGGGGCGTGCCCGCCGCGTCAAGGTCACCAAGGACGACACCACCCTGGTCGAGGGGGCCGGCAGCGGCGACGCCATCAAGGGCCGTATCGAGCAGATCAAAGCTGAGATCGACAAGTCCACCAGCGACTGGGACAAGGAGAAGCTCCAGGAGCGCCTGGCCAAGCTCGCGGGCGGAGTCGCGGTGATCAAGGTAGGCGCCGCCACCGAGACCGAGCTCAAGGAGCGCAAGCACCGCATGGAGGACGCCGTCTCGGCCACCCGTGCGGCGGTGGAAGAGGGCATCGTGCCCGGCGGCGGCACCGTGTTGCTGCTCGCCCAGGAGGCCCTCAAGGATGTCAAGCTGGAAGGCGACCAGCAGATCGGAGTGACGATCGTGCGCAGGGCTCTCGAGGAGCCCGCGCGGCAGATCGCCAACAACGCCGGAGCGGAGGGCTCGGTGGTGGTGGAGAAGGTGCGCAGCCTCCCCGCCGGACAGGGTTACAACGCAGCCAACGGAGAGTACGTCGACATGGTCAAGGCTGGGATCATCGACCCGACCAAGGTGACCCGCTCGGCCGTCCAGAACGCAGCTTCGATCGCCGGGCTGCTGCTCACGACCGAATCCCTGATCACCGATCTTCCCGAGAAGAAGGGAGCGGCCGCGCCGCCGATGCCGGAGTACTGATCTCCGCTCAAGCGACTCGCTGAAGTTGAAGGGGTGGCCGCAAGGCCACCCCTTCTTCGTTGCTGGCGGACAGCCTGCGTCAGGGGGCCCCGCGTCCGCTCCGGAGCCGACGCCCATGACGGACAATGACCCCGTTCCATGGCTCTGCTCACCCTCCTCACTGACTTCGGCACCGCAGATGGCTACGCGGGCGCGCTCGTCGGTGCCGTGCTGCGGGCCGCTCCCCAGCTGCGGGTGGAGACCATCACGCACGGGGTGCCGCCCGGCGACATCGGCGCCGGCAGCTACTGGCTGGCGGCGTCGGCGCCGGCCTTCCCTAAAGGCACCGTCCACTGCGTGGTCGTCGATCCCGGGGTCGGCACCAGCCGGCCGCTGGTAGCCTGCCAGGTCGACGGGCAGCTGGTGGTGGCCCCGGACAACGGACTCCTCCACTTCCTGTGGCAGCGGGGCCGACAGCGTTTGGCGGTGAGAGTGGATCTGGAGCAGCACCGCCCTCCCGTGCTGAGTTCGACCTTCCACGGCCGCGACCTGATCGCGCCCCTCGCCGCCCGCCTGGCCCAGGGAGCCCTGCAGCTGGAGGCGCTGGGGCAGAGACTTCACAGCCCCCAGCTGATCCCTGAATTCCTCCCCGAGGGTGACGAACACGGCACTAGAGCCAGAGTGGTAGCGGTGGACAGGTTCGGCAACGTCATCACCGCGGTTGCCAGGACTCCTTGGTACTCCCCTATTCCGGCGGCGGTCTCTCTTCCCTCTGGCCGCCTGGTGAGCCAGGTGGTCACCACCTACGCCGAGATCGAAGGTGAGGCGGGGATCCTATGGAACAGCGCCGGGCACCTGGAGATCGCTGGGAAGGGCACCAGCGCGGCCGCCGGCCTGGGGCTCCAACCCGGCGACTGCCTGCGGGTCCTCTGGGACGGTGGGATCGGGGAGCGGGTGGCCGAGGCGGCCGAGGCGTCGTCCCGGTGACAGTGAGGGCGGCCTCCAGAGACCAGTCGCGGGCCCTGGACGCCGCCGCCCTCAGGGCCGGGGTCCCGGGGCCGATGCTGATGGCGGTTGCCGGCTTCCAGACGGCGCGCCTGGCCCAGCGCCTGCTGGATGAGGCGTCAGCTCCACGGGGCAGGGTGGCGGTGCTCAGCGGCCGCGGCAACAACGGCGGCGACGGCCTGGTCGCCGCCCGGCACCTGGCCCTGTGGGGTGACACGGTCCGCTGCCTGTGGCTGGGAGGGGCGGGGGATTCGGACGAGCCTGATCTCGGCTCAGCGGTCAGCGCCAGCGGAGGGGTGCTGAGGAGGCTTGCTCCGGGCGGCCCTGAGCTCCAGGGAGATGCCGACTGGGCGTTGGATGGGGTGGATCTGGTGATCGACGCCCTCCTGGGCACCGGGGCGGCGGGTGCGCCGCGAGGCGAGATCGCGGCCTTCATCCGCAGAATCAACCGCAGCTCGGCCATGGTCCTGGCGGTGGACCTCCCAAGTGGGCTGGACGCCGACTCCGGGGTCGCCCCGGGCGACTGCGTCAGGGCGGACCACACCCTGATGATGGGGGTCGCCAAGCTGGGTTGCCAACAGCTGGGGGCACGCCACTGGGTCGGCCGCCTCTGGACAACCGACATCGGAATACCCCGAGAGTGCTACCTGAAATGTGAGTTGGACCAGCCCTCGGGACTTGGCCCCGACCCCTTCTCGGGGTGAGTTTCTGATCCGGCTCGGCCCCCGTAGCCAAATTCCGGCTGCGCCCTCTTACTTGCGGTGAGCCACTGTCCTCCGCGACCCGCGCAGGCGACTTGAGAGGTTGAGACCCGAGCTGGCGGCGAGCGGCCACCGCGGCCTCCTCGTCAACCACCCCGGCGATACCAGCACTTGCACTCTTCGCCGATTGCCGCTATGCTGACGCCCAGCTCGCGTGTCCCACACGCAACGTCATGAATACCGTCTTAGAACGACCTCAAACCGCCGCGAGCACGCTGGAGGAACTCGCCCGCCAGCAACTCGATGCCCTGGTGACATACACCATCCACCTGACGGGAACCCCGGAAGAGGCTGTGGAGTATGTGACTGCGGGACTGTATCGTGCTCGCCATTTCCCACCCGCCAGTCTGCAGCGCGACGGTAGGGCGATCCTCTATCGCGCGATCACGAGGGCGGCGCGCCAGCACCAGCACTTCCCTCCCCAGCGGCGGGGGGTCGGCCGCATCTTCAGCAAGCGGCCGCCCCTGATCAGTCTGGGTGCATCTGCCACGGATGCCACCGAGATCTACACCG
>JAJYWM010000042.1 GCA_021791455.1 bacterium | reverse complement strand
CAGGACATCGCCAGCCAGGACCTGGCCCACGAGCCCGCCAGCACCCTGTGCGCGTCGTGCCGAGGACACGACCAGACCGCCGCCTGATCGGTGCCGAGGCGCGCGGTCGCGGAGTTCCGACGGGTGCCCCGTATCGTGGCGACCGGGTGCGGCCCGCCGGTTGA
Source organism: bacterium (assembly GCA_021791455.1). The sequence continues at coordinate 14,171 of JAJYWM010000042.1, read as the reverse complement.
GGCGAAGCGCGCCCATGCGCTCGGCTTGGAGCCCGCGGGCTCGCAGCGCGCGGATGCCGCCGTGAGCCGGGACGAAACCCAGGGCATACCGTGTTGCCGCCAGGGCTTGCGGCCGGTCCCCGGCCCGGTTGACCTCGGCTGCCGGGACCGTCAGGATGGAGCCATGAGCTCCTGTCCCAGCGCCCCCGCCACCTGAACCGACTTGCAACCAAGGAGGATCGGCGCGGTATGACACAGCCAAAAGGGCGGGGGATGCCAAGGGTTACCCGATCCAAGCCCGAGGAGCTTCCCCTGGTCCCGAATGTCATCGGCTCCCTGATAGCGCCGAGCGCGTCCCCGCGGCGCAGCCCGGTCTACAACCCGTCGCTGGGCAGCTTGGTCAAGGAGGTCGCACTTTCGACAGCAGCGGATGTCGATCGAGCCGTTGAGGTCTGCCGCCTGGCCCAGTTGAACTGGGGGCAGGTCAGCCTATCGCGCCGGGCCGAGGTGCTCTTCCGCTTCCGGGAGCTTCTCGTGTCCAGACGGGATGAGCTTGCCAGGCTGGTCAGCTCGGAGCACGGCAAGGTGATCCAGGACGCTAAGGGGGAGGTCTCCAGAGGGATTGAGAATGTGGAGTTTGCCTGCGGAATCCCGCATCTCCTGAAGGGGGGCCACAGTCTGGAGGCGACGACCGGGGTTGACGTGCACGAGCAACGCCACCCGCTCGGGGTGGTCTGCGGCGTCACGCCCTTCAACTTCCCGGCGATGGTGCCCCTGTGGATGCTGAGCAATGCCATCGCCTGCGGCAATGGGTTCATCCTCAAGCCCAGTGAGAAGGATCCGAGTGCGGCGGTGCTGCTGGCTCAGCTGCTGCTCGAGGCAGGGCTTCCTCCGGGCGTCTTCAACGTGGTCCAGGGTGACCAGGAGACGGTGCGCCGGCTGCTGGAACATCCGCTGGTTGAGGCCATCAGCTTTGTCGGGTCAACCCCCATCGCGAAGCAGATCTATGCCGCGGCGGCAGCGGCTGGCAAACGGGTCCAGGCTCTTGGAGGGGCCAAGAATCACATGGTGGTCCTGCCCGACGCCGACCTCGACGTGGCCGCGGACGCCGCCGTGTCGGCGGGGTTCGGATCGGCCGGAGAGCGGTGCATGGCGGTGTCGGTGGTGGTCGCCGTGGGGGCGATCGCGGATCCTTTGGTCAAGGGGCTCAAGGAGCGGATCGGGAGGTTGAGGGTTGGGCCGGGAGACGATGCTGCTGCGGACATGGGCCCTCTGGTAACGCCACAGCACCGGGCCAGGGTCGCGGGCTTCGTCGAGCTTGCCGAGCAGGAGGGGGCCGTGGTCGCGGCGGACGGCCGGTTGGCCAGGTTCGACCGCGAGGGATTCTTCCTGGGTCCGTCGCTGGTGGATCGGGTGCTCCCGGGGATGCGGATCTACGAGGAGGAGATCTTTGGGCCGGTCCTGGAGGTGGTGCGGGTTGAGACCTACCAGGAGGCGTTGGAGGTCGTGAATCACAACCCCTTCGGCAACGGGGCCGCGATCTTCACCAGGGACGGTCGCCTTGCCCGTCTATTCGCCCGCGATGTCGAGGTGGGAATGGTCGGGGTGAATGTGGCGATCCCGGTCCCGGTCGGCTTCTACTCCTTCGGCGGCTGGAAGCAGTCCCTGTTCGGTGATGCCCACATCTACGGGCCGGAGGGCATCGGCTTTTACACCCGAACCAAGGTGGTCACCACAAGGTGGCCCGATCCCGCCGTCAGCGCGATGGACCTCGGCTTCCCCGGGGGACGGTGATGAATGAGATAGAGCAGCAGGTCCGGGAGGATGACTCGGCGCACGTCTTTCATTCGTGGGCAGCCCAGGGCAGCCTTGAGTCGCTGCCCGTGGCGGGGGCGTCCGGGTGCTATTTTTGGGACTATCAGGGCAAGCGATATCTTGACTTTGCCTCGCAGCTCGTCTTCACCAACCTCGGGCACCAGCATCCGGCCCTGGTGGCCGCCATCAAGGCCCAGGCGGACCGGCTCTGCACCATTGGTCCTTCATTCGGTAACGCCGCCAGGGGCGAGCTGGCCCGGCTTATCGCCGAGCGCGCCCCCGGGGACCTGAACTACGTCCTCTTCACCAACGGGGGCACGGAGGCTAACGAGCACGCCATGCGGATGGCGCGCATCCACACCGGCCGTCTCAAGGTTCTCAGCGCCTATCGCAGTTACCACGGAGCGACCGGCGCCTCCATCACCGCCACCGGGGAACCGCGCCGCTGGGGCAGTGAGCCTGGGATGCCTGGGATCGTCCACTTCTTTGGTCCCTACCTCTACCGGTCTCCTTTCCATTCGACTGACGAGGCTACCGAGAGCGCTCGGGCCCTCGAACACCTCCGTCAGGTAATAGAGCTGGAGGGGGCCCGGTCGGTGGCCGCCGTGCTGCTGGAGACCGTGGTCGGCACCAACGGCGTCCTGCTGCCTCCTCCAGGCTATCTGGCGGGGGTGCGCGCCATCTGCGATGAGGTGGGCGCGCTTCTGATCTGCGATGAGGTCATGGTCGGTTTCGGAAGACTGGGCGAGTGGTTCGCCGTCAATGCCTGGGACGTGACACCGGACCTGATCACCTTCGCGAAGGGCGTGAACTCGGGGTATGTGCCCCTGGGGGGAGTGGTGATCTCAGAGCGTGTGCGGGCTACCTTTGTCGACCGCGCCTACCCGGGAGGGCTCACCTACTCTGGGCACCCGCTGGCGTGTGCCGCCGGCGTGGCCAACATTAGGGCCTTCGAGGAGCTTGGGATATTGGAGAGGGTCCGGGACCTGGGACGACGCGTCATGGAGCCAGCCCTAAACGCTCTGGCGGAGGTCCACCCGTCGGTCGGCGAGGTGCGCGGGCGCGGGCTGATGTGGGCGCTGGAACTGGTGCGCGACCGAGGTACCAGAGAGATGTTGGTCCCGTTCAACGCCTCCGGTGAACAGGCCGAGCCGATGGCCCGGGTGGCGGCGGCCTGCCATGCGTCCGGGGTGTGGCCGTTCATTCACTTCAACCGCCTCCAACTTGCCCCTCCGCTGGTGATCTCAGAGGCTGAGCTCGGGGCCGGTCTCAGCGCTATCGATGCGGCCCTGTCCGTCGCTGATGAGTACTGCTGAGCGCGTGTGGCAGCACCGCAGGCGATGGGACGGCGCTGGCAGCTCGGCTCGTCTCAGTCCAGGGTGGAGTCTGGAAGTAGCCAGGGCAGGGCCTGGGCCATGGGATGGAGCAGCACCTGGGCGTGGTGGCGATCCAGCTCCGGTTGCGCTATGAGAGCCAGGGCGCAGCCCATCAGGGCGTCCTCCGCCTTGTGCCCGACCGCGCCGTGCTCAGCTCTCCATGCGACCAAAGGGGTGCCCCTTTCGGTCAGCCCCAAGAGGCGGTTTCGGGTTGTGTCCCAGAGCTCCCCGCGGGAGTGCCGCTCGACCACCCGCAGGGCCGCACGTTCGGCCGCCAGGTAATCCCCCTCGGCTCCCCTCCTGTCCCACGCGTGAGCGATCCGCTCGATTCCAGCAGAGGAGAGGGTTCTGCAGTCCTCAAGCAGCCGCTCGAGGTCGGTCTGCTCCGGCCTCGCCCCATAGCCCTCCTTGTCCACCACCACATCATGTTCGCACAGGGCGATGCCGATGTGGACGCCGCCCAAGTCCCAATGTGGACGCGTGCCGGGATGCGCGGCCCGGCAGCAGACCGCTCGTCGATCCAGCTTCGATGGGGCCCTGGCAATCCCAGGTGAGCGTGCGGATGGTCCCTGGGCGGTCAGGGCAGTCCGTGCATCCTCGGCTGGGCTCTGACTGCTCCCACCCCCCCCCGGTCAGCGCCCGTCCCCAGCTCGGGTGGCGACTCCAGAACCTACCTGGTCTTGTTTCGAGTCTTGCTTCGACACCGTTGGCGACGGCACGACGCAGGGGCCAGAGGAGACCACTGCGCGGTCGACCTTGAGATCAGCGGGCCGACGATCGAGCGTCCCGGGGCTGGTATCCTGGAATCCACGTGACGCCTTGTTGTGGCCGCCCGCTGGCTGCCGGCGATCCTCACGTGGCCTTGAAGCGCTCGCACCACTCAGGTCGTGGACGCACGACTCACCGCTCCGCGGAACGCCCCCGGTTAGGGGCTGGAAGGGGCCTTCCCAGAGGATGAGTCGGTCGAGCCCGGGCCCCTTCGTCAGGTTGCGGTAACAGGAGCGTCAGATCTCTTGACAGACCCGTTGCCCACTGTCACAATCCCCTGAGAGGAAGGGAATTTGCAGGTGGCGGCGAGCGCCGCGCCGGCCGGTTGATGGGTTCTGGCATTCCTACGGGATGTCTTTGGCTGTACCGCGAAGGAGGCGCATGACTGGTTCTCGCGAGGGGGGGATCCTCGCGCGACCGCTGGTGATGCGTTCCGCTGGGCGGAGGCCACAGCATGGCTGAGGCCGAAGTGGCGTCGACCCTGTACGATGCGATCACACCAGAGATCGAAGCCGAGGTGCCGCCACGCTCGACACTGGCGGAGACTCCTACCGTCTCGATAGAAGTTCCTGGGAGGCTGGTTCAGCCGCGAATCTCGGTTGTCATACCGGCCTTGAACGAGGCCCAGAACCTTCCCCACGTTCTCTGCAAGCTGCCTGCGTGCGTGTCCGAGGTGATCCTGGTCGATGGCGGTTCCAATGACGGTACCGTGGAGGCGTTCCAGGAGCTTCTGCCGGGCGCGATCGTGGTGCATCAGACCGGCCGGGGCAAGGGGAACGCCCTGGCGGCGGGTTTCCAGGCGGCGACTGGGGACATCGTGGTCATGCTGGATTGCGACGGATCCGCGGATCCCGGCGAGATTCCCAAGTTCGTCGAGGTCCTGACCGGGGGGGCGGACTTCGCCAAGGGCACCAGATTTGGGCACGGGGGCAGCAGCGCCGACATAACCCGCTTCAGGGGCCTCGGTAACGCCGCGCTGGTCTGGCTTGTGAACCTCCTGTACCGCACTGATTACACCGACCTCTGCTATGGCATGAACGCCTTCTGGCGTCACTGCCTGCCCTACATGAATCCAGACTGCGATGGGTTTGAGGTCGAGACCTTGATCAACATCAGGATTGCGCGCGCCGGGCTCAGGGTGGAGGAGGTGGGGAGCCACGAGGCCCGCCGTCTCTACGGCTTCAGCAAGCTGCACACCATGCGAGATGGGTGGCGGGTGCTACGCACCATCATCGCCGAGTTCGGACCGCGCCGGGTTGAGCTTCCAGCGAACACCTTGGTCGCAACGGAACACGATGATTGAAGTGGTGACGGAGCTGACGTCCAACCGTCAGGACGGGACCGACCTCCAGGGTTCACCAGCCCCACGGAGGAGCGGCGGCCCGGTCCGGATCGGCCTCGTGAACAACATGCCCGACGCGGCGTTTGAGGACACCGAGGCCCAGTTCCGCTGGCTTCTCCACGCGGCGGCCGGTGAGAGGGCGGTGGAGCTTCACCGCTTCTGGCTCCCCGGGCTTCAACGCGGGCCCCGCGTGCGGGCGATTCTCGAGGCTCGGTACCGGTCCTTCGAGGAGGTGGGCGGCGCCGGCCTCGACGGTTTGATCGTCACCGGAACGGAGCCCACCACTACCAGGCTGCAGGACGAGCCCTACTGGGATGCCATGACCGCGGTCCTGGATTGGGGGCTGCGCAATTGTGGATCCGTTGTGGCGTCGTGTCTGGCCGCGCACGGGGTCGCTCTGATGCTTGACGGCCTGGACCGGGTTCGCCTCGAATCCAAGTGCTTCGGCCTGAGCGAGGCCTCCGTGATGGCGCCCAGCCCGCTCACGAGGGGCCTCGGAGGGCGCCTGAGTTTGCCCCATTCCCACAGCAACACGGTGGGGTTCGATGCTCTGATCGAGCGAGGGTACCGACCGCTACTCAGCCAGTCGGCTGACTGGTCGGTGGTATCCAGGCAGGAGGGTGATTGTCTGCTGGTGCTGGTTCAAGGGCACCCCGAGTACGATCGCCTGGCGCTTCTGAAGGAGTACAGAAGGGACTGGCGGCGATTCCATCTGGGCCAGGCTTGCTTCCGGCCCAGCGCTCCTCAGGGCTACCTGGGCCAGGGTGCGGCCCCGCTGCTCGCCTCGCTTGGCGGCCGGGTGGCGATCGGCCCGGATCGAGCCAGCGCCGACTCCTTTCCCGCAGCCGCCCTGGCGGCGACGGTGGAAAAGGATTGGTCCTCTGGAGCCGAGCAGCTGTATCGCAACTGGCTGGAGTGTTTGGCCGCGGTGAAGGTCGCTCCCAAACCGGCCAGCGTTGGCTGCGGCTAGCCGATGGACGACAGGCAGAGCCGCCCATCCCAAGCGATGCGTGACGAGACCGTCGCCATCCACGCGGGGTACCACCCTGACGCCACCAGAGCGGTCGCGGTTCCCATCTACCAGACCGTCGCCAACGACTTCACCGATGCGGCCCACGCCGCAGCTGTCTTCGACCTTGAGATCCCGGGTTTCCATTACAACCGGATCAACAACCCCACCAACGAGGTCCTGGAGGAGCGGCTGAGCCAGTTGGAGGGGGGCGTGGGCGCCGTGCTGTTCGCATCGGGCATGGCGGCGGTCACCCAGGCGATCCTCAATCTGGGAGGGCAGGGCCGCAACCTGGTCAGTGTTCCACAGCTTTACGGAGCTACCTACACCCTCTTCGCCCATCTGCTACCGAGGTTCGGGCTGGAGGTTCGGTTGGCCCAAAGTGACGCCAGGGACGAGATCGAGCCGCTCATTGACGACTCCACGATCGGTGTCTTCTGCGAGAGCGTCGGAAACCCCGCGGGCAACATCGTCGACCTGGACGTGCTGGCCGAGGTGAGCCACTCCCACGGGGTGCCCCTCATCGTCGACAACACCGTGGCGACCCCCATATACCTCAAGCCGATCCAGCACGGTGCGGATGTGGTGGTGGAGTCCCTAACCAAGTGGATTGGGGGGCACGGAACCACGATGGGAGGGGCGGTGATAGATGGAGGAAGCTTTCCCTGGGCCGCCCATCCGAAGCGGTTCCCCTGGTTCAATGAGCCTGAGCCCTGCTTCCACGGGGTGCGTTATGCCCATGACTTTGGGCGCCGGGCCTTCATCGTCCGCTGCCGCACGGTGGGCCTGCGGAACTTCGGTCCGACGCTCTCCCCATTCAGCGCCTTCATGCTGCTCCAGGGGCTGGAGACCCTGCCGGTGCGGCTCCAGCGCCATGAGGAGAACACCCGTCGGGTGGCCGCCTACCTGAGCGCCGATCCCAGGGTCGAGTGGGTGAGTTTCTCAGACTTCCCGGACAACCCCTACCACCGCTTGCAGCGCAAGTACCTGGGAGACCACACGGTGTCGATGCTCACGTTTGGCGTGGTCGGCGGCTACGAGAGCGGGCTCACCTTCTTCAACTCGGTGAAGCTGTTCAAGCGTTTGGTCAACCTGGGCGACGCCAAGAGCCTGGTCAGCCATCCCGCTTCGACAACCCACCGGCAGCTGACCCCGGAGGAGCATCGACGGGCCGGCGTGCGCCCGGAGGCGATTCGCCTCTCGGTCGGGTTGGAGAACATCGACGACATCCTGCAGGACATAGATCAGGCGCTCGACGCCAGTCAGGCCCGCCTCGGGACCGTGGACCTGGAGTCGTTGGGGGGTTCACGGTGACCGTGGCGTCGGCCGAGCAGATCGCCCAAGCGGCGGCGGCCCTGCCGGACCCTGGGGTCGGCCTCGTGACGAGTGAGGCTCAAGGGACCAGCTCTAGGAGACAGCGCAACCGCAGCCATTACTCGCCCAATGGGCAGCTGGAGGTTGCCATCATCGGCATGGGAGCATGGGGCCTCGCCGTCCTGGAGAGGTTGCTGACCGTGATCCGGCAGGGGGGCAGTGGTGCCTCCGCGGTCTTGATCCATGTGGTCGAGCCGGGCAGCCCCGGGTCGGGTGTCTACTCCGTGGACCTGCCGGGATATCTGGTGATGAACACCCCCTGTGGCCAGATCTCCCTGTTTCCCGGAGACGAAGCGGAGGCAAGCCTCCCGTACCAGGTCGGGCTCTTCTCCTGGGCCAGGCGCAATGGCTATACCTGGCACGGCGACCTCTGCCTGCCTCAGCCTGGGGGCCGGGCCATCAGCGAGAACGACTTTCTGCCCCGCTCCGTGGTGGGGCGCTACCTCCAGTGGTTCTATGACGCGTTGGTGAGTTCACCGCCCAGCGGGGTCAGGATCCAGCTCCACCGCGCGGCGGCCGTCGAGGTTGTCGCCGCCGGGGCCGACCAGGAGGTGGTGACCCTGTCGTCAGGAGCCAGGCTGACGGTGGATCACGTGATGCTGACCTCCGGGCACACCCCGAATCTGCTCCCGGAACCGGGTTGGGGGGCCGCTCTGGACCCGTACTCGGTCGTGCGGGAGCAGGTGGCCGTCGACCCGGGCAGCCTGGTCGCGATCGCGGGGATGGGGCTGGTCGCCACCGACGTGCTGGCGGCTCTGACCCGCGGCCGTGGTGGTCGTTTTGAAGTGGGGTCCGGCGATCGCCTACGGTATTTGCCCAGCGGGCGGGAGCCGCAGATTCGCATCTTCTCCACCACGGGGCTGCCGCACTGCGCCAAGGCGGTCGGGATGCGCAACGTGACCACGCAATTCCGGCCCAACTTCTGGACCCCCGAGGCGGTGGCCCAGCGGCGCGCCAGGGCCCTGGCGGAAACCGGCAGCGGGGCCCTCAACTGGCGGCGGGACCTGCATCCCCTGCTGGTGGCGGAGATGCGGCTGCAGTACTACGTTCAGGCGAGCCTACTGCGGGGTGGGGATGCCGCCGCCCAGGTGGTGAAGGAGGAGCTGATCCGGGCTTGGTCCGAGCACCGGTTCAGCTCGGCCGTGGCCCGGCTGGAGTCTCAGCTGGGCCGGTTCGATCCCGACGAACACCTGTCGCCACACACGGAGCGCAGCTTCGAGGGCCCGCAGGGCTATCAGGACTTCGTCACTCAGCTGGTCGAGTCTGACCTGGCCGAGGCCATGCGCCCGGGTGGGTCCAGCCCCATCAAGATGGCCTATGAGGTCCTCCGGTTTCTGCGTGATCCCATCAGGCGTGCGGTGGAATTCGGCGGTCTCGACGCGGAATCCCATCGGGAGTTCTTCCCTGGTGTCCGGGGTCAGATCAACCGCCTTGTCGCCGGACCTCCGGCCTATCGCTCCCAGCAGCTGCTGGCGCTGGTGGAGGCCGGGGTTGTGACCATGCCCTATGGCCCCGGGCCGGAGGTGGAGTTTCTGGCTGCGGGGCGAGCCGTGGTTAGCTCGACCCACCTCGACAGCCCACACCAGGACCGGGTGGACCACCTGGTGCGGGGATTCCTGGAAGATCCTCTGCCGCACCGCTCGGCCTCCACTCTCATCGGGACGCTGTATCGCGCTGGGCGGCTGTCTCGCATGGCGCTGGATGGCTCGGCCGCCGAGGGGGTCGAGCTGACCCGTGAATCGCACCCCGTTGACGCCGAGGGCAGGGTGCAGGAGCGCCTCTGGGTCTTCGGGGCGCTCACCGAGGGGGCGCGATATTTCACCAACTGCATACCCTCGCCGGGAAGCCGCAAGTGGTCGTTCCAAGAGGCTCTGAGCTGCGCGCTTCAGGTGCTGTCGGGATAGGCTGTAGCGCCTGCGTCCGTCCTCCCCACACTCGGTCCCGTTGGGTGCGAGAGCTCCCGGGTGTTCCAGGCGGTCCCCAAGGCGGGCCGCTGACGTCCTCGCGACATATACTTGCAAGGCAAGTCGTTCGCCTGATTTCGGGAGTCATCTCAGCCAAAGCGTCCTTCGTCCATCGGCTTGAATCCGATATCTCATAAGTGCGGGTGAGGGGCGGCACTGGCGCGTTACCTGGAAGGATCGCGCACTTTCCCTGCGCGGTCGTCGGGTTAGCTATAGAGCAGTGGTGGCCGCCCCCTAGGATATGGAGGCACTAACTTTTGTTCTCCGAGTTGGGCGGCAGTGGTCATCCTGGTGCACGGCGGCCGGTGTCCCTGTGGGGCGCGACTGCGCGGTCGTGCCCATCGGGCGGGGCATGTCGCTGCGCTGGCGCCACAGGCTGGCTTGGCAAAGCAGCGGACGCCGCATGGTGCCCACCGCCGGGTCTCACTTGATGTCCTTCCGCATGAACCAGCGTCCCCACGGCGGGCGGGAGCGCCATCGCGAGCCGAGGTTGATCTTCTGTGCCGGTCCCGCGGCGGGGGCGCACGAGGACCACGACGGTTGTGAGGAGCAGGTCATAGATGTCCGCCTCTGACCCTTGCATCCACGAGCTGTTTCTTAGCCGGGCGGAGTCGAGCGAGGAGCGCGACGCGGTCACCGATGGGGCGCAAGTGATGACGTATCGCAAGCTGTCAGCGAGTGCCCGGGGACTGGCCGGGCGGTTGCAGGAGATGGGTGCGGGCCGCGGAGGTGTGGTGGCTGTGCACCTGGCCCCATCCTCCAGATCCGTGGCCGCGGTGCTCGCGGTGCTGCTCGCCGGGGCCGCCTATCTGCCCATAGATGCCGAGTATCCGGAAGACCGGGTGCGGTTCATGCTGGAGGACTCCAGGGCCGACCTGCTGATCACCGACCGTGGCGATGGCGACCAGCCGCTGGGCCGCCTGCCTGAGGTCCGCATCCGCTCGGACCAGGACCTGGATGCCATGGCTGCGGGTGCCACCTATCGGGCGCCGGCAAGCGAGCCGAGTGACCTCGCCTACATCATCTACACCTCAGGCTCGACCGGGGTCCCCAAGGGGGTTGAGGTGGAGCATCGCAACGTGACCCGCCTGTTCACCAAGACCAACCCCTGGTTCCAGTTCTCCTCTCGCGACGTTTGGACGCTGTTCCACTCGCTCGCCTTCGACTTCTCCGTCTGGGAGATGTGGGGCGCCCTGCTGCACGGGGGCCGCTTGGTGGTGGTGCCGCGAGCGGTGGCGCGGTCCACCGCCGACTTTCTAACCCTGCTGCGGGAAGAGAAGGTGACGATTCTCAGCCAGACCCCATCGGCCTTTGCCGAACTCATCCGGGTCGAGTCCCGCGACGTGGGGCCGACGGCCCTCTGTCTGCGCCGGGTGATCCTTGGCGGCGAGGCCCTGCGCCCGGCAATGCTGGCCGGGTGGTTCGAGCGCCACGGCGACGATGCGCCGCAGGTGATAAACATGTACGGCATCACCGAGACCACGGTGCACGTGACCTATCGCAGGGTGGTCACTAGCGACACCCAACACAGCGCCAGCGTCATTGGCCGACCAATCCCTGACCTTCAGGTCTATCTTGTCGAGCAGCAGACGTCGCCTCTGCGGCAGGTCCCTCCCGGGGAGGTCGGGGAGATGTACGTGGCTGGGGCCGGCGTGGCCCGGGGATACCGGGGCCGTCCCCGGCTCACCAAGGAGCGCTTCCTGCCGAACCCGTTCGAAGGACCGGGCAAAACTCTCTACCGCAGCGGAGATCTGGCCCGGATCAACGCGGACGGCGAGCTCGAGTACGTCGGCCGCGCCGATCGGCAACTGAAGGTGCGCGGATATCGCATCGAGCCCGGAGAGGTGGAGTCCGCACTGGTCAAATACCCGGGAATACAGGAAGCGAGCGTGCTTCCCACCACGGACTCCGACGGCGTTTCGTCGCTGGTCGCGTATGTGGTCTCGGCGGAGCCAGGGCAGCCGGTCGCCACCGCGCGGGTGCGCGACCACCTGCGCCTGCATCTTCCGAGGTTCATGGTGCCCGAGACGATCGTCGAGCTGGAGCGGCTTCCCCGCACGGCCAACGGCAAGGTGGACAAGGATGCGCTGGTGGCGCTGGCCAGCCGACGCAGCAGTGACTCGGCGGCGTATGTCGCTCCGCTGACTCCGCTCGAGGAGCAGATGGCTGCCATCTGGGAAGAGCTGCTGGGGGTGGACCCGGTCGGGACCGAGGACGACTTCTTCGACCTCGGAGGGCACTCGCTTCTGGCTGTCCGGATGACCCGCCAGGTGGGGTTGGCTCTGGGCCGGGATGTGCCCGTGACCCTGCTCTACGAACATCACACCATCAAGGGCCTCGCCACGGCTCTGGCGGCAACTGAGGGGGATGCGCAGAGGGCGCCGGTCACCGCCATTCGCGCCACGGGCAGCCGCCCCCCGCTGTTCTTTCTCCACGGTGACCATCAGGGTGGGGGCTTCTACTGCCTCAACCTGGGTCGCAAAATTGCTCCAGACCAGCCGGTTTACGGGCTGCAGCCTCACGGGATCGACAACCTGCCGGTGCCCGCGACCATCGAGGAGATGGCCGCCTACTACCTGCCCCTCATCAGGGAGATTCAGCCGTCGGGGCCATATCACCTAGTCGGCTACCGGCCCGCCAGCTACGTGGCTCTGGAACTCGCGCAGCAGCTGAAGGCGGCGGGAGAGGAGGTCCGCATGGTCGCCATGATCGACCCGGGGCGCCCACGGCGGCGCATCCTCCTGGCCCATGCCGCGATCGCGGGGCTGGCGCGCCCGTTGCGGGTTGGGACCAGGCGCCAGGTCGAATGGTTTCTCTGGGTGCTGGGGCTTTTCCATCGTGTCCAGGAGCTGCGGGGCTACACCCTTGGCAGGGCCGGTGGGGCGGCACCCCTGGAGGGTGAGGACCCCGCGGTCATCCGGCTGCGCCAGGCGGTGCAGTCGCGCCGGCGGGTCGTGGCGCCGCAGGGGCCGGGCAGGGCCAGGGGCCTGGATCTGGCTGGCGAGGAGCGGGACCTGTCGAGGTGGGCCAGGGCGGAGCGTCACGAGGATCAGTTCGGACGCTACTCGTGGGCCACGGCCGCCTACCGCCCGCGCCCATACGCAGGTCGGGTCGTAATGTTCTGGTCCAGGGACGCGGCTGAGGTGCCCGCCACAGCCCCGAAGACCGTCGCTTGGTGGCGCCGCTCCCTGTCCGACGTGGAGTCGCACTACGTACCTGGCGATCACGCCTCGTCGATCACCAGGTATGCCGACGTCTTGGCGGCGGAGCTCAGACGCTGCCTCGACCACGGGTAGTGTCCTCGGGCACCTGGCCTGTCTTGTTTCGCGTTGACCGGACCGGACGACGGTTCCCGAGGAGGTCCCTATGAGACCGGGGCCCGGCGCCGCTCATCGACGGCCGAAACATCCCGTGGGTCAGCCCGGGTCGGTGTGGGTGCGGGCCCGGATCGCGTCCCGATAGACCTGTTCCAGCCGCGGCACCACGGCGTCGGCGCGGAAATCCATGGAGCGCTGGAACGCGGCTTTTCCCATCTCCTCCCTGAGATCGGCTCGCTCCAAGAGCCGGGCCAGGGCAGCACCCAGTGCCACGGGGTCATCCGGGGGCACCAAAAGCCCTGTGACTCCATCGGACACCAGGTCTGCCAGGTTGCCGGAACGAGTGGCCACCACCGGGCGACCGGCCGCCATGGCCTCCAGGGCAACCAGGCCGAAGGGCTCGGGCCAGGAGGAGGGAGCCGTCGCGATGGCACAGTGGGACCAGGCCCGCAGGACCTGGTCGTGGGGAACCTGACCTGCGAGGATGACATCCGCTGGGATCGGATAAGGCTCCCTGCCCCGGGTCACCCCGGCCACCACCAGCGGCACCTTGGCCTCCAATCGGTCCCAGGCGCGCAGAAGCACTGGCAGCCCCTTGTGGACCCCCGCCCCTCCCGCGAACATGATGTACGGCCCGGTCGGGGGAGCGAAGTCAGGGCGCGGCCCCTCCAGCTTCCGGATGTCCGACTCGGGCAGGAAGGGTGGCACCACCTGGATTGGCGGAGCACCGGCTGCCACAAGCATGCTGCAGGCCTCAGCGACCGGGCGGCTGTTGGCGACCACACGGTCCGCCCGGCGCACCCACGGGCGGCTGGCGGCCAGCCCCAGGGCGAGTGCTGTTCCCTGAGGTCTCCCGTATTGCCCGGATGCGCATGGCAGGCATTTGAGCAACTTCGGGCCGGTGCACACCAGGTCGTGGTGGAGGTAGGTCTTCTTGGCACAGATGAAGCCGAAGTCGTGAAGACCGAGCACCAGGGGGACAGAGCGGGAGGGCAGGATCGGCAGCGCAGAGTAGACGATCCAGGAGTGAGCATGCACCACTTGCGGTCGGCGGCGGCGGATGATCCTGGCCAGCGCCGCTGTCAACAGGGGATCGGGGACTGTGGGGTGGAAGGGCCTCCTAGGGTCTTCATACAGCGGGCGCAAGATCCTCGTCACACCCGCTATCCGGTGCACCCGCACGCCCTCACGAACCTCCGCCTTCGGGCCTCCCGTGTGCGCCAGGGT
>JAJYWM010000072.1 GCA_021791455.1 bacterium | reverse complement strand
CAGGGCCAGGCCCCCCAGATTGGCGCAGTTGATCGCCAGCATCATGGTCTTGCCCCGGTGTCTGGCGGGCATCACCTCGTGAGAGGAGACCAGAATCCCGTTCAGCTCACCTCCTGAGGCGAACAGCATCACCGCCAGTGAGATCAGGATCAGCTGGTAGCTAGAGCTGAAGATCAGCCCCAGGCCACCCAACCCGTAGAGGGTGAGGGTGGCGAAGAAGACCGGCCGGCGTCCCACCCTGTCTGACACCGGCCCCAGGGCAGCGATGCCGAGGATCTGCCAGATCGGGGACCAGGAGAGCAACAGGGACCGCAGCACGACCGGGGTGTGGACCCAGCCGGTGGCGATGGTGGCCGTGCCGAAGACATAGGACTCCAACAGCATGCCGATGCAGAAGGACGCGAAGTTCCAGGAGTCGGTCGCGGTCCAGCGCTCCGTCAGAGCGTCGCTCATCCTTGCTGCTGCCTCCCTGCCGGCCGCCTCGGGCCGGTCAGCCCCATCGGGAAGGCGCGAGTAGTTCCTGGCCCCAAGTCACGCAACCTCGGATGGGGGCACCACCTCCAGAACCTTTGGCCCCCGGGGCGCTGCTTGGTTTTGGATCTCGATTGCCCCCAGCAGCGCCTCCAGCGCGTGGGGGACCAGCCGGGAGTCGTCTCCCAGCAGTTCCAAAACCGGCTGGCCGCGCTCAACCGGCTCTCCCACGGTCGCCAGGCACATGATCCCGGCTGTTGCCGAGACCCGGTCGCCGGGTCTGGCTCGGCCGGCCCCAAGCCTCCACGCGGCCATCCCCACAGCCCTGGCGTCGAGCTTGGTGATGAACCCCTGGGCCTCTGCCCGGACGATATGGAGCCGTTGTCCCCTGGGCAGGGGCGCTTCGGGATCTCCTCCCTGGGCCCGAACCATGGCCCTGAACCTATCCCAGGCGCCGCCATCGTCGAGGGCTTGCCTCGGGTCCCGGTCGATCCCCGCCAGATCCAGCATCTCCCTGGCCTGCCTCAGGACCA
The DNA here is from genome assembly GCA_021791455.1 of bacterium. The sequence goes on along the minus strand of JAJYWM010000072.1, from coordinate 13,333 downwards.
GGTCGCGCAGGTCCTGGGGCCCCTGACCCATCAGCACTTCGACTGCCTCCTGGACCTCGACGGCGTTGCCGACAGCCCTCCCCAGAGGGGTGCCCATCTCGGTGAGTAACGCCCTGGTCCTGACCCCATGCTGGGAGCCGATGCGGATCATGGTTTGGGCCAGTCGGCGCGCCTCGCCCAGGGTCGCCATGAAGGCGCCCGAACCGACCTTCACGTCCAGGAGGAGGGCCTGCGTCCCCTCGGCGACCTTCTTGGACATGATCGAGCTGGCTATCAGGGGAATCGACTCCACGGTTCCGGTGGAGTCGCGCAGCGCGTAAAGGAGCCGGTCCGCGGGCGCCAGCTCGGGGCTGGCGGAACAGATCACGCACCCGACCTGGTCCAAAATCCTCAGCATCTCGGAGGGGGCCAGCTCGGCGCGCCAGCCGGCGATGGACTCCATCTTGTCAAGGGTGCCGCCCGTGTGTCCCAGCCCGCGGCCCGAGAGCTGAGGGACGGCGGCCCCGCAGGCCGCCACCAGGGGGGCCAGGATCAGGGAGACCTTGTCGCCGACCCCGCCCGTGGAATGCTTGTCGACGGTGGGCCTCGTGAGCGAGGAGAGGTCCTGGCGGATCCCCGAGCCTATCATCGCCTCGGTCCAGGCGTCGATCTCCCCGGCAGTCATGCCGCGCCAGCAGATGGCCATCAGCAGCGAGGCCATCTGAGCGTCACTCACCGAGCCCTGGAGGTAGCCCCGGATAAGCCGGTCGATGCTGTCAGCCGGGATCTCCTGCCCCTGCTTCTTGGCCAGGATGGAGTCCAGGGCCAAGGCGGCAGGGTCGTCTCCGCTCAAGGTTGGCGCGCGCTCAGCTCGGCTGTGTCGAAGGCCAGGGGCAGGAGCTCGCCCAGAGTGATCGGGTCCGCCTCCGGGCCCTGGTCCAGGGGAAGGTCCGGACCCCCATGCTCCAGGAGCAGCTGGCGGCAGCGCCCGCAGGGGGAGAGGGGCCTGCCGTCCTCGGTCACGACGCTCACCGCCAGGAGCCGTTGGGCGCCTCCTCCCCGCAGTGCCGACACCAGTCCGCACTCGGCACACAGGGAGAGGCCGAAGGAGGCGTTCTCCACGTTGCAGCCCCTGGCGACCCAGCCCTGGTCGGTCAGCCCCGCGGCGCCGACGTGGAGGTTAGACCAGGGCGCATAGGCGCGCCGGGCTACCGCCTGAGCCTCGGCCCGCAGCGCCTGCCAATCGATCAGATGTTCCTGTGTCAATCCCGCACCTCCGCACAACCTGAAGGTCACCCGGGGACCCGAATTGCAGCCATGGTAAGGGGCGGCTTCCCGCTCCCGACGGACCGGCGCCGCCGGCCTCACGCCCAACCCCCCGTGGCTCACCTCATAATTGGCGGCAGATGCAGACCTCCAGCGCGAGCGTTAGCCCCACCGTCTGCAAGGACCCGGTCGCATCGCTGGACGTGGTTGGAGTTGAGGCTAGGGCCCGGCTGCTGGCCAGCCGGTCCATCAAGCGCCACTCCAAGGTGCTCGCCCTCAACCTTGCCATCGCGTGCACCGACCTCACCACCCTGGAGGGGTCGGACACCACCGGTCGGGTGGCGATCCTCTGTGCCAAGGCGATGCACCCGGCCCCGGGGGATCCCTCCGTGCCCCGGGTTGCCGCCGTCTGCGTCTACCCGGCCCAGGCACCGGCGGCGGCCAGGCTTCTGAGAGGCAGTGGTGTGCACGTGGCGGCCGTGGCCACCGGCTTCCCCAGCGGCCAGGTGCCCCGGCAGGTAAAGATCGACGAGGCCCGGGAGGCGGCCGCGACGGCCCAGGAGATTGACATGGTCATCGATCGGGGAGCCTTCCTCGAAGGCCGGTATCGCGAGGTGAGGGCCGAGATAGAGGCGGTCAAGGAGGCGGTCGGCGACCGGCACCTCAAGGTGATCCTGGAGACCGGGGAGCTGGGCGGCATGGACCAGGTAAGGAGGGCGAGCTGGCTCGCCATGGAGGCCGGCGCCGACTTCATCAAGACCTCGACCGGGAAGATCCAGCCGGCGGCGACGCTGCCGGTGGCCGTGGTGATGCTGGAGGCCATTCGCGACTTCGCCTGGGCCACCGGCCGCGAGGTGGGCTTCAAGCCGGCGGGGGGGATCCGGACCTCAAAGCAGGCCATCAGCTATCTGGTGGCGGTGAATGAGATCCTGGGATCCCAATGGCTCAGCCCGGCCAGGTTCCGGCTGGGCGCATCCTCACTCTTGAACGACGTTCTGATGCAGCTGTACAAGGAGCGCAGTGGTGGCTACCAGTCCCCCGAAGATTTCAGCGAAGCCTGACGTCAGGGCAAACCTGGCGGAACCCGACCGGGCCCCGCGGGATTTTCCGCTCGGTGACTTCTCCTACGTGGCGGCGCCGGAGTCGACCGACCATGTGACGATCGCGGACCGGTATGACCTGTTCATAGGGGGCCGCCAGCTGGCTCCGCTCTCGGGGAGGCATCTCACCACCCTGAATCCCGCAACGGAGGAGCCGCTAGCCGAAGTCGCGGATGCGGACGCGGCGGATGTGGACCGCGCGGTCCAGGCGGCGCTGGCGGCGTATCCGAGCTGGTCGCGGCTGCCGGGATCGCATCGCGCCCGCCACCTTTTCCGGATCGCCCGGATCGTGCAGGAGAGAGCCCGCGAGCTGGCGGTGTTGGAGACCCTGGACGGTGGCAAGCCGATCCGGGAGTCGCGCGACTTCGACGTGCCGACGGCCGCTCAGCACCTCTTCTACCACGCGGGTTGGGCGGACAAGCTCGAGTTCGCCTTCGCGACCGGCAGGGGCCGTTCCCTGGGGGTGGTGGGAGCCATCATCCCGTGGAACTTCCCGCTGCTGATGCTGTCCTGGAAGATCGCTCCGGCGCTCGCCACCGGGAACACGGTCGTGCTCAAGCCGGCGGAGACGACCCCCCTCACGGCTCTCCTGTTCGCCCAGATTTGCTCTCAGGCGGGGCTGCCCGACGGCGTTGTGAACATCGTCACGGGTGGCCCCGAGACCGGCGCCGCGCTGGTCCGCCATCCGGAGGTGGCGAAGATCGCCTTCACCGGTTCAACCGCCGTGGGTAAGGGGATTCAGCAGGCCCTGGCCGGCTCGGGGAAGAGGCTCTCCCTGGAGCTCGGAGGCAAGGCGGCGCACGTCGTGTTCGACGACGCACCGCTGGATCAGGCCGTGGAGGGAGTCGTCAACGGGATCTTTTTCAACCAGGGACACGTGTGCTGTGCGGGGAGCAGATTGCTCTTGCAGGAATCCATCGCCGAGCCCTTCCTGCGACGGCTTCGGCTGCGCATGAGCCGCCTCCGGCTGGGCGACCCCCTGGACAAGAACACCGATATCGGCGCGATCAACTCCCGCCCCCAGCTGGAGAGGATCGAGGAGCTGGTGGCCTCAGGGGTGGCCGAGGGCGCCCACATCTATCAGCCGGCGTGCAGCCTGCCCGAGCGGGGATTCTGGTTTCCCCCGACCGTCTTCACTGGGGTCGCCCCTGCCCATCGCATCGCCCAAGAGGAGATCTTCGGCCCAGTTTTGGCGGTGCTCACCTTTCGCACGGCGGCCGAGGCCGTGGCTCGCGCCAACAACACTCGCTACGGGCTCTCCGCCGGGGTCTGGACCACCAAGGGATCGCGCATCCTCTGGATGTCGGAGCGGATGCGGGCGGGAGTCGTGTGGGCCAACACCTACAACCAGTTCGACGCGGCCTCCCCCTTCGGGGGGTTCGGCGAGTCCGGCTTCGGCCGCGAGGGGGGGGTGCAGGGATTGCGAGAGTACTTGGAGTTCTCATGACCATCCCAGTCGTGCTCAAGACCCCCAAGCTCTACTTGGACGGCGCCTTCGTGCGCTCGGAGTCCGGCCGCGTGTACCAGCCGGATGGCCGGTCCAACGTTCCCAGGGCGTCGCGCAAGGACCTGCGCGACGCGGTCAGGGCCGCCCGCTCAGCTCAGCCGGGCTGGGCCGCTCGCACGGCCTACAACCGCGGCCAGGTGCTCTACCGGGTGGCGGAGATGATGGAGGCCAGCCGGGGGGAGTTCGGCCGGGCGCTCGGGGGCGGCCGCGGGGCCAACCTGGAGTTGGATGCCGCTCTCGATGCCCTCGTCTTCTTCGCCGGCCTGGCCGACAAGATCACCCAGTTGGGGGGTAGCGTCAACGGGGTGGCGGGACCCTATTTCAACTTCAGCATGCCACAACCCAGTGGTGTCGTGTTCCTGGTGGCGGGGGAGCGCAGGCCACTGTCACCCCTGGTCACCCACCTCGCCGCCGCGATCTGCTCCGGAAATACAGCGGTCGCTCTGGTGTCACGGTCCGCCCCTTTGCCCGGCCTGCTTCTAGCCGAGGCGCTGCAGACCGGGGATGTCCCCAGGGGAACCGTCAACCTGCTGAGTGGCCTGGCTGAGGAGATTCTCCCCTGGGTCGGGTCGCACAGGGACATCAGCCTTATCGACTGCTGCGGATGCCAGGAGCATGAGTGGCGGAGCCTGGCCGAAGCGGCCTCCGAGGCAGTGACCAGGGTGCTGCCTCTCCAAGCTTCGGAGGTGCCACTGCAGCCGAGGCTGGCGCTGGACATGACCGAGCTCAAGACGGTCTGGCACCCCGTCGGAATCTGAGGGCTCTCTCCTAGTCACTCCCCGGGCCCACGGCTGGTCGGCGGCACGCTTTGACCGCCGCGTCGCAACCCCCTGGACTCCCATGGCCGGCCCCCTCGCGGAGCCCGATCAGGGCCATCTGGAACCGGGGCTCGAGCCGCGGCCTGGGCGCGAGATCTTCGTGCGCGAGAGCGCCTCAAGGGGGCTTGACAGGCTGACGTTTGACCTCTAGCATCCCCGGCATAGCTAACAGCAACCGGTTGCGGCAACCGGTTGGGGGGGACGGATGAGAGGCGGTAGTGGAACCACTATCTACGATCTGGCCCGGGCGACCGGGTTCTCGGCGTCCACGGTCTCCAGGGCTCTGAGCGGGAGCGGGCAGATCAGTCCGGACACAGTTCGCCGCATCCGCGAGGCCGCCGGCACCATGGGCTATCGACCCAACCATCTGGCCCGCAGCCTCACCGTTCGCCGCAGCGACTCCATCGGGCTGATGCTCCCGGACATCGCCAACCCGTTCTTTCCTGCACTGGTCAGGGAGATCCAACTGCTGGCCCATCAGCACGGGAGGACCCTCCTGTTGTGCAACACGGGGGGATCGCCGGAGGTCGAGCTCGAGTACCTGGAGATCCTGGCCAGCCGCAGGATCGAGGGAGTCCTGACCATGGGCCTTGGCATCTCCACCGATCTGGTCCGGCAGTACCTCCAAGGCGGCATGCGCTTCGTCGCCCTCGACCGGCCGTCGGCCGCTCCGGAGATCCTCTCGGTCCAGGCTGACCACCGTCAGGGCGGGCTATTGGCAACCCTACACCTGACCTCGATGGGGCACCGGCGGATAGGGTACGTCTCCGGGCCCCTGAACCTGTCGGTCGCTCGGGAGCGGCTGGAGGGGCACCGCGAGGCGCTGCGTCAGAGCGGGCTGGCGCCAGATCCCCGCTGGGAGGTGGCCGGAGACTTCAGCGAAGCCTCTGGCTACGATGGGGCCAAGAAGCTTCTGGGGCGCGCCCTGGGGGTGACCGCGCTGGCGGTGGCCAACGACCTCATGGCGCTGGGGGCGATCGCGGCCCTCCGAGAGCGGGGGCTCGAGGTCCCCGCCGACGTCTCCGTGGTGGGGTTCGACGACATCGAGCTGGGCCGGTATGCGGTGCCGACGCTCACGACCGTGCGTCAGCCTCTGGCCGCCCTGGCGAGGGCCGCAGTCGAGCTCTTGATCGGGTCCCTGGGGGCCGATGGGGCGGTCCCTCAGCCAGGGCTCATGCCGGTGGAGATGGTGGTGCGCGGAAGCACCGGGCCCCCTCCTCGGCCCAACTCGCAACCTCGTGACCAGGCACATCCGTCCGGGATCCCGCCGTTGACCAACCAGATTGAGCAAGTGGAGGAGAACTGACATGGCTACCATCGCATCGACTCAGGCAGGCGCGGCCGAGGAGACCCACGAACGGTGGATAGGAACCGACGGGTGGAATCTGACCTCGTTCACCCTGGGCTTGTTGCTTGAGTCCTACATCTTCGGCATGTCCTCGATCGCCACCGGCTGGGTGGCGATGCCGACCACCCTGCGGTCCCTACTGCTCTCGTGGTCGCCGCTCTGGCTGATCATCGGCATCGCGGTGGCGGGGCCGCTGTCCGACCACGTGGGCCGCAAGACCACGTTCTACATCACCATGTCGATGTACGGCCTGGGAGTCATCGGCATCACCTTCAGCAACACCTACTGGCTGATCCTGCTGTTCTTGGCCGTCCTGCTGTTCGCGGCCGGGGGCGAGATGAACGCCATCATGGCGGCCAACCACGAGGTCATGCCCACCAAGGACCGCAGCAAGACCATGATGCTCGAGCTCAACTTCGGAATAGGCATGGGCGGGCTGATCCTGGGCGCCGTCTCCCTGCTCACGATCGAGCATGGGGTGGCCTTCCAGCGAGGCATGCTGGGGGCGACGTTCGTGGTCGCCCTGATCGTGCTGTTCATCGCCCGCGCCCACACCCCGGAGTCGATCCGCTGGCTGCGCAGCCAGGGGCGCGACCAGGACGCGGAGCGGGAGATCGAGCGTTACTACGGCAAGGAGCAGTGGCAGATGCGTCTGAACGCCGCGACCGCCGCCAGCGGCAGCGCCATGCCCAAGGCCGCCAGCCGGCAGGCATCCATCCCCCTGCGCCTCTTCGTCACCACGGCCACCGCCTTCACCGGGACCGCCGGCTTCGGCCTCCTGACCTATGTCCTAGGCCCGGCCCACTTCCCCAAGCTGACTGCGGACATCATCTTCGTGGCCTCGATCGCGGGCGTGGTCACCGGTGTCTTCGCCTTCTGGGCCGATCGCCTGAGCCGTCGCTGGCTGCTCTTGGTGGGTTACCTGGGCGGCTTCATCATGACCCTGATAATCGCCCTCTTGGTCAACACCTGGGCCAGCGCGATAGTCCTGTTCTGGATTCTTCTGGTCCTCTACAACGCCTTCGGCAGCATCGCCTACCTGACCGAGGACACTCTCAAGGCGGAGGTCTGGCCCACCAGGCGGCGCGGCACCTACACGGCCGCGGTCCGGTTCGTCAGCATCGGCCTCTACATCGGCACCATCTACTGGACCCAGAACTTCAGCCTCAACGCCTTCACCGCCTTCGTGGTGGGGGTTGCCATCATCGGCCTGGCGGGAGCGGTGGTCTGGTTCTTCTGGGGCAACGAGACCGGCCAGGGCGTGAGCATCGAGATGGCGTCCGGAGAGGCGGCCTCGTGAGCGTGAGCAAGGGGCGGATTAGTCGCCAGGCCTCGGACGGCGGCAGCCTGCGGTGAGCGAGCGCTGGCCCCTGGTGGTGGACACCGACATCGGCACCGACGACGCGGTGGCTCTGGTGATGGCTCTGCGCAGCGAGGTGGCTGAGGTGCTGGCGGTGACCACGGTCGCCGGCAACGTGGAGCTGCCCAAGGTGGTCCAGAACGCGCTGTACACGGTGGAGCTCTGTCAGGTGCCCACTCCGGTCTACGCCGGCAGCGCGCATCCAATGCTGCGGCAGCTCGAGACTGCCGCAGCAGTCCACGGCACTGATGGCCTGGGGGACATCGGGCTGCCCCTGGCGGGGCGCAGCCCCGCCGAGGGCGGGGCCGTGAGCACCCTCGTCGACCTGGCTCGCAGGCGGCGCAAAGAGCTGCGAATAGTGGCCCTGGGGCCGCTCACAAACATCGCCTTGGCGTGTCTAGCCGACGGCGAGTTCGCCGCCAATGTCGCCTCCCTGACCATCATGGGCGGCACCGGCACGGGGATCGGGAATGTCACCCCGGCCGCCGAATTCAACATCTTTGTGGACCCGGAGGCGGCGAGGGTCGTCTTCGAGTCGGGGATAGCCCTGCGCATGGTCGGCTGGGACGCCTGCCTCGCCGACGCGACCTTCAGCGACCAGGACCTCGACGAGATCCGCTCTCTGGGCTCCGCCCTGGCGCACTTTTGTGTCGACATCCAGGCCGCGGCTCGGCGGCGGGCGAAAGAGCGAGGGCGCACCCGCGGGATATGCATTCCGGATGCGCTGGCGGTGGGGGTCTGCCTTGACCCCGGGATGGTGACCGACTTCAAGCGGCTGCCGGTGCAAGTGGAGACGGCCGGAGAGTTCACCAGGGGTGAGACCGTGGTGGACCACTTGGGCGTGACCGGAATGCCTGAGAATGCGGAGGTGGTGTTCAGAGCGGATCGTGATCGGTTTCTGCGGATGCTGCGCGGTGCCCTGATTGAGTCGTAGGAGCAAGGGGACCCGTGAGCGGCCGCCGATTTCGGCTGTCGCAGGCCCCTTCGGACCTCCGCTGCGGGGCTCCTTGCGGTGACCCAGTCGGATCGCCCGGAGCCCTGGGGTCATGGTCCTGATGAGGCGTTGCGGGCGCTGCCAAAGACTGACCTGCATGTGCATCTGATCGGGTGCGTGCGCGCCTCCACGCTCCAGGACCTAGCCTCCCGGTATGGCGTCCCGCTGCCATTGCCCGCCCATGAGCTCTACCCGCGCATCAACTCGGACCCCACGGAGGAGGAGAGCGGCAGAGGCCCCTGGTTTCCCCTGTTGCGGATCTACGAGCTGATCTGCTCCTGCCTGCGGGAGGCGGAGGATTTCGCCCGGGTCACTTACGAGGCGCTGGAGGACGGCCTGGCCGAGAGTGGCACCGTGTACCAGGAGTTGGCGATCAGTCCCACGGTTCACCTGAGCCACCAAGTCAACTATCCGACGGTGGCGCGGGGCGTTCAGCTTGGGATTGAACGCGCCCGGGACAAGCTGGGGGTGGACGCCAGGGTGATCGCCGCCATCAATCGCGAGGACTCGGAGGCGAGCGCGCTCGCATTGGTCGACGAGATCGTCCGCAATCCCATCCTTGAGGTCGTAGCCCTCGGTCTCGACTTCGACGAGCGCAAGGGGCCGCCGCAGAGATTCATCGAGGCCTTCCGGAGGGCCGGGGCGGCCGGGCTGCACCGCACCGCGCACGCCGGTGAGCACGTCGCGGCAGCCGCGAATGTGCTCACCTGTTTGAATGAGCTCGGCTGTGAGCGCATAGATCACGGCTACCACGTTCTCCAGGATCCCGCGATCGTGGCCGAGTGTCGTCGGCGCCGCGTCGTCTTCAACGTCGCGCTCACCACCTCGCGGCGGGCCCTGCGCCCCTGGCGGCGCCGGTCGGTGGGCGAGATGTTGCAGCAGGGCCTTCGGGTCAGCCTCAACTCGGACGACCCCAAGCTGTTTCCCACCACCCTCGCCCATGAGTTCGAGATCGCCCGCAAGGAGGTCGGGGTCAGGGTGCCGGAGCTGGCTCAGATGCTGCGCAACGGCGTCGAGGCGGCCTTCTGCGACCGGCGAGCGCAGGCCGGCCTGAGGGAGCGGCTGGAGTCCGCGCTGAGGACGGCGGGACCCGAGTGGGCGGCAGCGGGCGTGGACGCCCCGGGGTCGGGCAGCTGACGCCGCCTCCAAGCCAGCCGGGCCCGGCCGGGATTCGGGCCGCAGCCGCAGCGCATCTGGCCGAGCTGGAGCCCACACTGCTGGCCCTGAGCCACCAGATTCACGCTCACCCGGAGCTGCGGTTCGAGGAGTTCCGAGCCAGCCAGGCGGTGGCAGAGCAGCTATCCGCCTGCGGGTTTGAGGTGGCTCTCGGGGCAGGTTCGATGCCGACGGCGCTGGTGGCCACAACGCGCCTGGGCAGTGGGGTTGGTCCGGTCGTGGACCTGCTCTGCGAATACGATGCCCTGGAGTCGATCGGCCACGCCTGCGGGCACAACCTGATCGCCGCCGCCGGTGTGGGAGGTGGGGTGGTGGCGGCGCGCACGCTGGCTGGGACGCCCGGCGTCAGCGGCACGATTCGGGTAGTAGGGTGCCCCGGAGAGGAGGGGGGAGGTGGCAAGATCCGCCTGCTCGAGGCGGGAGTCTTCTCCACGACCTCAGCCGCCCTCATGGTTCATCCGGCAGGCTTCGACTCGGTCAGAGGCCCGGGCCTGGGCAGGGCTCTCTACGAGTTCGCGTTCTCGGGGCGCGGCGCCCATGCGGCCGCGGCTCCCGAGGAGGGCATCAACGCTCTTGACGCCGCCACCCTGATGCTGGTCGCCATCGGCCTGCTGCGCCAGCAATTGCGCTCCGACTCCAGGGTGCACGCGGTCATCGCCGAGGGAGGACAGGCGGTGAACGTCATCCCCGCGCGGGCCACAGTCCGCGCGGGCATAAGGTCCCCTGATTCCAGGTATCTCGCCGAGCGCCTTATCCCGGCCGTGACCCGGTGCGCGCGCGGTGCGGCGCTGGCGACGGGAGCCGAGGTGGCCGAGATCGAGTTGGCGCCGGAGTACCACCCGATGCGGTCGGCGCCGGCGCTGGAGGAGCTGCTGCTGGGCCTCTTTACCGAACTGGGCCGCCATCCGGACGCTGCCGACGACGCGGCGGCATTCCTGGGAGGCTCGACCGACATGGGCAACGTGAGTGAGGCGGTGCCCTCCATACATCCATATCTGCGGCTGGCACCCGGAGTGCATCCCCATTCCCTCGAGTTCGCACAGCTGGCGGGGTCGACGGCGGGCGATCGGATGGCGATGGACGGCGCGCTCCTGCTGGGAATGACAGCGGTGGCCCTGCTGACCCAACCAGACTGGCTGGCACGAGCGAGCCTACAATTGCGCGGGCCCGGTGGCGTCGGAGGCGCTGGCGGCAGCCTGGGAGGGTCGTCGCCGGCTCTAGGTGTTTGACCGTCCGGCGCGAGCTGGGGAACGGCCCAGCGCGAAGTGGACCGGCTCCGCTCCGCGCCGGATCCTGGTCGGGGTGGATGCGGCTCATCCGATCCAACTCGCGGGGAGCGGACGGGCGCGGTGCTCGCCATGGACCCCTGCCGCGAGCTCCCTGGCGCAGACGTTTCGATCGAGGGCGGTGTCGCCTGGCGCGGGGCCCAATTCGCAGCGAACTGCGGTCGGCTGGAGCCAACCCCCGATGGGGCCACTGGGCACACCCACCAGGCGACGGCGGCTTGTGAGCTGCGCCCGAGCCATCCTGGCCCTAGGTGGCCAGGGCCAGCAGCGAACGCAGGCGGTCCCGGAGGGTGATGTCCCCCCTGGTCTCCAGCATTTCCGGGCTCGATCTGCCCCAGAGCCAAAGGTAGAGCGGGGAGACTGGCCCGGCGATGGCGGCATCGGCTCTATCCACGAGCTCCGCCGATACCAACGCCCCGGAATCGGTCATCCGCACCGACCAGGAGCACGGCAGATCAGTTCCCTGAAGCCGCACGACGGCGTCTCCGCCTGAATCGGTGACGGGCCGGCCCGGTCGGGCCAGGAACACCTCCAGCACCTCGCCCACCCCGTCGGCGGCCAGGGCTGGATCGCAACCAACGGCGGTGTCCAGCGCCAGTTCCAGGTCCACCCGATGGATGGCCAGCTCGTGCGCCAGGCGGCGGGCCCAGAACGACGAGCTTCGGTCGGGAGCGTACCAGGACCAGAGCGGCACGTCCGGTCCGATGGCTCTCAGCTCTGCCAGGACCGCGCTCGCCGCCTCGCCCAGCTGAGCGGGCAGGTTGGGAGAGGCCGGATCCGCCCGGGTCCAGCTCTGGGGATCCGGCGGCTCAAGGCTGCGGGCTCGCAGCAGCGGCAGCTTCTGGAGGAGGACGTTGCAGCAGTGCGCGAGCAGGTCGTCCGTGTTCCAGCCGGGGCAGGACGGCACCCGTTTCCCCGTTCCGCCTGCATCCGGGCTCGCCAGAACGCGGGAGCCCTCGTCGATGCGGTCCAGATACTCCGTGAAGGTGATCCCCATCCGCCCATGTTATGACCGGCCCGGTCCTTTCCGGTCAGAGGGGACGCCGCCAGGCCAATCTCCTCCTACCCCGGGCTGGTCAAATATGATGGCCTCGACTCCGGACAGGAGAAGGCCCGCCGTGAACAGCGGGTGGCTTCCGGTGGAGCAAGGAGGATTACCCAGTGACTCAGCGCAAGGCACGACGGCTTTTCACCTCGGAGTCGGTGACCGAGGGGCACCCGGACAAGATGGCGGATCAGGTCTCGGACGCCATCCTGGACGCCATCCTGGCCAAGGATCCCCTGGCCCGCGTCGCCTGTGAGACGGCGCTCACCACCGGCGCCGCCATCCTGCTCGGGGAGATATCCACCGACTGCTACGTGGACATGCCCAAGGTGGTGCGGGAGACGGTGCGGCAGATCGGGTACGTGCGAGCCAAGTACGGATTCGACTGGGAGACCTGCGGCGTCATGGTCTGCGTCGATGAGCAGTCCCCCGACATCGCGCGTGGTGTGGACCTGGGTGGCGCCGGTGACCAGGGGATGATGTTCGGCTACGCGTGTGACGAGACCCCCGAGCTGATGCCCGCCCCGATCCAGTACGCGCATCAGCTGGCACGCCGGCTGGCTCTGGCCCGCAAGAGCGGCGCCCTCCGCTGGGCCAGGCCGGACGGCAAGTCCCAGGTGACCGTCGAGTACGACGACCAGGACCGGCCCCGGCGCATCGACACCATCCTCGTCAGCGCCCAGCACTCAGAGGACGCCGGCCGGGAGGAGGTGGAGCAGGGGATCCGTGAGGAGGTCATCGCCAGATCGGTTCCCGGGGAGATGGTGGATGAGCGCACCCAGGTCCTGGTCAACCCCACGGGCAGGTTCGTGATCGGCGGCCCGCAGGGTGACGCCGGGCTCACCGGGCGCAAGATCATCGTCGACACCTACGGCGGCGCCGGCCGGCATGGAGGGGGAGCCTTCTCCGGCAAGGACCCGACCAAGGTCGACCGCTCGGCGGCGTACGGGGCCCGCTTCGTGGCCAAGAACCTGGTCTCGGCCGGCCTCGCCCGGCGCTGCGAGATTCAGCTCGCCTACGCCATCGGGGTCAGCCGGCCGGTCTGGGTCGGCGTCGAGACGTTCGGGACCGAAACCGTGGGACGAGACCAGATCGCCGCGCTGGTGGACGAGTATTTCGACCTCTCACCATCGGGCATCATCAAGGAGCTGCAGCTTCGCCGGCCGATCTACCGTCAGGTCGCGGCCTACGGGCACTTCGGGCGCAGCGACCTCGACCTTCCCTGGGAGCGCACCCCCTACCGGGAGGAGCTGAGTCGTGAGGCCGGGGTCGAGCCTCTCGTCATCCCTGTTCAGGCAGCTGCGGCGATTTGACGGTGCGCGCCGAGTTGGAGCCGACCCCTCCGGCGGGCCTGGTCTGCGTGATCCTCGCCGGAGGGGCTGGGACCAGGCTCTGGCCCAGGTCCCGCAACAGCCGGCCCAAGCACCTCCTGCCGCTGGCCCCGGACGGCCGCT
>JAJYWM010000183.1 GCA_021791455.1 bacterium | reverse complement strand
TCCTGTTGGAGGAAGAACTCGAGCCCTCCGGGGCGGCCCTGGTGCCGACCGGGCAAGCAATCGCTGCCAACACCTTCCACTACCTGTTCTCGCGCCGGCTGGAGGTCCAGGCGTTCGCCGCTGGACCCGGTACCCAGGTCATCGCCCACGACATTGAGCGAGCGGCTGCCCTTGCCGGAGAGGTCAATGCGCGGCACCTGGAGCGCCTCGCGGAAGGCTTGGTGGCTGCCTAGAGACACCTCCAGGGGGTCCCGGAGGACCTGCCCGGCCGGGCCCTTGAAGCCGACGCCGATGGCGAGCTCGGAAGCGCCAGCCCGGTGCTGCGCGAGCCCACGCGGCGCCGATCAACCGTGGTCTGCGGCTGACACCTCCAGGAGTGTACAGTGCGGCCCATGCTGAGGTGCACCTCGGTGCTCATGTCGATCCATGAGGAGTGGGCGGTGGCCATCCTCCGTGGCGTCAAGCACTGGGAGTTCCGGCGCCGATGTGGCCTAACTCCCGGCACGCAAATTTGGATATACGTCCCCGCCCCTCGACGCGAGATCATCGGTGGCTTCACGGTTGGCGAAGTGCGCCGAGTCAGTGCTGGACGGCGGGACCCCCAACTGGCTCGGGACGGACTGTCGACCCCGATTGAGCTCAGGCGCTATTTCGACGGCCTCACCTGGGGCGTTGCGCTTCAGGTGACACACCCCCGTCGGCTTTCTCGCGGCGTCCCCTTGCAGAGAGGGCAGAATGGCCCCCAGTCGTATCGATTCCTGGATCCGGCAGTACGCGACCGGGCCCTCGTCCGGAGGCTGGTCGAGGCCGTAGGCGATCATGAAACGCGGAGCGTAGCCCGTCCCAGCCGGGGAGGCACCCGATGATGACGTTCACGGACGATGACCACGGGTACCTCACCTGGATCGCTGAGCACCCCAAGGGCTTAGTGCTGAACACCGCCCAGAACCCCGGCCTGGACTACCTGGTCCCCCACGCGGCTGCCTGCTCCACCATCTCCGGGACGCCGGCACGGGGAGAGAGCTGGACCCGGGACTTCATCGAACACTGTTCGGTGCATCATGCTGAGCTACACGGCTTCGCCCGGGTCGAGGGCCGAGGGGAGGCCCAGCCTTGCGGGATCTGCCAGCCCTGAGCAAGCAAACCCGGCATCGGGTGCTTGGTGTGGCAACGGTCCGTAGCTCCGCTCCCCGGTACCAGGCCCCTGCCTGCACCGAATGAGGACGCCCTAAGATGCCCAGCCGCCTGAGCGGCGCCACCAGGGCGCTGGCTTTGGAGATCGTGCGCTGCCCGGTGCTGGAGCAGTGCATCGCGGACGGGGGGCATGCCCTCCCGTGCCATCGGGTGGCCGCCGGACCTGGGGGGCCGCACGCGGTCGGATGGTTTCCGGAGCCGTGGGTCGGCCACCTGACCCAGGCGCCCCTCCTCTTTGTGAGCTCGAACCCGGGAGGCGGCGGGCCGCCAATCAGCGATCCCGATGAGCTCTGCGTGGCCTCCGCGGACGACGACCTCCTGGACTGGGCGGACGGCGCCTTTGATGTGGGCCAGAAGCAGGGGGTAGCCGATGGGGCGTACCTGGTGGACGCGCACGGCAGGCGCAGAACATGGGTGCACTACTGGGGTTGGGTGCTGAGATGCGCCCGTGAGATTCTTCCCGAGCCGGTGATCCCCGGTCGCGGATACGCCCTAACCGAGGTGGTCCACTGCGGCGGCCCAGGTCAGCAGGGGGTGTGGGAGGCGCTCGAGACCTGCACCTCGAGGTACCTCAACCGGGTGCTCTCGGCCTCGCCGGCCCGAGTCCTGATCGTGGTCGGGGCGATCGCGCGATATGCCTTCGAACAGCATCTGGGCCAGGGCGCCCAGGACCACCTTCTGGGTCCGCTGCCGGTGGCGGGAAGGCGGCGGATCCTGGTGCTGGTGCCCCACCCCAACAGCCGGGGAGGCAACGTCGCCCTCAGCCGCCACCTCTCCGAGGAGCAGCTGGAACTGCTACGGGGGGCCCTGCGCGGGTAGGCGCTCCCATCGGGCCACTTCACCCCACCCGCCGTCCCGGATCAGTTGCGGCGGGTGAATTGGTCCGTCGGTCAGACGCGCCGAACAGCCCGGAGAGGCTGCTGCGCTCTGGCGACACGGGGAGTTCGCCCACAGCTTGCGCCTGTCATGCCACCCAGTTGTCCACCGAAATCGTCGCCCGCGGGAGGACATCCTCGGCCTCCACATCCCGCTACATCGTGCGCCAGTTCAATCCGAACTCCCGGGCCAGAGCACCCAGGCTCCGGCCGTGGGATCTCAGGACTCGCAAACTCATGCCAACTCCGTCAGACTGCACCCGGGGCATCCCCAGGTTTAGACTCGACACCCAAAGCCTGCCAGGAGGACCCTGTCTTTCTCCTCCCGTACAGGGCTCCGGTCCTGCCGCGGAGTGCCCCACTTTTCGTGATCAGCTCTTTGCACTATTCGTGATCCCCGACAAGAGGTACGTGAGCTGTCCACCAGCCTGTCGCTGACATTCGCGCACCAGACCGTGACAACTCCGCGATCCAGCTTCAGCCGGAACGGGCGCATGTTGAAGCTTGCATCTCATGGGCGGGCCAGGCGAATGGAAGAGGCCGACAATGAACCTACAGGGACGCGCACTCTATCTGATCAGCGGGGGAGCCGGGCTAGTCGTGGCGGGCATGATTATCCTGCTAGTACCGTTTCTCAGTGTGGGTAGTGGCAAGTACGCGATCGATTTTTCGATCGCAGGGTCGGGGAACTACTGCGCTCCTTCGGCCTATATCTCCTACCCGGCTTGTTCGACTGCCGCGATTCTCGGTCCACTGACCATTGTGGCGATAGTGCTAGGGATTGGTCTCGCGGTTGGTGGCTACTTCTTCATGAGTCATCGAGAGAGTCACGCCGGACCCACCCGCTCGTGATCGAACGGGACTACTCGACCAGCTGACGGACAAGCACACAGCCGTGGTAACAGCTGCCCGCTAGCAGGCGTGGAGAGGCGAGCGGGCGCAGCTACAGATGGAGTTTAGGATCGCCACTGCCTTCCATGGCCTGGGCGACGGCGACGGGCAACAGCTGCGGCCGGGAGAGCGGCTCGACGTCATACTGAGCAGAGCTGCGCTGCTGGAGATCACCTTGAACCAGCGGGAGCTGACCGGCGTCTACGCGCGCCCGAGCTTCTGAGTCGTCAACGGGGCCTACACAGTTAGGTCAGGAGCCTTCCGGAGCGACTCCGCCCCCAGTGTCGAACTACCGACCGCGGTGGACGTGGGAAGGGTCTACGGAAACGATGTTAGAGTTGTGTTCACAGGCGGCAAGCAGACGCGACAGTCCGACTTCGCCAAGCAGGTCGGCTACCAGCATCACCTCTACGGGCACTGCACCCAGTCCTCCGTGGAGAAGCATGAGCGACGTTCCTGCACTGCTACGGGGACACGGGGACGGCCTGGTGCGCCCGTCTCGACCTGGCTTACGCGATGTAAACTCCTGCCGAAAGGAGACGCACCCCTGAGATGGGAGTGATGAAGTTAAGGAGGATCACTTTGGCCGGCCAGCCCCGATGCGGTCGTTGGGTTGCGACCTACGGACACCGGGAGGAGATGACCAAGGTCGAAGACAGAGAGCGCATCCGTTGGGCCCACTTCCGGAAGGGGGTGAGCGTGAGGGCGCTTACCTGGCCCCCGGGGGCGGGCCCGGTGGTGGTACTCCGCACCCCCCAAGCCAACCGTTCCGACCGACCTCTCACGAGACCACCAAGGTGGTCCTCCTTTCGACTATCACGGTGGGTCCGCGTTCGGATATCATTCGCAACCCCTGCTCCGGCACCCGGGCAAGATTTGTGCGTTTAGCAGAGGGGCCTGCTGAACCGCTATGCCACCTCAGTGGTGGTCCCCCGGACTGAATCTCGACGATCTCCCACCTTGCCTTTATTCAGACCTTGCCGGGCCAAAGTGCCCCGAGTGTCCGTACTGGGAGAAAAGCACGTGTGCCCTTGCCGGCGATGCAGACTGGCGATCGTTCATAACGTGGAGTGTACAGCGCAGGCACGAAGCCCAGAGAAGGGCCGAAGCCCGAATTCAAGTCTTGATTGAAATACTGGCCACCCATGGCACCCCGCTCCATTGGGAGGTATTGGCCGCGATGGTCCAAGCCGCCCGACCGGATCTATTCTCCACGACCCGAGAAGTTCGCGTACTCCTCGCCCGGCACCCGGCGCGTTTCGCTGCCTTAGGCGGCGGAGCCTACGCGAACTCGGTCACCCGATAGCATCCCGCACTCAGCGGCATGCGCCGAAACGTCCGTCCAACAGATCCTTCTAGCCCTGGATCCGATATCAGCATCCGAGGTCCAGCATCCCGTCCTCGCTATCCTGTAGCTCACCCTTCAGCCCCCCATATCCACTGCACATCGCCAACTACGGCCCCGCACGTCTCCCTTCGCTAATCAGCTCCGCACACCTGCCCACAGCACCCAATCGCTTCGAAGCGAAACCGCCCCTACTCACGTGCAGACCTCAACGACCGTCATCGACCAGACGTCCGCACCGAAAAAGGCACCAATCTGCAGACCATCTACCTACAGATCTCCACTAGTGCAACCTCTTCCGATTCATGCGTGCTCCTTCTGCCACGAGAGCATCAAGCCACTCTACCCCGAACCCGATCGACATCCAGTCCTCGCACCGCACCTTTACGGCAATGTCTCGCTCGTTCCGGTCGTTCCAGTATGTACCAATCCCCATACGGGAAAGCAGTACGATGATCTGGTGAAACTGTGCCTTGTTTCCCGTGTCAGGACGTAGCCACACCTGCTCGATTTGCCCAAACAGATTTGTCCCGGAGCTCACAAGCCCGCAAACAAGGCCAAACCCTCTCACGAACGCCCGCTGGATAGTCAGCTCCGCGTCAAATACATCGGCCGGCACTGCAAACGACCGAAAGTCATCTCCAGGATGCAACCATGTGACAAGGTCGCCCAGGACAGTGGGCCGACCGCCACAATCCAACTCCACGTCGTAGGACCAGGCGCCGCGCGCGTGCACGCAGCTCCTCACACCTGGCATCACAGTTGCCGCCAACTGCGCTATCGTAGTCGCCACCTCCGGCACTACGTCAGATGCAACAAATGCAACAGCCCCTTTTCCTATAAGCCCGCGACGTCCCCGATAAGAATACGCCGCTCCCCCGTACCGCAACGTGACGACGACGGCTCCTCGGTCAAGATCCAGACGGCCCCGACCACACAAACATCCCAATACAGTCGCCACTCCTTCGTCTGGCCACCCGATCTCCCCTGTCCTGCGATTCCGAGCAACCGCGTGGTCCAAGCGCGCAACTCCGAAAACGCCGGCGCCGAGATTCTCGAAACGATCGGACTCCGACGCGAGAACCCGCAACACGTCTTCCGACGAACCAAACAGCTCTGGATGTCGGTGCGTCACCATTTGCGCAACTGTTTCCCCGTGCAGCGGGTATCCAAACGTGATCAGCTCAGAGGTGATCGCATCAACGGCTCTCTTCCGCTGCTCCGTGGTCAGCGACGCATGTCGTTTCACATTTCGTCCCCGACTGGCGGCCCATAGTGCTCCGCCACAAATCCCACCCCGATCGGAAACGCGCGTTCTCCCATGCGAAGCGCCTCACTCAAAATGTTCCCAAACGCTTGACTCAGTCTTCGCGGCGTGATTGCTCCGTGACAATCAAGATCCAAGCGACTGACGACATCCACGATCGCCGCTTGCGCAAAAACCTCACCGTGGGACGCGTTGCCACTCGCAGCTGCGCGAAGCAGCTCGCTCACAAATCGAGTGGCCTCGAACTTAGTCAAATGATCGAGCCTATACTGGCGATTGACGCGACTTAGCACGTCCGGGGACGTCAAAAAGCGAATACTACTCGCATCGCCGAAGGAATAGCTCAAAAAAATGGAGAGGCGGTTCGGACATGAGTCGTAAAGCGACTTGATTGCAGCGCTAATAGCCAATCCCCGCTGCCGACTCACCGTGCCGATCCGCTGAAACTCATCCAACATAAGAACAACCCGGCGCCGCTCCGGTAGCTCCGTCAAGAGTCGCATCATGGTCGTCAGCGCTCTTAGCGCGTCCTGGTCGCTCCGCATGGCCTGAACACCGTCGATTAGGCTACACTCCTTGCGGGTGAGCTTCTCACCTCTGAGCCACCGCCGGGCCACCTGTCCCTGCTCATGGTCGGCGAACTGCGCGAGCGTCCAGAGCACGGTCGCGGTATCCCGGTCTCCAGCTAGTAGCGGCCCGGCCAGCCAATCCCTCCCAGCCTGTCGCTGTCGGTAGGCACGGATAGCCTCTGCTAGCCCTTGCTCTGGCACTGCCAGCACGAGTTCCCGGTATATGGCCATAAAGTTTTGCGGTGTCGCTGGAAGCTCGGAGTAAATACAAAGTGCGCCCACTTCCGATAGAAGCCACGACAAATACCGCATCGCGTGGGTCTTACCCGCCCCCAAGTCTGCCCACACAAGATCGATCGATGAATCGTCCCGAAAGCGCAACTCGGCGCTCAGATTACGTAAGGCCTCCTGAAACTTGGGCCGTCCGGCCCAGACTTGCGTCGGCCCAGTCGGCGGAACAATTGGAAACGGATACCGCGACAGCCCCAGGTCAGCGAGGTCCACCGGTTGCCTCCAACAATGAGAAAGTGTGGGCACGCCCGAACCGATCAGACAATAGACGGGCCCGTACTGGAGTAGCGGTGGCGAGCGAGCGGAGTGCAGCCTCTGCAGTCTCTATTTCAACGTACATCCATGGGTCTCGAGCCCAGCCAGTCAGATTCGCTAAAGTCACCGTTTCGTGAATGGGTGCGTAGCCCGTCACTCCTTTGAGCGCCCTTGCGCTCTGGGCGAGGTGCGCCGCGACACCATCCGGCGCCTCTACTGCCGTACCGTCCCGCCCGGATGCTCGTGCTACCGTCGTGAAGAAGCTATGATCGAGCCTGGTCTGCGAACCGGCCACCAGCTCACTGAACGCCTCGTAGGAGGGTCCCCGCTCGTACGTAAATCGACCTGGATCGGGCTTCGTCAGGATCCCGACGTCCACCATGAACTCCAGGCGAGGGAGAAAAACGTCCTCCAAGGGCCTCAGCAGAGTCTTCGTATCCACCGAGTCCGACGGTTGCAGCTCAAGCGAACGTACATCCAATCTCCGTGCACTTTGCAACTGTCGCGTAAGCCATGCTCGGGCCGAGCGATTGCTAGCACTCGCCGGCGTGGCCCGAAGTACTGACTCGATTATACTAGTGGCCTTCGGCAAAATGTCTTCGCGAAACCCGAACCGCATCTCCGGCAGAGCCCTCAGAACGGCCCCTGAGAACGCCCAGTCTGATCGCAAAACGAGAAAGTACGCAGCCCAACAATATGCCGGAGAAGGCTCGAAGGGGTTCTGCCCGCTGAGCAACGCCTCCAGTGAAGCCAGGGTCAGGAGAACCTCACCCCAGCTCGTCAAGCTAAGCTTCCCCGGCGTGAGCAGTCCAAGCTCTACACAAGTAGACACGGTACGGACGAGGCTACTTTCTCGTTCAGCACCCGCGCTCGATCTGACTGTATCGGATGAAAGCCAAAAATCCTGAACCTCCAGCTCCTCGCCATCGATCAGCCTCGCAAGCAGCGCGTCTATTGTCGGGGCGCCAGCTGATCCGTACTTTGGGACGAGTCCGCGGTCCACAAGGTACTTCCTTAATGCCTCGCGGCGGTCCGCAGGTGCAGATACTCGTGTCCGTACCCGGGCGCCATAAATCCGGGCAAGATTCGCAGCCGACGTGGTCCGTGATCTCGGTGCCCCCTCGATGCACAACGCGAACGTAGGCAGGCGGCCCAAGTTCTTGTGCAGGCTCTCGAGAAAGTAGGTCATCGACATCTCACCTGCGAACGCGGAACCCAGTTCCGCCATGAGGCGTTACCCGGGGCCGGATCTCCACGGCAAACACACGGTCGAAATCAGTGTTCGTAACAAGCGCGCACCCGGGCTCCAGGCTCCTCAGCCACGCGGACAGATCGAGTTTCACCCCGCCCACTCTCACTTCTAGGGGCTCCGCGCATTTGAGGTTCTCACGCATGCGCTGAATGTCCTGGGCTACGCTCAGTCTGTGGCAAATCACCGTATCCGCCTGCGCTAGGATGCGCTGGTCGACGGCAGACGGCTGCTGAGTAGTCAGTGCAAACGACAGTCCAAAGTTTCGGCCCTCGCGGACGAACCTCACAACTGCATCACTCGACTTCACCTCTCTTCCCCCTGGCAGCACATTCTGCGCCTCATCGACCAATACCCAGGTCGGTGGTAACGCAGTGCTCACAAATGCCTCCAAGGACGCACGGTCTGCTGAGGACAGGCGAGTATTCAGCGCGAGCTGCTTCTCCGCATCCGACGCCGTCGCACGCAAAGCGTGAATGCGTCGCAGCAACACGCTCGCAATTACTGTGCGAAGACTGTTGGGCACATCGCCAAGCTCAAGAACGCTGACACCTCCCGGTTGGAGAAGATCCGAGAGCTGAGTTGGGGATGCCCCCGAAAATATCTCTAGCTGTCCGGCCCACCGGAGCCGTTGCCGAGCACCGCGCAGCGTCGCAGTGGAAAAGTAATCTTCAAGCTCCTGATCAGCCTCCAAAATCTCCAACATCTCTGGAAACGTGAAGCTAGGGTTAGCTGCAATTGCTTTCTCCCGCAGCTCGACCAGAAGCTGCCCCATCAAGTCGCTCTGCGCATCCAACTCGAACAAGTCTGCGATATCGTCCGCAGTGAGACTACTTGGTGCGATTGAAAAGTCCCGGTATTGAGATGGAGTGTGCCCCTTCCGAAATCCCATTGGGATCCAGACCTCAACCGCAAGTTCCGGCGGCTTAATGGTCCACGCCGAGAGGCGCGCTACCTCCTCGGGAAACAGCGACTCCTCACCAACCACATCAATCGGATTGGCAAGCGACCAAAACACGTTTAGCGTGTCGAGCAACAGCGCTGCCCGAGATCGGCTCGATTGCCCTATTGGGCCACTGTCCGGATACCTCATGGCCAAGGCCTCCAAAAGTACCCCAAGGGTATAAGACTTCCCCGAGCCCCGCTTTCCGAAGACTGCAACGACGCATTCGGCCGAAATATCCATGACGACCTGACGAAGTGGCCCCTGTTCGCTCAGCCGCCCAAGAACGACCCTATCGGACGCCTCGCCGGTCTGAGGACCGAATATCAGCGGACCCGTACCTCCAGAAAGCGCAGGCTGTACTGCGTATCGAAGCACCTTAGGACAGCTCCGCAAATTCACCTGGAACGACTGCGTCCACCAGATCCGGGGCAAACTTGCGCTCCTGCCGGCGGATAGCCTCTAGTCCGCAGGCAGTAAGAGCCCTAATGACTGTTCTTGGAATCGCATTCTGCGGCGCAGCTTTGGAGTGCTCAATAAACGCCTCCAGCCCAGGATTTGTAAACGGGTAGTGCGTCGTCTCTGCGGGCAATCCGAGCTCATGCATCACCGTAACAGCGCGGTCGTGGTCGACAAATTGGTCTAACAAGTCGGCAAGAAATTGCTTGACTTCGACCGCAGCCATCGGTTCAAGAACATGTTGTCCGCCCTTCCCTAGTCGAGACAGAATGTCACCCTCCATCACGAAGCTAGGAGGCTCATCATGTAAAGTCGTATAGAAGGTGGCAATCCAGCCAACGGACTGGTTGTCGTTCTGGTCCGCGAGCTTCCGAAACGCGTCATGCCACGACCGCATGGCGTCCGGATTCGAGACTGAATGTAGCCCCTCTGACTCATCAATTAAGAATAGAAGGTGCTGGCCTGTACGCTTAAATAGCTCACCGATCGTCACCAGCACGTCTACTAGATCCCCCGTGTCGGTCAGCAGTGACGTCACCCCCAGCTGAGCCTGCTCAGCTGTACTGAGCCGGTCGCCTGTCAGCCAGCGCCAGGATAGTGTCTTGTTTGCCGGCCCAGCCTGCAGCAGTTGCATCACTAGATACAGGTCGGGCTGTGGAAACAGCTCTCGAAACCGCCGTTCCCTGTCCTCACCCAAGAAACCATAGTCCTGGTACGCCCGTTCGAGCCTTTCGATGCCGATTCCATCTAGAAACCGCTTGTGAAGCGCCTGATAACGAGTCTTGCTCTCTGCCTCGAGCTGAATCACGACAGGCAGAACCCGGATATCGGTCTGGGCATTCTCAAAGTAGTACTTGAGGTGGTATAGCAGGTGCGTCTTGCCTGTTCCGTAGTTGCCGAACAGATAAAACCGCGGCACATACCCAGCCATGTAGCCCGTCTGGATCGCCTCGATAAGGTTCTGGGCGTTGTTCCTGCCGAAGTATAGCTTCGCGTCGTCAAAGGACTGCTTGGGGTTGATTTGAAAATTCGGTCGATTCAAACATAGCAATTCCTGCAGTGAAACCACATCACACTCCTTTCCGTGTCCGCCTTTTGATTACCGTTCCGAGTCCGCGCAACTCAACCGCGAGCCCCTGCAGTTCCCGGACTAGTGACTCCGCCTCGCCAGCGCCTTCAATCGACACTCCCACTTCGAAATTGACCAGTGACTGCGCCGTACTGTTAGCCGAACTCAAAAGTGCGCGAGGGACTGGTGGGACATCCGCGATGTAGAACTTGGCGTGTAGGTTGTCGAGCGCTACCACTTCGGCAGTTGGACATGCGCTGAGCTGACGCACCGCAGACACGTGAGCTGGCAGTATTGGAGGTCTGCAGATGACTACGAGAGGGACGCTGTTGCGCTTGACAAATCGAATTAGTGACGTGAGCGAACTGCCGCGGGCGTCCCACGGAGTTATCCAAGGGGAGACTAAGATTAACTCCAGTGGAGTAGACTCCCCACTGAGCCTGAGCACTGGATCAAAGAATGCGTCGATTACGTTATGCCTAATCAGTTTGAGGCGTCGGATCTGGCCCACGGGGGGACGTGGCTCCGCAAGCAGAGCCGCTAGTCGGTCAAAGATTGCCACGGGCAGTCCGTAGTCAATCAGGCGCATGATATCGTCCTCGGATCGCTCGACTATGGCGTTCCCCACCGCTTCCCAGGGAAAGGCGGTAGTTTCCTCTGTGTCATTCGATGCGCATCGCGGGGAATCGAGCAGGGCTGTGAAAGGCGGTGGAGCGGCAGCCGGTAGGGCTGTTGGGGCGGCCACAGCTCCCTGGTACACCCCTTGGCGGTGTTGGACCGAATATACATGGACCCAGCCGGGAGCCAAAGTGAAGAGAATCCTGTAGGGAGGCACTTGTCGCCTCCAGACTCCTTGCGATCCTTGCAACGGCTTGGAAAGGTAGGTTGGGTCGCGCTGCAGGTCCTGCAGTGCTCGAATAATTTTCTTTTGCGCTTCGCGAGGGAGGTCCACTAACTCCTTGTGGAACCGTCGCTCGACGCTAAGCCCATTGACCTGTTTCTGCGGGCGGACATCCTGATGTGCGATCACGCCGGCTTCCGGTTTTTAAATATTAGTAGAAATTCGTGAGCCTTATTTACTCGAAAGACAGCTGGAAAGCCGAGCGGCCGCATGTTGTTGTATTCGTGCCTCCGATCCCATATGATCAGATCGTCCCATTCGAATCCAACTTTCTCCATCCGCGACGCAAGGTCGGCGTGAAGGGGAAAGAATCTATTTGCCTTGCGGAGATCCATGACATTTACGACGCAATACTTATTAGGCTTGAGAACGTGGCGGACTTGCTCGAACACGGCTGCCAGGGATGTGAGGAAGTCCTCGTAGTCGATCTGCCGACCGAGATCAGCAGTGGCCTCTCCATACTTTCGTGCTACACGTAGGTCTGCCGAGCGTCTGCGGGATAATACGTCCCAGTAGGGGGGGGATGTAAACACGAAATCAATAGAGTTTTGGCTGAGATACTCGCCGAGGTTTAGAGCGCTGTCGAGGTGAATCACGCTTGTCGGTGTGTGCGCCTGATCGAAGAGGTCAGTGCGGTCCAACCGGTGGCGCGCGAGCTGAATATATCTGGGATAGACCTCGAATCCGATGCCCTGCGCTCCGAACGCCTCCGCTGCAACCATTGTTGAGCCACTGCCGGCGAACGGATCTAGAACCATTCGATCACCCGGTGCCATGAAACACTCGAGCAGACGCGTGACAAGCTGGCTTGGAAATAGCGCAGGGTGCCTTTTGGCCAACTGCGACTCTTCATCGGATTTGCGTATGTCGCTCCATATCGAGATGGAGTACTTGGTCCATGTTTTTCCGTTGAGTCCATTCGCGCGGGAAGGAGCGCGGCGCTGCTTGGCACTGCCCCCTGGGCGCAAAGGCGCCCCGAGCGGTGCTGCGGCAAGACCCGGAAGGTCCAACTCGTAGTTCACGGTTGAGATTCTAGCGCCAGTAGTGGAATTTGGTGGTCGAAGGCACGAGTAGGGTTTGAGATGCACTTTAGTTTTCGTGTGCCCACCTGCCTCGGCGGAGTGGGACCGGCGCCTCTTGGCGCTCCCTGACCGTTGGGTGGATTGGGAGCTTGGAGTTGGCTTCCGTGGCTCGTCCACCCGCCGCAACCTGCCCTGGGCCGCGGCTGTCCTTCGGCCAGCCGCGACCCCGGGCGGGGGGTGCAGGCAACTGGGACCCGCCCACCAGCCGCGACCCCGGGCCGGCGGTGCGGGTGACTGGGACCCGCCCACCAGCCGCGACCCCGGGCCGGCGGTGCAGGCAACTGGGACCCGCCCACCAGCCGCGACCCCGGGCCTGGGGTGAACTGGCCTCCGGTCACCCGCGACCCCGGGCTTGGGGTGAATTGGCCCCCCGCCAGCCGCAGTCCCGGGGGCAGCTCTTACCGGTGGCTCGGCCGGCCCGGGCTCAGCTGATAAGGCCAGCCACGGCGGGAACCTGGGCGAACGCTTCGGCGATCACCTGATATCCCGTGGCATTGGGATGGATATTCGGCGGCGAGTAGCCGCACATCCAGGTCAGCTGGCAGATCCGCTCCACATCGACGGGCAGCCCGGTCGTGGAGTCGGTGGCCGTGTTCAGGGTCTGGAAGGCCGACTGGACGTCGGCCACCTGGTCCCCGGCCCGCTGGTACACCCCCTCCAGCAGCTGGTTGAAGGTCCCCGTCACGGTGAGCGACTCCTGAGCCAGGGAGGTCTCGCCGGCGAGGTACGCGGCGAGGAAGGGGTCGTGGTAGTTCATGCCCACGATCGGCACCCCGCTCCCGGCGGCACCCCTGAGGGCGGTGAGGATCACCGGCAGCTGCCCTTCCACCTGGGCCAACCCCTGGAGAAGGCAGCTCGGGCTGATGCTGCCCGAACTCTGGACGCAGCCGTCCACGTTGTTGGCGCCGAAGTCGATGGTGATGAGCGCCACCTGGCCCCGGTGCTGCGCCAGGAAGCGGACGGCGCGGGCCAGCTGGGGCGGGCCCCCTGAGTAGCAGGGGCTGCCCACCCCACTGAGCATGGAGGAGGTGGTCTCCCCCGGGCAGCTGAGATTGACCGCCTCAAGGTGGGGATGGGCGGCCAGCATCCCCTGGTAGAGGTCGCAGGCGTACCCGTACTGGTAGCCGCAGGGCTCCAGAGCGCCTAGATCCCGAGGCTGGTAGCCGGCGGCCAGGGAGTCCCCCAGGGCCAGGTAGTAGGTGGGAGCCGCCGCCGAGCCGGGCCGGCCCGCGGCGCTGGCCACCTCCGGCACCGCCGCCAGCAGCAGCCCCACAAGGGCCGCGATCCCCAAACTCCAGCTCCATCCGCGCATGACCGTCCGCCTTGGCGCCTGCTCCGCCGTCCCGGCGGGGAATATACTCCCGGCCACCTCGATTTGGGAGTGGCCTTTGGGGCCTGGACCCGCGGACCGCCCCCCGGAAGCCGCCCGGAGGACCAGGATGGGGGTGGACCAGCTCCCAGACCTAGCCGACCTCTTCGCCGCCAGCACCGGGCGGGCCAGCAGCTCACGCGAGTACCGCTCGGTGCTGCGCTCCTTCGCCGCCTTCGCCACCGAGCAGGGCGCGGGTTTGCCGGATCAGCTCTCCCCCACCCTCCTCCTCCACTACCAAGCACAGCTGGCCCGGCTGGCGCCCACCACCCGCCACCACCGCCTCCTCCTGGTGCGCCAGTTCCTCCGCTACCTGGAGCGCTCCGGCCTCTGCCAGCGGGGGCTGCCCGAGGTCCTCCGCATCCAGCCGCTGGCGCCCCACCACCCCAGGCCGGCGATCTCCCTTCCCGAGCAGCAGCGGCTGATCCAGGCGGCGCCGGACCAGCGCAGCCGGCTCCTCATCTGGCTGCTCCTGGGAACCGGGGCCCGGATCTCAGAGGTGCTCTCCTGCCGGCGCTCCTCCTACCAGGACGGGCTCCTGTACCTCTGCGGCAAGACCGGCACCCGCTCGGTCCCCCTGCAGG
>JAJYWM010000342.1 GCA_021791455.1 bacterium | reverse complement strand
GGAAGGTGAGGCGCTGAGGCTCCACGAGCGTGTCACCGAGGTCAAGCTGCGCCTGCTCGGTGACCGTGTGTCACGGCGGGCCGCATGGATCATGGCCAGAGACCACGGCTGGGGCAGGACACATGAGGCGGAGTACATCGCGGTGGCGGAGCTGCAGGCGGACGCCCTTGTCACCATCGACCCCAAGCTGGCCGAAATGGCCGTCGGCCTGGTGCCTCTTGCGCCTATGGAAGCCCTGAGCAGGCCCCCGGAACCAGGGGATGTCACGGGTGACCGGGCAGGGTCCGCAGGGCCTTGGAGCTGAGGGCATGGCGGCGCCGAGCTCCACCTTCATCGGCCTATCGCAAACGATGTGCGCAGCTCAAACACCCGGACACAGTCACCTGGCCGAGCCCGCGCGTTCGATCTCCGAGCCCATCACCTTCGCTGCCAGGCGAGGGGCGGGACGATGGGTTTTAATCTACCCCACCACCAGGGCAGCGCGAGCAGCATGAACAACAAGGGGCAGAGCAACCACGCCACCAAGACGTACCAGGGCCAGGGTCCCATGACCAGCAGCGGGCTCCAGGTCGAAGGCGGAGACCGCAAGAACATGTAGTCACCGCCCGTGAGCAGGTTTGCGGTGCCGGCGATGACTGCAGCCGCCATGGTGGCGACCCAGGAGAACAAAATCGCCCTCCATCCGATTCCAAGCCGTCCGGTCGCCGCGATCACCAACCCCGCGGTGAGCAGTGCCCCGTGGTCAACGTAGAAGGCGAAGTAGAGAGGGGATGGGTAGGCCGCGCCGATGGCGGGGAAGGCGAGCCCAAGACACCCTGCCGCCACTCCCCAGAAGTAGGCCAGCGCGCCTATGTGGCGCCACTTTGGCCGAGCCAGCGAAGCGACCGTCAACACTGTCGCCAGGTCGGATAGCTGCACCGGCAGGGTGTTGGAGAGGATCCAGTCGTGACGGAGGACGGGCCAAATCTGCTCCACCAACTCGCTGCCGACCAGAGCCGCCACCAACGCCCATCGCGCGACCAGCCACGGGTGGGCACTCCTTCTCGCTGCAAGCGACAGTAAGGCGGCCGCCGCGAGGGTCGCTACCAAGGGGATGGCGGAGAGCATGAACATCAAACTTGATCTTGGAGCTACCGACCACTCTACCTCTGACCTCCACGTCGCATCCCGCACCTGCCGCTGGCGGAGCCTGGGGCCTGAGTCTCTGGGGCCGAGGCATGGTTGCCGAGGCAGCCCGGTTTGCCTACCCCCAACGCGAGGAGGGCTCAGGGAGATCATGTCTCCTCTACCAAGTCACCTTCGCCAAGCCAGATGGATCTCCGGACGGATCGACGCCCGTGGCCGCTAAACGGGCTCCAGAGAACGGGACGGAGTACCATGCTGAACCATGGTCGTCGTACATCCGTGCGGGACCCTGGAGTTGCGGGGCGGAGGAGGGGAGCCTGTGGACTTCCCGAGGACCGTGTCGTCCCACGGCGTGGCGGCCCTGCCCCCCAGCAGGGTCTCTCGGCGCGGGCTGGTGTTCGCCACGACTTTCGATCTGGACCACGAGCAAGCCGTGACCGTGCTGCTGCGCCAGGCCGACCGGAAGCAGGTGCGGGTAAATGCGCTGGGGGTGTTGCTGGCGCCGGAGCGTCAAGCGAGGATACTGGACTGCGTCCGCGCCATGCTTCGCCTTGAGGAGGATCTGCACCCCTTCTACGAACTGGCCGCCGCCGACCCTGACATGTCATGGGTGGCGTCGGGAGCGGGCCGCATGCTCCGCAGCCCAACCGTCTTTGAGGATGTTGTGAAGACCATCTGCACGACAAACTGCGCCTGGTCCGCGACTGTGCGCATGGTCACGGCTCTGGTCCAGTCCCTGGGCACGCCAGACCCCCAGGGGCGCAGGGCGTTTCCCACGCCTTCGGCCATGGCAGCCGAGGAAGACTCCTTCTACAGCGACAGAGTCCGTGCTGGTTACCGCGGGCGCTACCTGCTCAACCTGGCGCGAGCCGTGGCCGAAGGGTCAATCGACCTGGAGGGGCTCCGGGACCCTGATCTTCCCGACCAGGACGTGGAACAGCGGCTCCTGGCCATCCCAGGCGTCGGTCCCTATGCCCAAGCCCACATCATGCTCACATCGCTCGGCCGCTACGGACGCCTGATCCTGGACTCGTGGACCTTGCCAACTTGGCGCAGGCTCAGCGGCCAAGAGGCGAAGACAGCTGCCATCGAAGCCAGATTCGCCCGCTACGGGCAGTACCGCGGGCTCGCCTTCTGGATGTATCTCACTCGACAATGGCTCCCGGATTGAGCAGCATCAAGACCCGGGCCCGGCCCTACCGGCCCGAGACCAGGACGAGAGCAGGGGCGTTGGTTGTCGCCTCTAGCTCACGATAAGGTCTCTTATCTTTAGCTTGATATGAACCCGATGCCTCCTCCCGGGGCCGCAGTAGAAGAAGGGGTGGCAGGTAGGCTCCTCTGAACGGCTGGCGCGCCCGGGCTGCTCATCTGCGAACTGAGTCACGGCCCCTCAGGCCCGTTGCATCACCGTTCCGGCCGACAAGGCGTCGGGGCCAAGACGCGGCCGAGTTTTTGTCAGGTCGCCGACCAGCCTCGAGGGTTCGTGGTCCCATGCGGGGCTACACCGCCCGCCCCCCACGGGCCGCCCTTGCGCCCGCGGCTCGGGTCCAGCAGCCGATAAGACACTGGATGCGACCGCCGGCTTCCAGCGCCGTAGGCCCAGCCACCTCCCCTCCTCGCCTCCTCCAGCGAACGCTTGTACTACTCGGGGAGCCCGAACTCCAGAGTGCGTCCTGCCCGCGCCCAGGCGACCGTCCCACCTCTGACCGACCTGGCGTCAACACCCACCCTGGACATGTGCTGGGCTGCGGTCAGGCTCCTGTGCCCGCTCGCGCAGATCACGTACACCGGTTGATCCTTGGGGAGCTCGTGCAGCCTCAGCGGGACGACCCCCAGCGGCATGAGCTGAGCTCCGGGCACATGGCCGCGGTGATACTCGTG
The DNA here is from genome assembly GCA_021791455.1 of bacterium. Next base: position 11,426 of record JAJYWM010000342.1, on the reverse strand, counting down.
ACTCTCCCGCACGTCAACCACGTACGCGCCTGACGAGTGGGCGTCCAGAAATGAGTCGAGGTCTACTTCTTGCACCGAATGGCCTCCCAGATGGCGATACCTACCGGGGTATCATACCAGTGCCTCCGCGCAGAGATGCCCGCCGCCACCTCCCAGTGGCTGCTCAGCGCGGCTTGTTGCCTCGCACCACCGGCAGCTTGCGATGTGCCCAGGCGGCGGTCCCCCCCGCCACGGAGCGGGTGTCGTATCCAGCCGCCCCGAGGATTCGGGCTGCGATTCGGCTCCTATGCCCGCTCGCACATATGCAGTGCACGGTGGTGTCCTTGGGAAGCTCATGGGCGCGATGGGCCAGCTGACTCAGCGGCATCGACTTCGCGCCTGGGACGTGGCCCCTGGTGTACTCGTGGGGCTCGCGCACATCGACCACCAGGCACCCGGCTCCGTGAAGATCGGCGAAGTCCTCCATCGAGATCTGGACCACCTTGGGGCCGCGGAAGAAATCCAATATACCCATGCCCGTATAATACATGCTTGGAGCCGGAGGATCGCCATGGACATGGGCGAACCGTCACCCGGCAGCAACCATCGATAGCGAATGGAGTGTGCTCACCTTGGAATTGAGGCAAGCCGACGCGGCGGAGGTCCTACGGCGGCTGCGCCGTGCCCATGGTCAGTTGGGCGGTGTCATTGCCATGATCGAGGCAGGCAGGGACTGCGACGAGGTGGTCACCCAACTCGCGGCAACGTCCCGAGCTTTGGACCGCGCCGGCTTCAAGATCGTCGCCGGGGGTCTGCGCCAGTGCCTCGAAGCCGACCCCGCCAACCCTGACTCGGCCCGAGCCGAGGCTGAGCTGGAGCATCTTTTCCTTTCCCTCGCGTAGGGTTCCAGGTGCCACCGACTGAACCCGCGAGCTTCATGCCCCGGCTCAGGTCACTGGCCAGCGACCTCCCAGAGCTTGAGGGAGCGACCCAGGCGCTTGTGGTGGTGGCCCACCCAGATGATGAGAGCTTCGGCCTGGGCGGGGTTCTCTGCTCGCTCATGGAGTCGGGTGTGGAAACGCGCCTCCTCTGCCTGACCGCTGGGGAGGCGTCCACCGTCGGCGCCAGCTCGGATCTAGGCGAGCGCCGGCGTCTGGAGCTTGCGGAGGCCGCGACGGAGTTGGGGCTCTCCTCAACTGAGCTCCTTGACCTTCCTGACGGCGGCCTGCAGAGCATTCCGGCCCAGTACCTCCAGGATCTGGTCGAGGCCCGACTGGACGACGCCGACCTGGTGGTCGTCTTCGAACCTGGCGGGGTCACCGGGCATCCGGACCACCGCGCGGCGACCGCGGCCGCCGAAGCGGTGGCGGCCCGGCATGGACTGCCGGCTCTGGAGTGGGGCCTCTCCAAGGTGGTCGCTGACCAGCTGAGGGAGCAATTCGGAGCACCCTTTGTCCCCCTGGAGAGGACAGGATTCTGGCCGAGAGAGCTGCGGGTGAATCGCCGCCGGCAGCGTGATGCCATACTCTGCCACCGCAGCCAGGACCCATCCAACCCGGTCCTGAGCCGCCGTCTCCATCTGGAAGGGGACTCGGAGCTCGTGTACCTCCGAGCGGCTCCCTTCAACCACCGCCTGGAGCGCCTGGGGAGACGATTGGCGCCGCTGCTCGATTCCCCTCCCCAGCCCGCGGCCAGGGTCGCCATCCTCCGCCACCTGGTCGGCCTGGCCGCGCAGGGCGGCTGGGGCCCTGCAGATGCCTCGGGCATCGTAGCCACGGGCCCATCGTGGACGCTCCTGGTCCACGACGCCTCTCCCCCATCTCCCAGGCGCACTGATTTCCGATGGGGCGCCGAGGCCGTGATCGCCGGGCTGGCGCAGGCGGGCCAGGGACAATCCGAGTCCGGGGCTCGGCCTGTGCTGCTGGCACGAGGGTCCGGCCGGATCATCTACCCCGAGGACCGGCCCCTGCGTTCAGCCGGGTCCATACCGCCCTGGATAGCCCGGCTCGAGGTCCGCTGACCTCAGGCCGCGGACCCAGTCAGAACGACGAGCTGTCGCCGGTCGCCAGATACCCGATCGCGCCGACCACCTCCTCGACATCCATGGCCATGGTGGCATCACCCACTGTCAGTTCCACCCGAACTCCCTGTGCCGCCGACCCCAGCGCCGAAGGGAACGGGCCGCCCCAGGTCCAGATTCCTCGCTCGGTCGCAAGCCAGGCGACCCGCTCCTCGAAGATGGTCAGATCGACTGGCAACAGCAGGTGCATCATCGAGGTCTGGGGCGGCTGTGGCAACACCACGACCGCCGGAGTCAACCTTAGGGCCGCAGCGATGGCCAGGGCTCGGTCCCTGTAGGCCGCCATCCGCGGCAGGCGCACCCTGAGCGCGGACCTGGCACTGGCGGCGTAGGGCCAGAGGGCAACCAGCCGGCCACCGTGCCGGGTGCGCCAGAGCTTGGCCTCGGCGATGACGTCCTCGGGTCCCGCTAGGCAGCAGCCCGCGATGGCGCCGAGGCCCTTGTAGAACGACACGTAGGTCGTGTCGAAGAGACCGGCCAACTCTGCCGGGCTGCGCTCGTACCCGGCCGACGCCTCCCAGATTCGCGCCCCGTCGAGATGGACCGCCCAACCCATTGTTCTGGCCAGTGCCACCTGCTCCAAGAGGTCGCCGTACGCCGGCAGCTGCCCCCCAGATCCCGTTGGGGCAACTCCAGAAGCAGGGCGCCGACCTCCTCCGTCGGGCCCAACGCCACCAGATCGTCCAACCTCAGAAGTCGGTTCGCATCCCCGATCTTGACTTCCCTAAGGCCATGGAGATGACGGAAGCCGAACTCCTCATGGTGGAGGAGATGGCAGGCCTGGTGAAACGCCACCCCTCGTCGGCCACTGCGATCTGCATGCACCCTCAGGGCGATCTGCTGGGCCATGGTGCCACTGGGCATGAAGACTGCCGCCGGCTTGCCCAGGAGGCGAGAGACATCCTCCTCGAGTTGGCCGACCACACCACCCTCACCGTAGCGGTCGGCGGCGCAAGACGCCGGCAGGTCCGCCAGCAACTCACGCGGCTCCCTTAGACCGTGGCCCTGAACAAACTTGTGGCAGCGCCGGGACAGCTCGGACGGCAGAATCCTCGATCCTCCTCGGTTCGCGCCATCCCCACCGGCGGCCGCGTTGGACACCCAGCTTAACCGCAGGAGTCTCCCCCATGGATACTGACGCCGACATCGGGCGCGCTGGTTTTGGCAAGCTAGTGCGGTGGTGCCCAACCCGAGCCCCAAATCGTCCGCCGCCCGCCCACCGGTCTCCCCCAGGGTGCAGGTGACAGAAGTGTCGCCGAGCGTGGACTGCGGGCACCGGCCAGCGAAGGCCACCATCGGGGAGGTGATCCCGGTCAGGGCCCGGATCTTCAGCGATGGCCGGCCTCGACTGCGAGCCAGGGTGCTCTGGCGCTCCCTCGAACCTAAGACCCACTCCTGGAAGTCGGATTGGCTGCAGGTCGGCTATGACGACTTCTGGTCTGGGACCATGGCGTTCGCACTGCCGGGCCGGGCCGAGTTCCTGGTTGAGGCCTGGGAGGACTCCTTCGGAACCTGGTGTCAGGACCTTCGCCGAAGGATCGATGCCGAAATGGACCCGGGCCCTGAGGTCGGCACTGGCTGGCACCTCCTGGAACGACAGCTTCGCGGCGTGGCCGCTCCACGCCGGTTCCGCATAGCTGACCATGCCCGTCAGGCCCGCTCGGGAGACCAATCTCAACAGGTTGAATTTCTCTTGGACGAGAGGCTTGGAGAAGTGCTGGGAAGTGTCGTTCCCTACAAAGGGATCAACCGGAGTCACCCGCTCCCCGTCTTCGTGGAACGGCCCCGCGCTCTTGCGGGGGCATGGTACGAGCTCTTCCCCCGGTCCCAGGGGTCGGATGGCCACCGGTCGGGCACCCTGGCCGCCACCGCTGAGAGCCTGCGGGAGGTTTCCGAGATGGGATTTGACGTCGTCTACTTCCCGCCCATCCACCCCATCGGCGTCACCGGGCGCCGGGGCCCGAACAACACCCCGGACGCGGGTCCCAACGACCCCGGAAGCCCCTGGGCCATCGGGTCAAGGGAAGGGGGCCACATGTCGGTTCACCCCGATCTCGGGACCCTGGAGGACTTCCGGCGGCTGCTGTCCAGGGCTCGGGAGCTCAATCTGGAGGTGGCTCTGGACTACGCGCTGCAGTGCTCCCCGGACCACCCCTGGGTGAGCGAGCATCCGGATTGGTTCATGCATCGGCCCGATGGAAGCATCAGGCCAGCTGAGAATCCGCCCAAGCGCTACGACGACATCTTTCCTCTCGACTTCGGATGCCGATCCTGGAGGGACCTGTGGGCCGCCTGCTACGAGATCCTCGAATTCTGGATCGGCGAGGGGGTTGGCATCTTCAGGGTGGACAACCCCCACACCAAACCGGTGCCATTCTGGGCCTGGGTGGTCCAGCGGCTGCGCGCGGAACACCCCCACGTGGTGTTGCTGGCCGAGGCGTTCACCAGGCCCGCCATGATGCGGGAGCTGGGAAAGGTCGGCTTCTCCCAGTCGTACACGTATTTCACCTGGAGAACGAGCAAGGACGAGCTGACCGCCTATCTCACCGAGCTGAGCCGCGAGACCGTGGATTATCTGCGCCCCAATCTCTTTGTCAACACCCCCGACATCCTCACCGAGGAGCTGCAGCACGGAGGACCGGCAGCCTTTCGATACCGCTTGGTGTTGGCCGCGACCCTGGGGGCCAACTACGGCATCTACAGTGGCTTCGAACTGAGCGAGAACCAGGCCGTCCGTCCCGGCAGTGAAGAGTATCTGGACTCGGAGAAGTACCAGTTCCGGCCCCGCAACTTCGATCGAGAGGGCACCCTCCGTCCCCTCATCTCCCGGGTGAACCAGATCCGCCACGACCACCCCGCGCTGCAGCAGCTGCGCCGGCTCGACTTCCATTGGGCCGACGACCCCGCCATCCTCTGCTACTCAAAGACGTCACCCGATCTGAGTGACGCGATCATTGTGGTGGTGAACCTCGACCCCTGGAACCCGCACACAACCGAGGTGCATCTGGACCTCAGTCGCATCGGGCGCGCGCAGGCAGAGCCCTTCCAGGTGCGCGACCTGTTGACCGGTGAGGAGTACTGGTGGAGAGGAAGCCACAACTTCGTGCGCCTGGACCCGGGGCGGGCACCGGCTCACATCCTGTGGGCCATTCCATGACCCTGAGGTCCGACCCCCAATGGTATCGGGACGCCGTGATCTACGAGGTCTTCTGCCGCGGGTTCTTCGACGGCAACGACGACGGCGTCGGTGATCTCGCCGGCCTCACCGCCAAGCTCGACTACCTGCACTGGCTGGGGGTGGACTGCATCTGGCTGCTCCCGGTCTTCGCCTCGCCCCTGCGTGACGGCGGCTACGACATCTCCGACTTCTATTCCATCCACCCTGACTACGGGACGGTGGAGGACCTGCGGGCCCTGATCGACGGGGCTCACGAGCGGGGCATCCGGGTGATCTCCGACCTGGTCATGAATCACACCAGTGACCAGCACCCGTGGTTCCAGGAGGCCCGGCAGGGGCCAGACTCGCCCAAGCGGGACTGGTATGTCTGGAGTGACACCAACTCCCGCTACCGTGAAGCCCGGGTGATCTTCGTCGACACCGAGACATCCAACTGGACCTGGGACGAACAGGCGGGGGCGTACTTCTGGCACCGCTTCTTTCGCCACCAGCCGGACCTCAACTACGACAACGAGGAAGTCCAGGAAGCGATGCTGGACGTGGTCCGATTCTGGCTGCGAATGGGACTGGACGGGCTCCGCCTGGACGCGGTTCCGTACCTCTTCGAGCGGGAGGGGACCAACTGCGAGAACCTCCCCGAAACCCACGCGTTCCTGCGCCGGCTGCGGGCCGAAGTCGATCGCGAATTTCCGGACCGAGTTCTCCTGGCCGAAGCCAATCAGTGGCCGGCAGATGTCCGCGACTACTTCGGAGAGGGTGACGAGTGCCACATGTGCTTCCACTTTCCGCTGATGCCACGGATGTTCATGAGCCTGCGCCAGGAGTTGCGCTATCCCATCACCGAGATTCTGAGCCAGACCCCGGAGATCCCGGAAAACTGCCAGTGGGGGATCTTTCTACGCAACCACGATGAGCTGACCTTGGAGATGGTCACCGACAGCGAACGCGACTACATGTACGCCGAATACGCACGCGACCCCAGGATGAAGTTGAACGTGGGCATTCGCCGCCGCCTCGCGCCGCTGCTGGGCAACGGCAGGCGCCAGATGGAGCTCTTCTACGGACTTCTCCTCTCGCTTCCGGGGACTCCGATCCTGTACTACGGCGACGAGATAGGCATGGGCGACAACATCTACGTGGGAGACCGCGACGGGGTGAGAACGCCGATGCAGTGGAGCGCGGACCGCAACGCGGGCTTCTCCAGGGCCGACTTCGCTCAGCTGTACCTCCCGCCTCTCATGGACCCGCTGTACGGCTACCAGGCGTGCAACGTCGAGCAGCAGCAGCGCAGCCAGAGCTCCCTGCTGCAGTGGTTGCGGCGCTTCATCCAGGTGCGCCAGGCGCACCCCGTCTTCGGGCGCGGGGCATTCGAGTTGGTCGAAGTCAACAATCCGTCGATCTTTGCGTTCGTGCGATCCTCCGCAGATGAGGTCGTCCTGTCCGTCAACAATCTCTCCCGGTTCTCCCAGCCGGTGGCGTTGGATCTTGCCCAGTTCGCCGGGCGGGGCCCGGTTGAGTTGGTGGGAAGAGTACCCTTCCCCAGGATTGAGGACCACCCCTATCCCCTATCCCTGGGTCCGCATGGCTTCTACTGGTTTCGGGTAGAGGGCTAGGTTTGACCGAATCCGTCGATAGCGGGACCCTGCGCCCAGTCTGGGCTCAGCTACTGGATCAAGTGGTGGAACAGCGCTGGTTCGCCGACAAACAGCGGCGCGCTGTCGGCATCCAACCGGCGGCGCTGTTCTGGATCCGAAGGGAGCTGCCGGCGGTCCTGATCGCTCTGGTGGACGTCAGCTTCGAGCAGGGAGATACGGCCCGCTACCAGCTGCCCCTGGGGGTCCGCAGGGTCGGGCCCGCCCCGTACCAGACGGCCCCCGGCCCCGCGGCCGTGATCTCCCGGCCAGACACGGACGGGGATCTGCTGGTCTGCGACGCCCTGGCCGACCCCGAGCTGGCGGCCGTGCTGCTGCAGGGCCTGACAGCTGCGGGCACCCTCGCCGGGAACCCTCAGGGCACCCTGTCCGCCCGCACCCTGAGGACGGGGCTGGATCTCGGAACGGCCCACCTGGCCGCGAGGGCCCTCTCCCTCGAGCAGAGCAACTCGCTGGTCGTCTTCGACGAGCGCCTGGTGCTGAAGGTCTTTCGACGCCTCTGGCCGGGGGTCAACCCCGAGCTGCAACTCCTGGAGGCGCTGGACGGAGCGGGCTTCGCCGGGATAGCCGATCCCTGGCTCGCGATCGAGTGCGCCATCGGTGGGCAGACACACTCTCTGGGAATGCTTCAGACCTATCTGCGCAACGGCTCCGACGGCTTCACCATGGCGCTCACCTCCCTCAGGGACCTGCAGGCGGACCTGACGCCGGACGCCGACGGCGACGTGCCGACCACCGAGCAGTGTGACCAGGCGGTCATCTCCCAGGGGGGCTCGTTTCTCCCCGCCGCCAGAGAACTCGGATCTCTGACCGCGAGGATGCATTTGGCTCTCTCCGATCCGGGGTTGCGGGCTGACCTCAGGGCGCGGCCGCTCGAGGTCGCTGACCTCATCGCGGCGAGGCGCCGCATTGCTGACCATCTGGACCTGTTGCTGCGGGAGTCAGACCCCCGCCTGGAGCCCCTGCGGGTGCACCGGGCCAGGTTGCGGAACCTGCTCGAGAGCGTGTCGCGCCTTGTCCCATCAGGGCTGGCGATCAGGGCCCACGGCGACCTCCACCTGGGGCAGGTGCTGCGGACCGATGACGGCTGGCACATCCTGGACTTCGAGGGGCGCCCGGCGGTGTCGGTGGCGGAGCGTTCCGCCCATGTCAGCCCACTCGTGGACGTTGCGGGCATGCTGCGATCGCTTGACTACGCCGCCGCTGTGGCTCTGCGCCAGCAGGTTGACCCCGACGAGCCTTCGGCGCGCACCCTGGCACCGTACGGGCGAAGCTGGGCTCGGCTGACCCGGCGAGAGTTTCTGCTCGGCTATTTCCGGGTTGATGGAATTGACGCGGTAGCGGGCTCAGAGCGCGAGATGGCGCCGCTTTTGGCCGCCTTCGAAGTCGGCCAGGCGCTCTACGAGGTCCAGTACGAGTTGCGCAGTCGCCCCGAGTGGCTGACCATCCCGCTGGAGGGGATTGCCCGGCTGGTGCACGAGGCGGGGTCATGACGCCGTCAGATCCAGTGGATCGCGAAGCTCTGACGCGTCTGGTCGGGGCCGACTTTCCAGACCCCCACTCACTGCTCGGATTCCATCGGAGCGAATCCGGTGCCACGATCTTGACGTTCAGGCCCGACCAGGACCGGGTCGTTGTCAGGGTGAACGACCATGAGATCGCGGCCGTGCGGGTAGCCGCAATTGACGGCTTTCATCTGGCGACGTTGGATGGCCCCCAAGCCCAGATGGTGGAGTCTCACCTGGCGGCCGCGGAGGTCGGCTACACCTTGCGTGGACGCGACTCGGCAGGACGGGAAGTGGAGTGGTGCGATCCATACTGCCTCTCACCCACCCTGGGCCCCACCGATCTGCATCTCCTGGCCGAGGGCCGTGACCGCTATCTGTACCGCCATCTCGGCGCCCACCCACGCCGCCACCAGGGAGTTGACGGCACCGCCTTTGCGGTCTGGGCCCCCAACGCCAGAGGGGTGCGGTTGGTCGGCGACTTCAATGGGTGGGACTCGCCGACCCTGCCCATGCGCAACCTGGGGGCCAGCGGGTTCTGGGAGCTCTTTGTGCCCGGGGTTGGACCAGGCGCCCTCTACAAGTACTGGGTCGTTCACGCTGACGGAACAGCGACCTACAAGGCGGACCCCTGTGGCCAGGCGATGGAGCTTCCTCCCAGGACCGCCAGCGTGGTGTATCAATCCTCCTTCCAGTGGTCCGACCAGGAGTGGCTTGGGGCCCGCGACGCCGGCGACCCGCTGAAGCACCCAATCAGCGTCTATGAGGTCCATCTCGGCTCCTGGCGGCGGGGTGGCGATGGCGATGGTGGGAGCCTGTCCTACCTCCAGCTGGCCGATCAACTGAGCGACTACTGCGCCGACATGGGATTTACTCACGTGGAGTTCATGCCGATCGCCGAGCACCCCTTCGGGGGTTCCTGGGGCTATCAGGTGAGCGGCTACTTCTCGCCGACCGCTCGGTTCGGCAGCCCCGATGACCTGCGCCGTCTCATCGACCGTCTCCACCAGCGCGGCATAGGAGTCTTGCTCGACTGGGTACCCGGCCACTTTCCTCGGGACGAGTTTGCCCTGGGCCGGTTCGATGGCACCGCTCTCTACGAGCACCTCGACCCTCGCATGGGGGTGCACCCGGATTGGAACACCGCCATCTTCAACTACGGTCGGCGGGAGGTGCACAACTTCCTCGTCGCCAACGCCCTATTCTGGCTCGACGAGTTTCATGTGGACGGGCTCCGCGTCGACGCCGTGGCATCGATGCTCTACCTCGACTACAGCCGGCGGGAGGGCGAGTGGATTCCCAACCGCTTCGGCGGCCGGGAGAACCTGGATGCCGTCGAGCTGTTGCGAGACGTCAACACCCAGGTCTACGCGCAGCACCCGGGTGCCCTCATGGTCGCTGAGGAGTCCACATCCTGGCCCGGTGTCAGCCGCCCCACCTACTCCGGCGGCCTGGGATTTGGACTCAAGTGGAACATGGGCTGGATGCACGACACGCTTGACTACTTCGCCCAGGACCCTGTCTACCGCCGCTTCCACCACAACACCCTGACCTTCAGCCTGATGTACGCCTGGAGCGAGAACTTCCTCCTGCCCCTCTCCCACGACGAGGTCGTGCACGGCAAGGGCTCGCTGCTGTCCAGGATGCCGGGAGATGACTGGCAGAAGTTCGCCAACCTTCGGGCCCTGCTCGGCTACCAGTGGGCCCACCCCGGCAAGCAGCTGCTCTTCATGGGCAGCGAGTGGGGCCAGCGAGGAGAGTGGAACGCCGACGAACCCCTGGACTGGTTCTTGCTAGAGCAGCCGTTCCACAGCGGAGTACAACACCTTGTACGGGACTTGAACCACGTGTACAGAGCGGAGCCGGCCCTCTACGAGCGCGACTTCGACCCCGGTGGCTTCCGCTGGATCGACGCCAGCAACGCTGATGCGAATGTCATCGCCTTCATCCGCTACGCTGCCGATGGCCGCCACCTGGCCTGCGTGTGCAACCTCTCGCCGGTGCCCCGCTACGGATATCGGCTTGGTCTCCCCGGCCCCGGCCCCTACCGCGAGGTGATCAACACGGACAGCCGCTATTACGGCGGCAGTGACATGGGCAACCTGGGTGAGATTCGAGTCGACGAAACCCCCTGGCATGGGCTCCCCCACTCCGCGACCCTGACCCTGCCACCTCTCGCCACCTTCTGGATCGCGCCCCGCGCCTAGGAGCAGAAACATCCCAAGTCCACGCGACCACGGCGGCTGGCGAACTGGCCCCGCCGGCTGGGATCAGACCCCGGAGCGCTTCTCGGTGCCCCCGAACGGCTCCGGTCGCCGCGTCATCGGGTAGGTGGCTCGATACATCTTCTCGACGTCTCCCCGGGCGCTGCGCACGATACGGAGCTCCTCACCACGCCCGGGGCCGCTGATGCACAAGTACAGGTCATGCCCGATCGGCGAGTACCGCTCTGGGTCAGATCCCGAAGGAGCGTCGGCCGACTTCGCGACCAGCTGCCCTTCCGTCCAGCTGAAAATCCACTCGCGCCACTCCGACCACCAACGACCGAGCAGGGGCGCAACCTCCTCTGGAACGTCGGGGCCAGGCTGCCACGGGGCGGGCTCCCAGGCCACCTCATCGAGCACCCGCAGAGCCTCGGCGGCAATGCTCCCCACTCCCGTGGAGGCGGTGGAGTTCGTCAGCAGGGCGACGCCCGCCTGCGACCCCTCGGCAGCGAAGCAGGCGGCAAGGAACCCGGGCATGGACCCGGTATGGCCGACGTACACGTTGCCTCCATCACGGACAAGCATCAGCCCGAGCCCCCACGCCAGGGACCAGCCCTCCAAGTCCGCGATCACCCGGGGCACCCTCATGGCCGCCATCGAGTCGCGATCAAGAACTTGGGGATCGCCCGCCAGCAAAAAGTGAGACCAGGTGGCCAGATCAGAGACCGTGCTCCAGAGCTGGGCCGCCGGCGCTATCGCCCGGCTGTCCAAGTGCGGCTCACGCTGCACTGCGTCCGCGTAGGCGGCGACCGAATAGCCGCTCGCATG
>JAJYWM010000319.1 GCA_021791455.1 bacterium | reverse complement strand
CGAGAGAGCGGGCGACCGTCACCTGACCTGATCATCTTCGCGCCCGACGGGGGGATACAGACTTCGCAGGGAATCCTCTTTCCGCTTCATCATTCAGCAAGCGCCCTCAAGTGTACGTCAGTATCCCACACGTCGAGCCGCATTGGAGATCGAGGATCCCCTACTCTCATTGAGGACGAAGGTCCCCGCCGTGGCTGGGTAGAGCACCCGCTGAAGGTGTGCGTGCCCGAACACGGCCCCGGACTCCCGAACGCGCGACGAAGTGCAAACTAGTTCCGGAAAGAACTCCTTTGGGAACGCTCCATCATGTGCCCTGATCAAACTCGGCGGGGCTGCCCTCTGAGCGACCCCCTTTGGGGAACGCCTTCAGCGCCTCGATGAGCGTGGCCTTGCGCACGCGGAGCTTTCGCGCCGCCTCGGCCCGGGTGAGGTCGCCGGTCTCGATGGCCTGGACCACCCGCGCCCACATCGGGTGGTCGGTGACCGGCCGGCGACGCGGTGGCCGGCCCAGGGTCTTGCCCTCGGCCCGGGCCCGATCCAACCCGGCTCGTACCCGCTCGGTGATCTGCCGCTTCTCCAGTTGCGCCCAGGCGAGGGTGATGTGGTACATCGCCTCGCCAATCGGCGTGGTGGTGTCGATCCACGGCTCCTGAAGGGAGCGGATGCCGCAGCCCGCGGTGCGCAGCGCCTGCAGCGTCATTGCCCCGTCGACGACCGAGCGAAAGGCACGGTCGAGCTTCCAGACCACGATCAGGTCGATGTCGCGGTGCAGGGCCAGGTCGTTGAGCCGCCGCCACTCCTTGCGACCGCGAAGGTCGTCGGCGCCGGCGTGGTCGACGAACTCGCCGACGACGAGGACGTCGTCGAGACCTCCGACGTGCTCGCGCAGCGGCCGCAGCTGCGTCTCCGGGTTCTGGTCTCGGTCGCGCGTCGACACCCGGGCGTAGATTGCCGCTCGCATGACGCCCCGTCGGCGGGCGGTCATGCCGCCGCCCCGAGGTCGAGGTGCGTGTCCATGTCCAAGCGGAAGCGGCCGTACGGGTTGACGTGCGACCAGAACAGCGGCGTCAGCGCCCGGCGGTCGGCCTCGGTGAGCCGCTGCTCCCACTCCGCGTCGCCGAGCACCCGCTGCAGCAGCAGGGTGTTCACATGCACCAGCGAGGACTGCAGCAGGTGCAGCGCGAGCATCGACACCTCCTGGTGCTCGCGGTCCGCGCCGGTGAGCTCGGCGTCCTTGCCGTAGAAGATCACCGTGTTGGCGCTGTTCCAGTGCTCGACGACCTGCAGTCCTTCGTGGATCTCGCGCCGCAGCGCCGGCGTTGCCAGGTACTCGCAGACGAAGATCGTGCGCACCGCCCGCCCCAGCTCCTCCAGGGCCTGGTAGGTGGGGTGCTTGGGCCCGCCGCGGACGAAGCGCCGGAGCATCTGGTCGGCGGCGGCCGTCCCCAGGCGCAGCGCGGTGGCGTACTTGACCATCTGGTCGTACTGCTGGGTGATCCGCTCCCAGCGGATCGGCCTCGTCAGCACCTCGGCCAGCCCAACGTACGCCGCCTCTTCGTCGGGCCGGTACAGCCGGATGGCGCCGATGTTCTTCAGCCGGGGAAGCAGCCGGAACCCGAGCAGGTGGGTGAAGGCGAAGCCGACGACGCTGGCGCCGTGGGTGTCGACGTAGTCCGCCTCGATGTCGGCGTCGGTGCAGTGGCGCAGCAGCCCTTCGAGCATCGCCGCCACCTCGCTCGCCGAGCAGGCCGTGAGCTGCGAGTACACACAGACCGACTTGCGCTCGACGTGCCAGTAGATCATCACCCCCGGTCCGCCGTAGCGGGCGTGCCACTCCGTGAGCAGGTTGGAATCCCAGGACCCGAAGCGCTTCGAGTCGCTGGCGCAGGCGGTCCCCGGGCCCGCCGGCTCTGGTGGCGGTACGGCTGGCACTGGCCACTGCCACCGGCTCCTGCTCCCGGCCCCCCTCCCTCCTTCCGGATCTGCTGCGGCAGGGTCCAGGGCGACTGGATCAGCGCCCCACCCCAGGTGGCAGCCCTGGCCCTGGGCCCTCCCCGCAGCGGCAAGACCCGGGGCCTGATCATCCCCAACGTCGCCGCCTGGGAGGGCCCGGTCCTCGTCACCTCCACCCGCCGCGACGTACTCGACGCCACCTGTGCCTGGCGCTCCCAGAGGGGGGCTGTCTGGCTCTTCGACCCCCTGGTCGCCGTCGACCCTCTGCCCGAGGGCGCCCGTCGCCTGGTCTGGTCCCCCCTGCGGGGCTGCCATGACTGGGACACAGCCCGCCAGCGGGCGGAGGCGCTCGCGGTCGACACCGGCCGGGGCGTCGCGGACGCCACTCACTGGCGCACCCGGGCCACCCAGCTCGGCGCCGTCCTCCTCCACGCCGCCGCCCTGGAGGACCGTCCCCTAGCGACCGTCTGCGCCTGGGCCCACGCCCAGCGCGCCGACCCCGCCCAGGCCTTCTGCCAGAAGGCCGAGAGCCAGGCCGCCCTGGCTCTCTTGCACGGGCTTCTGCGCACCCCGGACCGGGAGCGCGGCAGCATCTGGTCGGCCCTGCAGGGGATGCTCTCCCCCTTCGACACCACCAGGGTCTGCCAGGCCGCCGATGCCATCCCCGAGTTCCCCTTCGACCCTGACGAGTTCTTCTCCAGCCCCAACACCGTCTACGTCGTCTCCCCCTCCGATGCCGCCACCGACGGGGCGCCCCTGGTCGTGGGCCTGGTGGAGGAGCTGCGCCTCGCCGCCCTGCGCATCTCCGGCCCCAGCGGAGCCCTGCCCATCCCCTGGCTGCTCGCCCTCGACGAGGTCGCCACCATCTGCCCTCTGCCCGTCCTCCCCCGCCTGCTCGCCGAGGGCGGCGGCCGCAACCTGGTCACCCTGATCGCCATGCAGGACCTCCGCCAGGCCGCCGCCCGCTGGACCCCACAAGGAGCCCAGAGCTTCCTCACCCTGGCCGGGGCCAAGGTGGTCCTCCCCGGCTACGCCGACGCCGACACCCTGCAGCAGCTGGAGACCCTGGTGGGCCGCCATCTGGTCTCCCTCACCACGACCACCTCCTCCCGCACCAAGCGCCATGACCAGCGCCACGACGACGAGACTGAGAGCACCTCCCAGAGCTTCGTGGAGCAGCCCCGCCTCCCCGCCTCCGCCTGGCGCTCGGGCTACCGGGGCTCAGCCTGGGTCCTCATCGGGGCCGGCGAGCCCCGGCAGATAAGCCTCATCGACCCGGAGCGCACCCAGCCCTTTGCCAGCTGGTTGCAGCCGGCCGAGGAGGCGGCGGCTACGCTCCCCCAACAGTGACCACCGACAGCGACATCTCCGCCGCCGCGGGCATTGCCAAGCGGACCGCGGCCCTGCTCCGCGACGCCCGTTCAGTGCAGCGCCGGCTGGACACCCTGGCCGCGACCGCACTCTCCGTGGAGGACCCCAGCCTGCCCTTGATCGCCGAGGCGAGGACGGCCGTCCAGCGGCTCGTCGTCGAGCTCACCTACCGGGAGCGGGGCGAGCAGCGGAGAGCCAGGGCGGGGCACCGGATCCGCGGAGCTGGTCTGGAGAGGCCGGCTCAGCGTGCCCCAGCCGCACTCAGCCCGATGCCCGGCTATCCACCTGCCCGAGGCGGTGGCCGCTTACCGACGGCTTGGCGGCCGACCTGCCCACCACCGGGTAGCGCGTCTGGCTGTGTGCCTTGACGTGCATCCGGACGCGTCGCCTGACCTCGGCGTATGGCGCAGCGAGACAGGGTTGCGGCCGTAGACGTTGGCTACCCCTTGCTCTGGCGGCTCCCTACCGCGTACTCCGCTAGCAACCGCCGCATCACCGCCGACAGGGTGGTCCCCTCGCTGGCTGCTCGCTGGCGCGCTTCGACGTAAACCTCGGCAGGGACACGGGTGTTGACCTTCGGGGACTCCCCATGAGCTTCCCCTTTGGCGGGGCGGCCGGGGCGAAGGTGGACGCGCCGAGCCAGGGAGAGGTCATAGCCGGCCATAGCCTCTCGGGACAGCTCTTCCTCCAGCTCCGGGGTTAGAACCGTTCCGTCCTTCAAGACGAAGGCGCGGTTCGCCATGGCACGGCCTCCTCGTACTCGCGTCGATACTTCTCTCGCAGCTTCATCGCGTGGATTACCCGGACGTCGCCGGCCGCGTTGGCCACCGCGACCACCTCCAGAGGAACGCCGTGGGCGTCATCACCGAGGTAGACGATCCGGTCTTGCCCGACCCCCCCGACCGGTGCCGGCTGGTCGAACATCAACCCGCAGTGCTCGATGACGTAGCGGATCTGCTCATCGGTGATTCCATGTTTCCGAGCTGCCCGTGTGACCTGAATGACTGCCCCACTCCTAACTGTATGGCAGTTTAACACTCTGGCAGTGGGCCGAGCTTCAGCATTGCGGCCAGTGGCTGGCTCAGCACAGAATGTGCGTATAGTATGCTGGGGTCGGGGAGATGGAGGGATTGCGGCTGTGATGACCGTCCACAAGATCGCTGCCGGGGACACTGCGGGCTACGTCGCCTACCTTGCCAGCCAGGGACCGGAGCGCCGTCGCGGCGACTACTACCTCGGCCATGAGGGGCGGCCAGCCGAGGGACCAGGGGAGTGGCTCGGCCAGGGAGCTGTCGCCCTCGGTCTCTCCGGCGAGGTGGACCGTGACCAGCTGGTCCGCCTCTGGCAGGGCCAGGATCCCCGCACCGGCGAGCAGCTGGTCCGCCACGCCCACGGTGTTCACACCGCCGCCGTCGACTGCACCTTCTCTGCCCCCAAGTCCGTCGCCATCGTCTGGGCCCTCGGAGATCAGCCCACCAGGGACGCAGTCGAGCGGGCCCACCAGCAGGCAGTCCAGGTCGCCTGCGCCCACCTGGAAGCCCATGCCCCCCTGGTCCGCCGCCGCATCGCAGGCCAGGTCCGCCACGAGCGCGCCCAGGGTCTGGTCATCGCCCGCTTCCGCCACCACACCTCCCGTCAGAGCCAGGTCCAGCAGCAGACGGGGGCTTCCCCCGACCCCCAGCTCCACGACCACTGCGTCATCGCCAACTGCGCCCTCCGCTCCTACGAGAGGGAGGCCAGGACCGGCCGCTGGGCCGCCATCGACTCCCGCGCCCTCTACCGCATCGCCGCCGAGGCCGGAGCGGTGTACCGCGCCGAACTCGCCACCCTCCTCCAGCAGCAGGGGTACAGGACCGAGCGCCACGCCAGGTACTTCGAGGTCTCGGGCGTCCCCCCCAAGGTGAGGTCTGCCTTCAGCGCCCGGGCCGCTGAGGTCGAGAAGGCCGTCGCCACCTTCCGGGCCCGTCATGGCCGGGCCCCCACCGACGAGGAGGTTCGCAACCTCGTCGTCCGCTCCCGCTCCCCAAAGACTGCGGTCCCCGAGGACGCGTTCCATGCCTGGCAGGAGAGGGCGAAGGCCGCCGGCGCCGACCCCAGCAGCTGGGCCCCTCAGCCACGTCCCCTCCCCCAAGCACCCTGGGCGGAGACAGTGAACGCTGTGGTCCAGGAACTCACCGACCCCGAGAGCCCCCGCCGTCTCACTCACACCTCGGCGACCGTGGACACCCGCACCCTGCGCACCGCCGTAGCCGAGGCCGCCCAGGGCCGGGTTCCCGGCACTGCCGTCGACGCCCTCGTGGAGGCCGTCACCGCCGACCCAGCCCTGGTCCCTCTCATGAGCGGCCTCTGGACCACCAGGCCAACCTTGCAGGCCGAGCAGGCCGCGCTGGCCGCCGTGGCGGCCCATCCCAAGGACTCCACCCGGGCGCTGCCGGACCCCCTAATCGCCAAGGCGGTCCGGGAAGCCCCGGTGCCCCTGGACCCGGAGCAGGTGGCTGCTGTCCGGCTCGCCTGCGGGGATGACGGCTTCGTGGGCCTCGCCTCCCCCGCCGGGGCCGGCAAGGGGGCCGTCCTGCAGGCCGTGGTCGCCGCCCACCAGGCGGCCGGCGGCAAGGCTGTCGCCGTGGCCGTCGCCGGCGCCACCGCCCAGCGCCTCGGAGAGCAGACCGGGGCCGACGTCTCCTGCACTCTCGAGGCATTCGTCCACCGCGTGGAGACCGGCCGGATAACCCTGGGGCCGAAGGACGTGGTCGCCCTCGACGAGGCCGGCGTGATCGAGACCACCAGATGGGCGGCGCTCTTGCAAGCCGCGGGACAGGCCAGGGTCGTCGCCGCCGGCGACGCGGCCCAGCTCTCCCCCATCGGCCCTGGCGGACTATGGCCCGTCCTGACCGAGAGGGCTCCAACCGCCCTCCTCACCACCGTCTACCGAGCCGACTCCCCCTGGGCCAGGGACGCCTGGGCGGCGCTCCGCGCCGGAGCCTCAGCCGAAGCTCTCGCCGCTTACGCCCAGCGCGACCTGGTCCTGGTGGCCGCAGACCGGGAGCAGGCCAGGGCCGCCGCAGTCGCCCGCTGGGACCAAGACCGTGAGGCACTGGCGGAGAGAGGCCTGGGGGTCGACCAGCTGCTCCTAACAACTGACGGCACCAGGGCCGAGGTGAGAGACCTCAACCGCCGGGCCCAGCAGGCCCGGCTGGAGAAGGACGAGCTCCAGGGGGAGCCCGTCGCGATAGGGCCGGAGGCGGAGCAGGAGGCCACTGATGCGGTGGCGCCCAGCCCCTCGCTGCTCGCCTACCCAGGGGACCGGGTGGTCACCACCCGCCCCGTCTACGGGGTCAAGGCCCAGGGCAGAACCACTCGGCGAGTGGAGAACGGCGAGACCGGGGTGGTGGTCGCCACCGATCCTGGGGCCGGCACCGTGACCGTCAAGCTCCGAGACCGGGAGTGGGCGGTGGACCAGGAGCACCGCTCGGCACTGGACCTCGCCTATGCCCAGCACCTCTACCGGGCTCAGGGCAGGACGGTCGCCGAGGTCCTGGTCTGCGGCGGCGGCTGGCAGACCGACCGGGCCTCAGGCTATGTCGGGGTCACCAGGGCCAAGGAGACCTCGGTGGTGATCACCGACTCAGACAGCCTCGGCACTCCTCCCGGCGACGTGCCCGCCGCCATGGCGGCGCTGGCCGTTCACTGGGAGGAGGCTCACCCGGTGGTGGCCGCCACGACTCTCCTCGAGCAGGCGGAGCAGGCCGCCGCGGTACCTGCCGAGCAGGAGGCTGAACAGAAGTCCGAGGCTGAACCGACTCCTGAACCTCCCGAGCCATCCCGGGAGGTGGAACCTGGCTGGACCCTGGTGGATGAGCCCCACAGGGGACGTGAGCGAGAGTGAGCGCCCCCGGAGGCGGGGAAGTTCTTGGAGATAGATCTCTGTCGTCCAGACCGGTGATGCGGCTATCTGGGTCCGGCGTTCCTGTCTTTGAGAGTGGGAATTCCTACAGGATTTACAGGAGTACTACAGGTAATGCGAAGTGGGAAGCGCGACCAAATCAGCGCAGAGGCGCGACCAAATCAGCGCACCCTGAGAAGGAGACCCCGCGACCAAATCAGCGCAGAGGCGCGACCAGATCAGCGCACGGGGGCCTGGTAGGCCTGGGCTCCAGATCTTGGGGCTTGAAGCTACCACGGCCCCTATATGTGGGGTACGATTGCCAATGGAGTGAGAGGGTCCTCAGCGGATCACGAGAGGCCAACTCTGAGGCGCCACGACACTTGAGCCAAGCGCAGGAGCGAACCCTATGCAGGACCCGGGACACATGACCGTCGAGGGTCAAGAGGCCGCCTGGAGCGCGGCTGTTGCGGTGCTGCCGGCTCCGGTTAGGCACGGTGTCCTGGGGGATGCGCTGCTGGCCTGGGTCTCCGACCGGGAGTTGAGGATCACCGTCCGGTCACCGGTCGCGGTGGAACTCGCCGCAAAGCATCAGAAGGAACTCTGCGATCACCTCGGCGACCAGCTTGGCCATCGAGTCGAGATCGGCTTCCTTTGCGATGCCAACGCCTTCCCTCCCCTCGATCGAACCACCTCGGATCTAGCCATCGCCGAAGAGGCCGCCGCTATCGAGATGGAGCAGGCTCGCCAGGTCGGAGAGCTTGCGTACTACGCGCGCATCATGGCCCAGGCGACCATCCCTCATCGCCCGCTTCCGCAGGGAGTGACCGAGTTCGTCCGGCGCAATGGTCAACTTGAGCTGACCATTCTTGCCCCGTCGAAGACCGGGATCCCCTACGGCTCAATCCCGCGGCTGCTCCTGGCCTGGGTCACCACCGAAGCCGTCAGGTCCAAGGAGCCTAGATTGGTCCTGGGCACGTCCATGGCGAAGTTCATGGCCCGGCTGGACCTGTGCCGGACCGGCGGCCCCCGGGGCGACATCACGAGGCTTCGCAACCAGGCCAAGGCTCTGTTCGCCGCCACCATCTCGGCCACGTTCGACGGGGACGGCAGGTGGACGGACGACGGCTTCAGGGTGGCCGCTCACACGGACCTTTGGTGGGACCCTCGGAACCCTGACCAGGACACGCTGTGGGAGAGCAGCGTGACTCTGAGCCACGAGTTCTTCACCGAGATCACCAGGCGCCCGGTCCCGGTCGACATGGGCGCCCTGCGACTCATCAAGGACAGCCCTATGGCGATCGACACGTACATCTGGATGGCCCATCGCATGTCCTATCTGAAGAGGGACACCTTGATTCCCTGGCAGCTTCTCGAGCTACAGTTCGGGGCCGGCTACGCCCGCACGCGCGACTTCCGTCGCAAGTTCTCACTCCGGCTCCGGGAGGTACAGTCGGTGTACCCAGCGGCGAGCTGGGACTTGACGGTCCGGGGCTTGCGGCTGCACCCCTCCCCCACCCCGGTCCAGCGGCTGCGGGTACTGCACTAAGGCGCCTCGCTGTCCCGAGAGATAGCGAGCGAACTAGCTACCTGGCTACCTAGCTATCAAACGCGCAGTCTTGCTACTTAGCGAACAACCGAGTAAGCTAGCAGAGTGCTGGTTACAGTCGCGTCCAACAAGGGCGGGGTGGGGAAAACCTCTCTGGCGATTGAACTCGCCTACTCCCTCAAAGGGATACTGGTCGACCTCGACTGGGACTACGGCAGCGCGACCCGGGCTTGTGGGGTGGATCCTGCCGGCAATCGTCGGTCTTCGCTCCTGGAAGCACTGGTGGGGGAGGGGAGGATCCCCAGCACGCTCAGGCTCTCTGGCCGCCCGGAACTGGTTCCATCCCACCCCTTGATCGTCGAGATTGACGCCGCAGAGGCCAACGTCTCGGCCAAACTCCGCTCCTGGGCAGATGCGTGGGATCGCGACGTGGTCATCGACACTCATCCCGGGGCCGCGTCGCTGACGTATGCGGCCATGGCTGCCGCTGACCTGGTGGTGGTTCCCGTGGTCCTGGCTGGACGCGAGCTTGATGCGCTTGAAGGGCTGCTGGAGGAGGCGACCGAGTTTCGCCTCCTCCTGGTGCCGAACCGGGTGGTGCGCTGGCCGGATCTGGCCGCCATCAACAGGTTGGAGGAGCTGGCCACGCGGTATCAAGTGCCAGTGGCCACGGGCATCTCCGACCACCGTTGGTGGCCGCGGCGGAAACGGAGAACGGCAGTGGGCGCGGCCACTCCTCCTGGGGAAGCGATCGCCCGGGCCCAAATCGAACTTGAGCAGCTCGCCGAAGGCGTTCGCAAGGAGGTGGCAAGGTGAGTGGGATAGAGGATCTGCGCCGGCGCCGCCAGGCGGCGGTCCCGACGCCGCGGCGCATGCCGGTGCCGCTGCGGCCAAGGACGCACGCGGAGGCTGAAGGCACGAATGCCGGCGAGGTGGCGCAGGAGCCAGAGGCCGGCTTCGCGCCGAGCGAGAGGGTGCCGGACCCCGATCCGCTGGTCGCACTCGGTGTCCGCGTCCCCCGTAGCCTCGATGACAGGCTTGCCGTTCTGGGGGTTCAGCTTCGTGTGCGGGGGGTCCGCCTCACCAAGGCCGAGTTGGTCGCGTACGCGCTCAGGCAGCTCCCCGCCTCGGTGACTGATGAGTTTGCGGCTGCTGTCAGGTCTTGACGTGGTCCTCCTATGCCGACTCGGCCCGGCCATCGACATGGGCTTGACCCTGAGGTCCGCCGCGCTCCCTGTCACTACTGTGGCTTCTGGTAAGAGGGTCTACATCCCTATAGGACTCCCACCGGACAATGGTTGGGAGAGATGTCCAGCGTGAGGGAGACCAAAGCCACCCGCCCGCCGCGACTGCGGGTTACGACCCAACTGCGGCCCGATGCGGACCGAGCCCTAGTAGCCGTGGGCCTGTTCACGGGCGCCGGTGGTCTCGATCTCGGGGTAGAGCAGGCCGGGTACTCCCTCCTTGCCGCGGTGGAGAGCGATCCCATGGCGGTGGCGACGATGAACCGGAACCGAGCCCGGTTCTTCCCCCGCCTCAGCGAGGTGCGCCCGGCGGACATCACCAAGCTCGATCCAGAAGACCTCATGCGTGGGATCAGGGTGGGCCCCGGAGAGATCGACCTCCTCGTCGGCGGGCCGCCCTGCGTCGCCTTCTCCAAGTCTGGTTTCCACCTCGAGTACAAGCGAGCGGGCCTGGATCCACGCGCGAACCTACTGGAGGACTACGTCCGTTTCCTAGGTGCCTTGCGGCCGAAGGCCTACCTGATGGAGAACGTCTTCGGCCTCGCGTACCGCAACCAGTCGCGCGCCTTCTTCGAGCGCCTGCAAGCAGGCATCGCTGGCCACGGCTACTCATGCACCTACGCGGTCCTCAACGCGGCTGACTATGGCGTGCCGCAGAACCGGCAGCGGCTCTTCGTCGTGGGCGCTCGGGAGGGCCGCGATCTGGACCTGCCTGGGCCTACTCACTGGGGAGAGCATGAGCGGCGGGTGCGGCCCTTGCATGCGTCCCGGCTTCGCCCCCACGTGACGGCCCGCGAGGCTCTGGACGGCCTCGCGACCGAGCCAGAGGCGGACGAATTGGTGGGCGGGAAGTACGGCCATCTCCTAGCGGAGATCCCACCGGGGGGCAACTACCTTCACTACACCGCTCACGAGGGGTACCCGAAGCCGCTCTTCGAGTGGCGGTCCCGGTACTGGACATTCCTGCTAAAGCTCTCGCCGGATCGACCAGCGCCTACCATCCAGGGCCAGCCCGGGCCCTACGTCGGCCCCTTCCATTGGGAAAACCGCCGCCTCCGGGTTCCAGAGCTGCGACGTTTGCACGGCTTCCCCGACGACTACGAATTCGCCGGCAGCCGGCGCGAGATCCAGCTGCAGATCGGGAACGCGGTTCCACCTCCGTTGGCCAGAGTGGTCACCAGGGCCATCCGGGAGCAGATCCTTGGCCGCGAGGTTGCCCCTGCACTCGGAAGGCAGCTCGCCCTCGCGCTTGAGAGTGACGGGTCTCCAGCGAAGAGGATCGTGGGGGCACTCGCAAGGGCCTAGCGGCGCCAAGACGGTTGAGAACGGTTCTTCCGGCATGAGATGATGCCAGGGTGCCGGGCGAGCCTCTCGTGGAGCTGCTGGACCAGGCCCAATGGCAGCAGCTGACAACCTGGACCGCACCAGCCCCCCTGGAGCAGGAGGCGTTGGGCCTCCTGACCAGCCAGGATCTGCCGACGAGCTTCCAGACCGCAGTCGCAGGGTCAAGCCACACGTTTCTACGCACCCTGCGCGCCGCTGCCCCAGGCAAACCGCTCGAGAGGCGCAAGGGGTGGAACAATCGATTCGCCAACCTCGTGTCGGGCCGTTTCACGGAGATCGCATTCTCCCGCGCCTACTCACTCGCGATCACGGCGCTCGGTCTGACGCTGAGGGGAACCGTCGAGAAGCGGGACTGGAGCGATTACGTGATCGAGGCCGAGGGGACCCAGCCCCAGGTGGCCACCAACACCGACGTTGGAGTGGAGCAGTTCCGGCTGGCCATCAACGTGAAGAACGCTGGGGTGCAGTTCCGACTGGCAGAGGGTTTCGTGGGGATGCCAGCCGACGATACGCTGCCGATCGCCACCTACAAGATCTTCGGGTCCTCAGCGAGGGAGGACCAGCTGCCACTGGTCTACGTGTACCTGGTCGACTGGACGCTCTTGGCTCGCCTCCGGGCAGCCTATTGGGCCACGCTCTCGGACCCCGGGCGCAAGGTGTTCCAGATGGTGACGACCTTCAAAGGCATGCCCCGGGATCTCGAGGACAGCTTCATAGAGGCAACTGTTGGCGAATCTATCGATCTCTTGATCGAACGGGTCGGCTATGACGCCCAGGCACTGGAGCAACTTCCGTTTCGGGCCATATCAGGGGCTCGTTGCAAAGCCATCTTCTACCGGGACCACAAGCGCAGCCCGTACGTGTTCTTGCAGAGGATGAACACGGACCCCAACGTGCACGTGAGCGTGTCGCGCGAGACCATCCACTTCAGGGACTTCGTCCAGGAATGGCTCAAGTCACGGGAGCGCCGCAGTGATCTGCTGGCGGGCTTGCGGCGGACTGCCACGATGCTGGTCCCAGACCCGCCGGTGTGATCTCATCGGCTGTCGACAACTCAGGCCTGGGTTGACTGGGACTGGCGGCTCCAACGGTCATGAGCGCTGGTCCTAACTGCGGCCAGCGCGAGAGGATCAAGGTGAAGGCCGCCGTGCGTCGGTCGCCCGCGCGTGAGCGTGCTTCCCGAGCGAGCGAGGATCCTGGCGATGGGTGCCACCTGCCAGCGGGTTCCGCGTGGGCCATAGCGGTCGCCACCAGCCACATTTAGGATGGCCCCAGCTCGCCGGTCGTGTGGCTGCAAGCTGGGATACTCGTCGGCGTGGACCTCCTGCCCGGCGTCGACCCACACTCCGTTCGTGATGGCCTTCGCGATCTGCGCAATCGACTGGGGAGTGCCGCCACCGGCGTACCGACGGTGGCGTCGCTGCTCGCCGCGCAGAACAACTACCTCTCGGAAGTGGAGATGGCCGAGACGATGATGCAGCGCTGGTTCGCGGGTGACACCTGGCTCGACCACCTCCACTCCGCTCGCTACTGGCACATCCGGGAACTCCGTGCCGGCAGCCCGCGACCGTGGCCCCTCCTCGCCAAGGAAGTCGAGTGGCAGCAGGCCTGGCTGGACCGACTGACAGACCAACTCGACGCGTTGATCAAGGAGGACTCTCAGGCTGACCCGGTGGCGGCGCGGGCCGTCCTCGACACAAACGCCCACTTGCACTTCAAGCCCTTCACGGACATCGACTGGTGCGGCGTCCTTGGGCAGGAGAAGGTGCGGATCATCGTCCCCCTTGCCGTGCTCCGTGAACTCGACGACAAGAAGAACATGGCCAGGAGGCCTACAGGGGACCGGGCAGGTGCTCGACTGAAGGCGATGCGGCAACGCCTCGCAGGGAGAGGTGCCGGACCGGCCCAGATCCGAGACAACGTAACCCTGGAGGTCCTTCTGGACCGACGCGGGCACCAACCGCACCTCAATACCGACGAAGAGATCCTCGACCGCACAGAGGCGCTGACTTCGCGCAAGGGAGGTCCGGTCCGCCTAGTCACCGGCGATCTGTCCATGCAGCTGAGGGCCGAGGCCCGCGGCCTGACCGTGGTGGAACTCCCCGACGAGGAGCGGCTTCTAGCCCCTCCTGCAGACCACTGAGACTACGGCGTGCGCGCGCGCTGTCGCCATCCAACAAACGGCCGTTTATGCGACGACCGCGATGGCTGGCCACGACGGTCCTTGGGTGCGTTCACAACCCATGCCCACAATCAGCGTCTCATAGCGTCCCCGGTCCACCGATTCTGAGCGGCGGCGGTCATCGACCCGGGCGCTGGAGGTGGCGGTAGATGGTGGGGCGCGAGACCCCGAACTCGGCGGCGATCTCGGCGACGGTGTGAGCCCGCCGCCCATCGGGGCCCGTCTGGTCGTACATGTCCTGGGCGATCCTGGCCTGGCGGGGGCTGAGCTTGGGCCGCTGCCCCCCGGTACGGCCACGGGCACGGGCGGCGGCCAGGCCGTCGCGGGTGCGCTCGACCATCAAGGCGTGCTCGAACTCGGCGATTGCGCCGAGGATCTGGAAGAACATACGGCCCACGGCGGTGGAGGTGTCGATCCCCTGGTCGAGCACCACCAGGTCGACGCTCCGAGCCTGCAACTCGTTGGACAGGACGATCAGGTGCTCGAGGGAGCGTCCGAGCCGGTCGAGCTTGGTGACGACCAGCTGGTCGCCGCCCCGGGCGACCAGGAGCGCCTTGTCCAGCTCGGGGCGGCTGGCCAACTTCCCGCTGGCCTTGTCGACGAGGACCTGGTCGCAGCCCGCGGCCTGGAGCGCGTCCCGCTGGGCGTCGAGATTCTGGTCGGTGGTGGACACCCGCCCGTAGCCGATGCGCATGGTCCAAGCCTATCGCAAACAGGGGGGAGCGTTACATAGATGCGTACACGGCCTGCGTTACAGGTGAGGCCTAGTGGAACGTCTCGATGAGCGAGGGTGTCCGCGAACGATCGTTCACGAGACAGCCCGGCCGCCGTGATCCCCCTCGTGTGAGGATCCTAGGGCAGCTTTATCAGGCCCATCGGCACCGCAGACATCATCGGCGACGCCCATCGTTGCTGGGGAGCTTCACTAAGCCCACTGAAATGGCTGGTGGTCAAGGCACTGGGCGGGTAGATTCCGGTCGCGTCCCCGAAGGTCCAGCAGCCGATGGCCACCGAAATCGCTGACATTGGAAGCGCCACGCTGTTGGTTGCCCCAGGCAGGGTGATGTACAAGGGCACTTGGGGCCCTCCCGA
>JAJYWM010000228.1 GCA_021791455.1 bacterium | reverse complement strand
AGATCAGAAACGGTCGGCCCGGTGGGACTTGAACCCACGACCTGAGCTTTATAAGAGCCCCGCTCTAACCAACTGAGCTACGGGCCGGATCTGCCTAGGATAGGACTCCGGAAGTGCCGGGCCAACCGGCCAGATACCATCGGATGGTGGAACACTCTGGCGCTGGTGCGCGGCTCCCAGCGCAGTATCGCGATGGGGCCAAGCTCAGCAGCCGTCAGAGGCTGCATGAGGCCTCCTCTACGGCCAAGACCACGTGGCACCACTTTGTATTCGATCTTCTGCCCATGGCCCCTGGACTAAGGATCCTCGAGGTCGGTTGCGGGCGGGGCGTGTTATGGGTCGAGAACGGGAAGCGGGTCGACCCTTCGTGGGCTCTGACCCTGACCGACATGTCAGCCGGGATGGTGCAGGAGACCCGGCAGGCGACGCGGGTCGTCCCCTGTCCGGTTGTCTCCACGGTCGCCGATGTCGTGAGCCTGCCGTTCGCCGACTCCCAATTCGACGTTGTCGTTGCCAACCACATGCTCTACCACGTCGAAGAGCGTCGCGCCGCCCTTGCCGAGATTTTTCGGGTCTTGGCACCGGGGGGAATCATGTTGGCGGCAACCAATGGAAAGCGTCACCTGCACCAGATACGAGAACTCGTAGGAGGTGGCGGGTATCAGTGGGCAGGAGACGGATTCGATCTCGACAACGGTCCAGGCCAGATACGGCCTTGGTTCCGTGACATCAGGGTGGTGCGGCACAGCAACCGGCTGCTTGTCAAAGACCCCGAGCTCTTGATCGACTACGTCACCTCCATGCCGGGACTGGACCTCCACGCTGAGTTTCTCGAGGAGCTTAGGCAGCGGATCGGCGCCGCCATACAGCAGCAAGGCTACTGGGAAGTGTCGCCTGACTCCGGCGTGATAGTGGCCGAGCGGAGGTCCGAGGTCGGCGGCTGACGGCCGCGGCCTCAATCGCGAGGCAGGACCAGATTGACCTGGCGGTCGGGTACGACGAAGACCTTGCTCGGTGTCCTGCCCTCCAGCAAGTGCTGAATCCTGCCGGAGGCGAGGGCGCGGCTCTGCAGCTCCGAGGACGGGAGCCCCGGGGCAACCGACATTTGGTCGCGCTTCTTGCCGTTGATCGAGATGACGACCACGACCTGGTCTTGAACCAGCATCTGGGGGTCGATCTCCGGCCATGGTTGCTGGTGGACGGAGTACGGGTTACCGAGCCTGGCCCAGATCTCCTCAGCCGCGTGGGGGCAGAAGGGAGCAAGCAGCAGGGCCAGTGTCTCCAGGGCCGCTCTGGGCAGGGGAGAGGGTGTCGCTTGCAGCTGCTTGACAAAGGTCATCATGGCCGCGATCGCGGTGTTGTACTTGAGCTCGGGGGTGTCCCTGGTGACATCGCGGATGCAGCGATGGCGCAGGCGGGCGAGGGCCACGGGCTCTTGGGAAGATCCCTCTTCCAGGAATCGCTCCAGCAGAGTGAAGATGTGGACCAGGAAGCGCTGGGGGCCGTTGACCCCGGTCTCGCGGAAGTCCCCCCCTTCCGCGAACGGTCCCATGGAGAGCAGATAGAGCCGGAACGCGTCGGCTCCATAGCGGTTCACGTAGTCATCGGGGACGACCACGTTGCCGCGCGATTTTGACATCTTGGCCCCGTCCTTGATGATCATCCCGTGGGCCCTGAATCGCGTGAACGGCTCCTCGAAGTCGACGTACCCGAGATCGTGCAGGGCCATGGCGATGAAACGCGCATAGAGCAGATGCAGCACCGCGTGCTCATTTCCGCCTATGTAGGTGGCGACCGGCAGCCAGCGGCGGGTCAGGTCGGCGTCGAAGGCGACATCGTCCCGGTCTGCGGACGGATACCGGAGGTAGTACCAGGCGCTGTCCAGGAAGTTGTCCGAGACATCCGTCTCGCGCTTGGCTGGTCCGCCACATCTGGGACAGGTCGTGTTGTAGAACTCGGGGCTGCGCGCCAGCGGTGACTCGCCCGAGCCCAAGGGGCGGAAGTCGTCGATATGCGGGAGCACGACCGGAAGTTGGTCCTCGGGGACAGGCACCGCGCCGTCCCGGGGGCAGTGGATCGCCGGTATCGGCGGTCCCCAGTAGCGCTGGCGTGAGATTCCCCAATCCCTGAGCCGGTAGGTCACCTGGCGCTCCCCGAGGCCGCGCTCTGCCAGGGCCGCGATGACGACCTCCCGGGCTGGGTCGGGAGCGGTGAGGCCGCTGAACTCGTGACTGTTCACCAGGGTCCCAGCGCCGCTGTGGGCACCTCCGCCGGAGCTACCCGACACCACCTCCACCACCGGAAGCTGAAACGCCACGGCGAAGGCGTGGTCCCGAGCGTCGTGCGCGGGGACCGCCATGATCGCCCCCGTGCCGTAGCCGGACAGCACGTACTCCGCCGTGTAGAGGGGGATCCTGGCCCCGGTCAGGGGATGTTGGGCCCACCGCCCGAGGAAGATCCCCTTGGTGGAGTCCCCCTCCTGACGGGCTCCAGCGATCCTCCGCCTGGCAGCCTCAGCCAGGTACCTCGCAACCTCATCGCGGCAGCTCGGATGGGCGAGGTCGAGGGTTCGCGGGTGATCGGGCGCGAGCACCATGAACGTGGCGCCGTAAACCGTGTCGGGGCGGGTTGTGAAGACCCGCAGAGGCGCCTCTCCGTCGATCGGGAAGTCGATGTGGGCGCCCTCACTGCGACCTATCCAGTGCCGCTGCAGGAGCTTGGTGCTCTCGGACCAGTCCAGTTCATCGAGGTTGCCGAGGAGCTTCTCTGTGTAGGCGGAGATGCGCAGGAACCACTGCTCGAGCTCCCGCTCGACGACCTGGCTCCCGCACCGCTCGCAGGTGCCATCACCCATCACCTGCTCATCGGCCAGCACTGTGAGGTCGGTGGGGCACCACTTGACGTTGCGGCGGGCGCGATAGGCGAGGCCTCCTTCCCAGAGCTTGAGGAAGAGCCATTGGGTCCATCGGTAATACCGGGGGTCGGTGGTCGCCAGGGTCTTGCTCCAGGCGAACTGATTGCCCAAGCGTTCCAACTGCTGGCGGAAGTTGGCCACATTGGAGGCGATCAGGTCGGCCGGATGGCGGTTCACCTTGAGGGCGAAGTTCTCGCTGTGGATCCCGAAGGCATCAAAGCCCATCGGCTCGAACACCGAGTAGCCCTGCATGCGCTGGAAGCGTCCATGCACGTCGGCGCCCGCGAACGCATACATGTTTCCCACGTGCAGTCCCTCCGCGGACGGGTATGGAAACATCATCAAGTTGTAGTAGGGCCGCGGCGCCTCCCAGAGATCGGGTTCGTTGAGGCCCGTCTCCTGCCAGCGCTGTTGCCACTTCGCCTCGATGGCGCGGTGATCGTAGTCCAGAGGCATGGGTGGTTCCTGATGATACCGATTGGCTGCTGCCGGGAACCCGTCGTCTATACTCCGGGACTCCGGGATGATGGCGGAGTCGGGGTCCGGGACGCTCCATGGCGTGGGACCATCCCGACAGAGGAGGAGGAAGGTTGGCGGAAGCCCAGGCTCCCGAGGATCGGCTCTCGGTCCGCAAGCCGCGCACCAGGGCTGGTGTCGCTCGCCGTCGGCCGGGGCGCCGCGTCAAACGCCACCTTGGCTTGGGCGGATTCCTACTCTTCGCGATCGTGGCCCTCGGCGTCTTGGCCGGTGGACTCTTGGCCGCCTCTCAGACCATCTTCGCCAGCAACGGATCAAACGGAGGGAGTGCCCGCCACGGGGCCATAGCCCCCTCCACGAGCCCTTCCTCTTCCAGCCTGGTCGGCACCCCCTTGGACGGCACTATCCTGGCCGTGTCTCTGGCGGAGAACACGGTCGCCATCCAGCCGGTGAACGGGGCCGCGATCCAGGCCACGGTCACGTCCACGTCGAAGCTCACCAAAGACGGCGCCACGGTCGGCCTTGCCAGCCTCATACCTGGCGAGGACTGCATCGTGACCTTGTCTGAGGGACCGGGTGGCACCCTCCTGGTTGAGCAGCTCCAGGACATCGTCTCGATTCCAACCAACACCCCAAGCCCAACTTATTTCCCGACCCCGACATTCTTCCCGAAGCCCACCCCGGTGGTACATCCCTCGCCCGGACCGCCAACGCCAGCCAATCCAGGCACGCCAGTTCCTGGCGGTCCCTCCCAGCCCTGAAGAGGCGCTAGCGAGGGCGCCGCAGGACCGTCTTCAGGGGGCCGCCAGCGGCACCGGTATCTCTATGCCGCGCCGCCTGAGGATCGCGAACGGAGCCACGTCGGCCGCCGCCAGGACTGCCTCCGGATCCAGGCCACTGCCCTCCAGCAGCTGCCTGGCCCGCTCCAGTGTGAGGAGCGCCTCCGGGCGATGGGCATCGGAGTCGAGCACCAACTTGGCCCCGACGCGCACCGCCATCCTCGCCACGTGGCCATTGGTCAACCCGTGCAGTCCGGCTGCGCTGATCTCCAGGTG
Organism: bacterium; assembly: GCA_021791455.1. The sequence goes on along the minus strand of JAJYWM010000228.1, from coordinate 10,219 downwards.
GATGCCGCGGTCGCGGGCCTCCTCGGCGGCCTGTTCTGAGATCAGGCCGGGATGGCCCAGGATGTCCACGTCGGGACAGCGGGCCGCCGCCAGATTCAGGCCCGGCTGGGGGAAGTCGCCGATCGTCTCACCGTGGACCACCACCAGCCTCGCACCCAGGGACCGAGCGCGCGCCGCCACCCGTGCCACCCTCTCCGGTGCGACTCTGGTCACCTCGACGGCCGGGACGGTCGCCAGCTGCAGCTCCTGGTTGACCCGGCGGCACGCCGCCACGATCTCGGGCACCCGGCGATCCACCGTTGACTCGTCCACATGATCGCTGCAGACGTAGGCGGCGTACCCGTTCTGCTGGCAGCGGCGCGCCATCTCCAGGGGTGCGGCATGCCCGTCGGAGATGGTGGTGTGGGTGTGAAAATCGAACAGGGGCATAGACCCAGCTTAGAGGAACAGCAGACTGGGGCACGGATTTGGGCGCCGCTTTACTCGGGGGTCAGGACCTGGCCCGGGCCGCAGCCAGAGCCAGGGCGACGCCGTCTCGCAGCCCCCGCTCGGTCACAGTCAGACCGTCGGCTTGGTAACGATCGAGAAGGCCAACCAGGATCACAAGCCCGCCGGCCATCAACCTGGCGCGCCTTGGGGTGAGTCCGGTTGCCGCTGCGAGCACTCCGCTGGAGCGGCTCATGGTCAGTTCCAGAGCCTTCTCGAGATCGCTGCGGTCGACATGCGTCCAAGCCTCGCCAGCCTCTTCCCGAAGGGACAGTCGTGCCGATTCGACGGCTGGGCGTCGTGCCCCCAGGAGCACGGGTACGTTCGACGCCGTTCCTCCCGTGGCCATCAGGGTCCCGGGAGGCTGGGAGCGGGGCACCGCTTCGAGGATCATGGAGACGCGGGCCGCGGCGTGCACCTGCTGCTGCGTCGTGGGCGGATCGGAAGCCTTGATCAGATTGAGAAGCTGGTCGGATCCGAGCTTGAGGCTCGTGCCATTCCGGGGCCGGGTACCCTTCCCCTGCACCACTTCCGTACTTCCCCCCCCGACGTCCGCCACGGTGGCCGGCTCGCCCGCCGGGACCCGGAACGCGGTCGCCCCCAAATAGCTGAGACGGGCCTCCGCCTCGCCGGTCAGGATCCTCAGGGTCTCCGAGGTTGCTGCCTTGACGGATGCCACCAACTGGTCAGCGTCGGGGGCGTTGCGCACCGCCTCGGTGCCCACCAGGCCGACATCCTCTGCCCCGCTGCCCCTGGCGAGATCCAGCATCCGGGCCACGGTGTCGGTGACGGTCGCTATCAGCGGAGCCCCAATTCTGCCGTGGCTTGTCACCTCCCGGCCGAGGTTGAGCATCTCGACCGCGTGCAGGCGTTCGACCAACCCCTCATCAGCGAGGGTGGCGACCAGAAGGTGAACCGTGTTTGAGCCCACGTCCACCGCCGCCAAGCGTTGACTCAGAGCTCTTCGTCCTCGTCTTCGGTGGGCTCCAACCGGACCATCACGTTGCCGCCCAGGACGCGCACGTCGAAGTGGCGGACGAATATGGCATCCGAGATGGGGGAGATACCCGTCCTGACGTCATAGGTCTCACCGTCAAGCGGGCAGGTGACCACGTGCCCGCGCAACCGCCCCTCGCCGATGGAGCCACCGCTCGCACAAGCGTTCTCCAGTGCGTGATACACCCCGTCGGTGTTGAACACGGCAATCTCCACCCCATCAGCATCGACCACCCTGCCAGTCCCGGCGGGGATGTCAGCTGCCTTGCAAACCGCTACGAAGTTGGCCAACGGGGCGATTATGCCGAATCGGACCGTCCCCGCACCCAAAAGACGTGACGTCCTGGGTATCCGGCCCTCCACTGGCCAGAGGTGGGGGACCGCCCAGGGGGCGGCCGGGTGGCTGAGCGGGGCCCGTCAGGTGTGGCCGATCTCGCCGCAGGGCGATCACGGCTGAGACGCAGGACAGCTCGGCGTCACAGCGATGGCATCTCACGTGCGATCATGGCCCCGTGGACGACCTTGAACTGACGGCCAGAGTGCGCGGGCTGGTGGAGGCTGGCCCCGGGTCCGACAGCCTCCTCGTCACCCGGCCATCCCCTGATGAGGTGGTGGTGCAGGCCCATCCGACCTCCAACTACGTGGCTGTGCTCACCCCCGCTCTGCGGCAGCAGGTGGACGCCGCCTTGCGCGAATGGATACCCGGGTTGAAGCGGGTGACGTTTGATCCCCACCACTGACCCGGGGTCCAGCCCAGAGCCGACCGGGAGTACGGACCAACCCTCGGCGGGCCTCCATCCGGCGAGCGGAGAGCTACTCGGCCCGGTGGAGGTGGCGGGGCTGCTGGGCGTGAAGCCGCAGCTGATCATCAACTGGATCCGAGAAGGACGAGCACACCCGTCCGCCGTGGACGCCGTGGGCCGCAACCGCTTCACCAGAGAGGATGTCGATTCCCTGCGCAGCACCCTGGGACGCCGGAGGACCGGGGCAGCCGGACCCGAAGCAGGGTCCGAGCGGGGCGGGTGACGACCGCAAGCCATTTCAGGAGGTTTCTTCCATGCAAGCCAAGGCGACTGACTCCGCTGTCACCAAGATCAAGGTTGATGCCCTGGTGGTCCCCTATTTGGAGGGGGAGCCGCTGGGGCCAGGCGCTTCCGCCCTCGACGCTGAACTTGGCGGCGTCTTCGCCAACATGCTGGAGTCGGAGGAGGTAACCGGTCACTTCCCGGAGCGGAAATCGGTTGCCACCCTCGGCCGGATCGCAACGCCCAGGGTGGTGTTCCTAAGCCTTGGCCGGGCCGATCGACTGGACGGATATCGGTTGCGCAATGCTCTGCAGTTTGCGGCCCGGGAGCTGCGTCCGGCGTGTCGCTCGGTGGGAGTGGTTGTCGACCCGATGGTTCGGGACGCGCTGGCCATCCCCGTAACCGGGCAGGCTCCGCAATCGCCGGCCCGGGCCATCGCCGAAGGGATAACCCTCGGCAACTACCATGCCGGCGAATTCAAGCAAGCCGAGTCCGCAGGGCAAATTGAAGACCTGGAGGTGATCGGCTTGGGATCTGGCTCCGACCTGGCAGCGGCCCTGGCGGCGGGAGTCAGACTGGCCGAGGCCACCAACGCCACTCGCGTCCTGCAGTGGCGCCCCAGCAACCTCTTGACTCCGTCCGACTTTGTCCAGGAGGCGGACCGGTTGGCCAAGTCCTGCGGACTCGCCATGAAGGTCGTCGAGCGAAGCGAGATGGAGAAGCTGGGCATGGGCGCGTTGCTCGCGGTGGCTCGGGGGTCGCACCAGCCACCAAAGCTGCTGCTGCTCCGCTACAAGCCCCGCTCCTCGGATCGCTCCGGCCGGGTGCTGGCGCTGGTCGGCAAGGGCATCACCTTCGACACCGGGGGTATCTCTCTCAAGCCCAATGCTGGGATGGTGACGATGAAGTCCGACATGAGTGGCGCCGCCGCCGTGGTTCAGGCTCTCTCAGTGATCGCTCGCACCGAGCCGCGCATCGAGGTGATCGCGGTCGCTCCGCTCACCGAGAACATGCCAGGCGGTGGAGCGACCAAGCCGGGGGACGTGGTCACCGCTATGAACGGCAAGTCGATTGAGATCAACAACACCGACGCAGAAGGCCGCCTGGTGCTGGCGGACGCCCTCTGCTATGCGATCAGCCAAGGGGCCACCCACCTCGTGGACGTGGCCACCCTGACCGGCGCCGTCTCGATAGCCCTCGGCCATCCCGTCACCGCGGCCATGGGCAACAGCCCCGAGCTCATGGAAGCGCTCAGGGCGTCCGCCGTGGAGGCGGGGGAGAGGGTTTGGGAGCTTCCCCTCCTGCCTGAGCACGATGTGGCTCTGACCTGCGACATCGCGGATATCCGTAACACCTCGGGTACAACCGCCGCAGGCACGATCAATGGGGCGATCTTCATTCGGGAGTTCGTGGCCGGCAAGCCCTGGGTGCATCTCGACATCGCGGCCTCGTCCTACCACGCGGAGCCGCTCCTGGCGCAGCTTGTGCCCAAGGGACCGACCGGGGTCATGACCAGAACCCTGGCTCACCTGCCTTTTCACCTGGGCTAGGCAAGGACCTCAAAGGGGGAGTCGTCCGCCCGGGTCGAGCGGCGGACCCTCCCCGAGGCCTCAAGCCGTAGCAGGTGGGCCAGCACGGTTTTCTCCGCCGCCTCCCACACGGCCTGTGGATAGGTGGCGTACAGCGCCGTGACGATGTCGCGGGGCCGGGCCGGGCCCGCTTTGAGCAGCTCGAATATCTGCTGCTCTCTGGCGAGGCGGTGGCTCAGGAGTTCTGCCAGGGCCCGATCCGGATCCTCGATTGGCTCACCGTGGCCCGGGAGTATCCGGTGGGGCGCGCTGTCGATCACCAGTTGGAGCGAGGCCAGATACTGGTCCATGTTGCCGTCCGGCGGCCAGATCACGCTGGTCGTCCCTGAGAGCACGTGGTCGCCGCTGAAAAGCAGGCGCCTCGGCTCCTCAAACAGGCACACGTGGTCGGCCGCATGACCCGGGGTGTGCAGCACCAGAAGCTCGGCACCACCGGCCAGGATTCGGTCGTGGTGGTGCAACCCGAGGTCGCCCGGGGCGCTCACTTCGGTGTGAAACAGGGCCAGTGGTGCTCCGGTCAGTGCGCTCAGCTGCCTGGCCCCTTCGGCGTGGTCCTGGTGGTGATGGGTCACCACGATCATCGCGACCGGCCCGATGGCACTCGCGGCGGCCATGACCGCGTCCAGGTGGCTAGGTGTGGCCGGTCCGGGGTCGATAACGACCGCCTCCCCAAGTCCATAGAGCCAGGTATTGGTGCCCGGGCCGGTGAGAGGCCCGGGATTCCGGGCTCGGACCAACTCCACTCGGGCGGCTCCCATGGTCAGCGCCCCAGTACCCTGTCCACATCGAGGCCCGGGAAGTGTTCCTGGTTGACGTCCTCGAGTCTGGGTTCGATGGTCTGTATCGAGCCATCTGCGCCACCTGCCAGGAGGTCGGCGACGCCCCGCGCAGAGGCGACCAGCCCGAGCACCGCCCGCGTCGGCGGCAGGAGCTGGCACAGCCCTTGAGAGGCCTCCTCAAGCGCCACCCCCGGGATGGCCCATCGCAGCCCGGTGTGCTCGCCCATCGGATCAGGGGCGGGCTCCTGACCCTCGGGGAGCTCGGCCAGGAAGAAGCGGGTGTCGAAGCGCCGCGGCAGGCCAGCAGGGGTTATCCAGTGGGCGCAGAACACGAGTGCTCGGACGTCGGGCAGCAACCCCCGCGCCGCCAGCCCAGCTCGGAACGTCCGACCATCGCCTGTGCGCAGGCCCCGTCGCATCGGCTCCAAGTGGCTGAGGTCCTCCGGGGTGCACGGCGACCGGTCCGGACGGAGCGCGAGAAGAACGCCGGTCTCCTCGTAGGTCTCCCGGATGGCGTTGATGCGAATCCAAAGCGGTGTGCGCGGATCCACCTCACTGTCGGACCACCCTTCCACCAGGTCCCCCCACCTCGGGTCCCGGTCCGAGCAGTCCACGGACCCTCCTGGGAAGACCTGGGTGCCGGGCGCGAAAGCCGCCCCGGCAGGTCGCTCCAGCAGGAGGACCTCGATCTGCGCGGGGGTGGACGGAACCTGTCTCAGGAGCACCACGGTCGCCGCCTGGCGCATCTCGCCGCCAGCTTGGGTGGGCAAGCCTGCGGTCAGAGGGACGCCGATCCCCGCTCCGAGAAGCTCAGGATCTGGCGAGGGTGAACCAGGGCGAATGGCCTTTGAATTGTCACCCGCTCGTGGGTCAGGGCGGGCAGCCACACGGCATTGAGGTTGCGAACCGCCAGAAAGTCGTCAACGCTTCGCTCCAGGGTCTCTCTCAGGCTCAGGCGTGGCTCCAGGAAGACCTCGCACACCAGCGAGAACGTGTCGATCGTAAGCGCCACCTGGTGGGCGACCTTCTGCTCCAGGAGGGTGCGGCGCCCTCCTGGGTCCGCACTGCTGTCGCTGAGCGGCGCGATGATGAGTATCGAGCGCTTCGACACCATGGCCGCTTCCTCCACCGTGCTGATCACGGGGTAGGTGCTTGCCAGCGGCTCAAGGGTGAGCTGCCTAACCTCCAGGTACTCCGTCATCCTGTTGACCACATCGGTGAGCCGCAGGGGGGGCACCACCTCGATGTCACCGGTCAACTTGAGGAAGGAGCTGAAGAGCTCGATCCGCTCCCAGTTCTCCACGAGGCCGCAGTATACGAGAGTGCCCCGGATGCCGAAGACCCGCCAGGCAGGATCGAGTAGTTGAGCCGCGAAGCCGTGGGCTCCCAGGGCGCCGAGTGGCTGCGCCTCAGGGTGGCGGCCCGGGGCCTGCCGTACCGGCTGCGCCTTCACAGCCGGGTCGTCAGCACCCAGGATCTGGTGGCAAGAGCTGCCCGCAATTCGACCTCCGAGGGCCTGGTGGTGATCGCCGACGAGCAGACGGCGGGCAGGGGCCGCCTCGGCCGCTCCTGGGTCGCCCCCGCGGGAACCTCGGTGATGTTCTCTGTCCTTTGGCGGCCGACGGCGCCCGACCCCACTCTGGCTCTGGCGGCCGGCCTGGCCGTGGCGGAGGGGATCGAGGCCGCCACCGGACTGACCATCTCGCTCAAGTGGCCCAACGACTGCCTGGTCGGTGGTCGCAAGGTGGCCGGGCTTCTGGTGGAGACTGTCGGGGTGCCGGGTGGTCCTTCAGCCGGGGTCGCCGTGGGTGTCGGCTGCAACGTCGCCTGGGCCGGCATCCCCAAGGCTGAGCGCCCCGGGCCCAACGCCACCGCCCTGGACCTTGAGGGCTGGGATGGGATGCCGGCGAAACTGCTGCTGGAGCTGCTGGAGCGCCTTGAGGCCCGCTACCGGCAGTGGCTTGCGACGGGCTTCGAGGGGCTCTTGGACCATTGGGTGCAGCGACTCAGCTGGATGGGACGTGAGGTCGAACTGCACCTACCTGACCGCGTTGTCCAGGGACGTCTTCTAGGCGTGCGGACCGATGGCCGCCTGCAGCTGGAGGTTGGGGACCAGGTTATGCTGGTGGCCGCTGGGGATCTGGGCGGCTCTGGTGGCGGATCACTTCGACTTCGTGATGGGCACCTTGACGATCCCGGCCCGGCGATCTAGGATTGGCTTAGATTGCGGCGTCGATGATCGACTCCGGGGCTCATTTCATACGATCGCGCCACTTCAAGGGAACGATTTTGCCAACCATCTCTGAAACCTCCCGCGAGATCACCAAGCTCTATGAGGTGGACCACATCTCCCGGCGGGAGAGAAACGCCAGGAGGAACAAGATCCTGTTCGTGGATCGTCTCCTCAACGAACTCGAGCAATTGAACATCGCTGAGGAGGTGACCGTCCCCGTGGCCCTGCGCACTCAGTGCCGCAAGCTCCTGGCCAGAGAGGGACATGCGGTCAGCCGGATCCGGGCCGAGGACGTGACCATCGCCGAGTGGATGGATGCCCTGTACGACGTTCAGGACGGGCTGATGTTCACCATCGGCGACGAGGACGAGTAGGCTAGGAGCCGCGGCGCCGTCGGTCGACCGTGGGGTGGCCCACGTAGAGTCGGCCCGACCAAGCCCTCATAGCTCAGTGGATAGAGCGCCGGCCTCCGGAGCCGGGTGCGCAGGTTCGAGTCCTGCTGGGGGCACTAGATCGTCGAAGTTCAAACCTGGTACCAGCGAAATCGGTTCGCGGGTGCTGAGGCTGCCGGCGTAGGCGGCAGGATCGTCGGCCCAGGACCGGGCGCGGTCGTGCATGTCGGTGTCGAGCAGGATGCCAACGGCCGGGCCAGGTCGGCGCGGACCTCGTTGTCCTCGCCGAGGTAGAGCTTGGTGAAGAACGCCTGGTTGCAGAGTCGGCGGGTCTGGTCGTCGCCGCGCTGGTACATCGTGAACGGCGAGATCTCCGACCCGTGGGTCTTCGGGCTGCTCGGCCGAGAGTGGCGATCAACGTCCGTCACCGAGCACAGCCACTGAGATCGTCTATTCCCCGGGGCGGTCGGAGCCTGATGCCGCAGATCACCCCTCAGGTGCTCGGCGGTGTAGGTCGGTTTGGACGTGGTCCGCCGCCTGAGCCGCCAACAGAACGACACGCCAGAACGAAGCGCGTGGTCACCGGAGCAGCGCAGATCGGCACGTCGGGCACGTCGGTTACTGGCCCGTAGCGCTGGCCTCGAGCGCCTGTGACGATCGGCCCTGGCCGAGACGCTAGCTGCCTCCGAGCCTCGTCGCTCCGGACCGGCGGCGACGATCCAACAGCGGCAACCTCGGCTGGAGCCATGGACGTGTCGCTGCTCGGTCTGTAAGAGTCGATGAAATCGTATAAGGCAGATCGTTAGTCATCGTAATAGAGTCTGATCGTGGATCCGGTCACGAACCCCTACCGGCCTGGCGCCGGGCGCCGTCCGCCACTCCTAGCCGGCCGCGAAGACCTACTCAGCGCCTTCGACGTGGTTCGGCGCCGGGTCGAGACGACGGGAGAGGGCGACCGCGGCTGGATACTCAACGGTCTGCGCGGCGTCGGTAAGACCGTGCTGTTGAACGAGTTCATGACCAGGGTCACCTCGACCGGCTGGATCGTCGCCAAGATGGAGGCCAGCGCCGCGGGTGCGCTCCCGGTCGCTCTGAATCGGGCCCTCACGCGCAGCATGCACACCGCCACGGGCCGCCATCCGGTGCCCCGCCTCCGTCGCCTCCTAAGCGTGTTCAAGGCGTTCAGCCTTAAGATCGACCCAAGCGGCGCGGTCTCACTCGGGGTCGATGTAGACCCCTTGCACGGTGTGGCCGACTCGGGCAACTTGTCGGCTGACCTGGCCGAGCTATTCGAAGTGCTGGGACAGACGGCGCGCGACCTCGCAATCGGGGTTCTCATCTTGGTCGACGAGCTTCAGGAGGCATCCTCAGCCGAGCTGGCGGCCGTCAACGTCGCCGTCCACGAGCTCGGGCAGTCCGGATCGCCTCTTCCGGTCGCCTTCGTCGGCGCCGGCCTACCTTCACTACCCGCCCAGCTGGCCGATGCCACCAGCTACGCGGAGCGTCTATACGACTACCGGCCGGTTGGACTCTTGGATGAGGACGGCTCTCGCGATGCGCTCGTGGTGCCAGCCAGCGATCTGGCCGTTCGCTGGGAGCCCGGCGCTCTGTCCGTCGCATTGGAGACGGCACGCGGCTATCCCTACTTTCTGCAGGCGATCGGCAAACATGTATGGGACAACGCCCGACAAGACCCGATCGATGCGGACGACGTAGAGGTCGGATTGCAGGCCGCCCAAGAGGAAGTTAATGACGGGCTGTACCGGTCACGCTGGGAGCGCGCCACGCCGGCACAGCGCGACTTGATGCGGGCGTTGGCGCGACTCGGCGGCGAGGCCCCGACCTCCGTGTCTGATATTGCGAGAGCGATGGGCAAGGCCCGCACCTCCGACATCGGGGTGGCCCGAAACGAACTGTTAAAGAAGGGCCTCGTCTACGCCCCCGAACGGGGGCTCCTCGCCTTCACGGTGCCGGGCATGCACGACTTCGTCGAACGACAGCCATGAGCGCAGCTCGATCCCTGGATGGTCGGCGACGGAGCCACCCTCGGGAACCGCACAGATCATCGCGCCCGAACGCCGCCACGGGCGCTGTTGGCGGCAGCACAGGTCGGCACGTAGGGGCGCGTTCCGCTGAACGATCTGCCGGTCACGTCGGAGGATTTTCGGTGACCAGCGGGAGAACGCCGTACCCGTCGTTCCGGGTGGTTCGCGACCGGCGGCTCGTCGCTGTGGGCGCCGCCCAGATGGGGCATCATGTGGAGTGTGTCGTGCGGGTTGCAGTCGTCGGGGATTACCAGCCGGACCAGGAGACGCACCCGCAAACGACGGTCGCAGTGGAGCGTGCTGGGGCGCCCCTCGGTGTTGCAACGGCAGTGTCGTGGATCGGCACGAGCGACGCCGAGGGCCTGGCTGGCCTGGAGGAGTTCGACGGCGTCTGGATAGCTCCCCGCCGCCCCTATCGCAGTCTGGACGGGGCTTTGGCAGCGATCACGTTCGCCCGGACCAGCGGCGTTCCCTTGCTGGGGACCTGCGCCGGGTTCCAGCACATCGTCTTGGAGTTCACCCGCAGCGTCGTCGGCGACGCCGCAGCCCAGCACGCCGAGTACTAAGCCGAGCGTAAGTAAGCCGACTTCTGGTAGCATGTGGGCGTGAGTCGGCAGCGGGATGGGAGGGCTCTCTCGCACGCCACCCTTGCGGAGATTCGCCAGCGGGCAGTG